>JAILOI010000009.1 GCA_024690885.1 Lachnospiraceae bacterium
AAGGGTACCAGCACCACCAGCTATTATCGCAGTGTACCGCCGGTGACCCCGATTCCGGGCTATGGTGATCCAAGTCGCCCAACCCCGCCTCCGATGCCGTCCACACCAGTGGTCGAGGCCGAGCCCCAGCAGCCGGAGGAAAACCAATCGCAAGATGATAATGCCCATATGTTCGAAGAAGAATAGGTTTTAGGGCAAGTCTATTTCTTTGATTTGTACAAGCGTTTTAGGGCAAGTCTATTTCTTTGATTTGTACATGAGTTGTAAGGTAAGTCGATGACGTACCTTTTTTGTAGCGAGTCTGTAGAAACGTCGGCACTAGAAAAGCTCCCTGCACATTGCTTTGGTCAATGTGTAAGGAGCTTTTTGTATGTGTCCGCTACGTTTCTACCGAAAGCGAGAGCGACCTCGCGGAAAAAGGTGCGAAATGGACTTGCCGTCGGAAATCGGAAAACCCAAGCGGAATGGGTTAGATGCGTATGGTCATGGCACCCGGCTGCATGGCAAGGCCCGCTTCGTTGTGGATGTGGAGTTCGCCGTAGTCGGCGGTTCCTACGTCAACGGTAATAGCAGTGCCGGTTGGAGCAAGCGCCAGGGCAGGAACGGTAAGAATCAGGTCCATCGCAGACAACTGATAGGATTCGACCAGGCCTTGCTGTCCATCCAACTGAACCCGAATGTCGTTGATGCAGCTATCCTGGGTCAGGACGGTGCCACCATCGTAATGCAGGGTTAATTCCGTGCGTCCGGTATGCTCGATGGCAGTGAGGCGTGGCCCTTCACAGAGAAGATCTTCGCCGTAAATCATCTTGCGTGCCAGGAGAGAGAGGCGACGACCTACTTCCTTCTTCTCCTTGGGATGGATGTCGTAGTAACTGCCCAGATCCAGGATGGAGGCCATGCCCACCCGGTCATCTTCATCGGCTACCTGGCGCTGACGCTGGCGCACGGTGGCGTAGTCTTCGTCGCTGCATTCCAGCCAGACACCAAAGGGTGCCAGTTGAACGATGAAAAAATAGAGGTCGTAGTTCCATACCTTGCGCCAGTGGGCAATGAGTTTTTTTAATAACTGGTCATAGAACTTGGCGTGCCCCAAACCGCTGTCGCTTTCGCCCTGATACCAGAGGACACCCAAGCAAGGGAATCCAATGATGCGCTCCAACATGGTGGAGTACAAACCGCCGGGGCGATTGATGTTATAAGGACCCATAGGAATCACGGGATTGTGGGCACAACGTTTGATATAGTCCAACTGCCAGTTACGATCACGTCCGTAGAGGAGCGGAGCAAAGGCTTCGCCGTTTTCTTTGGAATCTTCCCATACCCAGGCTTCTAAGCTGATGCGTTTCATCTCTTCCTCGGAATAGAGAGCGCAGGCATCGGCATATTCCTGTAAGTAACAACTTAAATCGCAATCTTCCAATTCCGAAGCCGGAAGCCAGGCTGTGGCAGTGGAACCGCCCCAGTTACAACCGATGATACCAACCGGGACATCTTCCTTGGCGTTGATTTCCTTGGCAAAATAATAGCCGGGTGCAGAGAAACAAGCCAAATCATCGGTGACATCCGGTGTGAACCAGTGGCCATAGGCATCGTTTTGGCGGGAGGTATGCCCCTCGAAACAAATCTGCGGCACATTGAACAGATGGATGTTTTGGGACGCCGGATTACAAGCGGCATCGGCCTTGGCATCTGCCCAATGGGCTTCGTACTGCAGGAAGAACTCCATGTTGGATTGACCACCGGCGATGTAGATATCACCTATGGAAATATCGTGGAGGGTAACCTCCTGGGTATCATCGGATATGGTTAAGGTAAGATGCCGACCGCTTTCCCGTTTTGGAAAAGTTAAAACGAAGGAACCGGATGCATCGGCGGTGGCAGTGGATGTAACATCTTCCAAGACGCCGGTAATGAGATTTGCAGGGGTGGTAGTTCCAAGAATGCGAATCTCTTGATTGCGTTGTAGTATCATCTGGTCTTGATACAGTAATCCTAAAGTAAACATGTCATTGCCTCCTAGCATTCATGCTGCATCTTCCGATATTCGGTGGGAGTGCAGCCTTTTACAATTTTAAACATACGAATAAAGGCGGACAGGGATGAGAATCCACAGCCGAGGGCTACGTCGGTGATGGAGTTTTTCTCATCAATGAGTAGGTTTTCCGCCATGGCAATTCGTTTTTGGTTTAAGTATTTGTAGAACGAGATATTGGTAAATTGTTTGAATAACCGGGTGAAGTAGAACTTGCTGAATCCGGCCTGTTCCGCTACCTGTTCCAGGGTTAAATTCTCCGTGCAGTGATTGGAAATATAGTCACAGATGGAGAGAAATTTGTCGGTGTATTCCTGCTGTCTGGATACATTGGAAGAAAGCTGATCCGCCGTATTGGTGTAGTTTTGTCCAATGAGTGACAACATCATAAGAAACTTCGAGTAGATATAAGACTCGGAGAAAAAGCTGTCACGGAAATACTCGTCCTGGATTTCTAAGATAATATCGTGGATGGTATCGTAGATGCCCGGGTATGCTTCCGGTGTAATAAGAATGGCCGGAGAGAGCAGGGAGAGGATGGTATCCACATCCTTAATTTCCCGCAGGGAAGAAGCCCCCACCTGGAAGATGATTCGTTCTCCTTCCGTCGGTGCCGTCAAGGAATGGATGGTACCGGGACAGATGAAGAAGATATCTCCCTCGCGAATATCATAGGTTTGCCCCCCGCATTCGGCTTTGTAACCGTTCTTAATAGGCATAATGATTTCGGCCGGCGTATGCCAGTGGGCCGGATAATTCTCATATTCATTATTATGATAGAACTTCAATTTGGTGTTGCCGTGATAATTCACGGTTTCCACCATACCGTTTAATGTTTCGATCATATGTGTTCCCCTCCAATCGCACGAATAGTACAACGTCTGTGGAATAACAATATACAGAAATTGCTTTCACAAAACCTAAAAAACATCACTGTTAATATCCCTTTTTTTAGAAAAAAAGGCAATATATTTTCTAAAAATATAAAAATATTAGGCGCAATGCATAATTTTCGTTAAGATAAATCGGTAAGAATTCACAAAGGAAGATAAAATGGGCAAAAAAATAGCAACAATTAGGAAGCATTTTCGCAAGAATTTGTAAGCAAGTGTTGTATACTGATGATAGTATGACTTTAGTAACACAAACGCGACAAATCTTAAGAAGGGGGTATTGTTTGTGAAGAAAAAACTTTTATCAATTTTATTGTCTGCAACAATGGCATTAACTGCATTTGCCGGTTGTGGAGCAAGCGGAAGTGACTCTGGTAGCGCATCTTCCGGTGGAAGCAGCAGCGGTGCAGAAGAAATCACCTGGATGTTCTGGGATGATTTGAATGCAACGGAAGACATGATTTCCTTAGGATATAAGGATGTGTTAGAGCGCTTCAACAAGGATTACGAAGGTGTTTACCATGTAACTCCAATCACCACAAACTTGGAAGAGTACTACACCAAGTTAAACGCATTGGTTGCTTCCGGCGAGACTCCGGACTGCTTCATTGTAAGTCCCGGACCAAACCTGACAACGTATGTTGAGCCGGGTGTTGCAGCAGACTTAACATCCTATTTGGATGCAGATGGATGGAAGGATACCTTCACCAGCGACAGTGTATTCACACAGCAGACCTATGATGGCAAGATTTATGCCGTACCGTTGAACATCGCAGCAGCATGCGTATTCTACAACACAGAGATGTTCGATAAGGCAGGCGTAGAAGTTCCGAAGACTTATGATGAGTTGTTGGATGCTTGTAAGAAGTTAAAAGATGCAGGCTATACACCAATCACCATCAGTGCAGGAACCGCTTGGTGCTTGTCCATGCTTTGCGCATACTTAATGGATCGTGAAGGTGTTGACCTTGCAGCTATGGAAGCCGGCGATGAGAGCTGGGTAAATGACAAGACCATCGACGCAGCAAACAAGATGTTAGAGCTGTCTCAGTATTTCCAGCCAACCGCTGCCGGAGATACCAACGACGTTGCAACCGCAGCTTTCTACAATGAGGAAGCAGCAATCTTGATTCAGGGATCTTGGGCAATCGGTCAGATCAACGGATCCAACCCAGCATTCGAGGAGAAGTGTGGAGTATTCCAGTTCCCGGCATTGGAGGGCGGCAATGATCCGAACCGTTTGATTGCAAAGTCTGATTCTCTTGCAATGAGTGCAAACACCGAGCATCCGGAAGCAGTTATCGCATTGATGAAGTACTTCACCGATGACACTGCTCAGAAGTACACTGCTGAGAAGGGTGGAAAGATTCCGGTAACCAAGGTGGAATATGATGCAGCAGCAGCACCTGCACAGCTTGCATATGTAATGGATATCTTCGAGAATGCATCCGGAACCTTCGGTTTCTTGAATGAGTCCTTGAAGACTACTGAGGCTGGTTCTTTCTTCGATGACCAGATGGTTGCTACTTACCTGGGAAGTGAGACACCGGAAGAGGCATTCAAGACCATTGAACAATGGTACGTGGATAATATCCGATAGGATTGTTACAGAAAGAATTGTTTTAAAAGGGGAACTCTAATGAATAAGTTATTACAGGACAAAAAAGCAATTTGCATTTTTGTTGTGCCGGGATTACTACTTTTTACATTCGTGCTTTTCATCCCGATTTGTCAGTCAATCTTCTATTCACTCTGTGATTATGATGCATTGACACCGCCAAAGTTTATTGGCATCAAAAACTACATAAGTCTTTTACATGATGATACGATGAAAATCGCACTGAAGAATTCTATGTTTTTCTTGGTCTTCTCCTGTGTAACTCAGTTGATCATGGGCCTGCTTCTTGCAGGCCTGTTGACCAACATTCAGAAGGGAAGAAACTTCTTTAAGAATGTCATTTATTTACCATGTGTTTTATCATCTGCAGCACTTGGACTTCTGTGGATGTTTATCTTCAGTCCAAAGCTTGGTATCAACCAGTTATTATTGACCAAGGGAATTACCGGCCCGTTGTGGTTGATGGATACCAAGGGATTTATCACCTTGCCTATGTGGGTGATCGGATTCGTTGCTTTGTGGCAGTACGTGGGACAATCCATGATGCTCTACATGGCACAGATTTCCGGAATCAGTAAAAGTTTATATGAAGCCAGCGCGATTGACGGCTGCTCCAAAGCACAGTCTTTCCGCTATATTACCTTGCCATTGATCAAACCAATGGTAGGTACTGCAATGAGTTTGAATGCCATTGGTTCCTTGAAGTTCTTCGATTTGATCTTCAACATGACCGAAGGCGGCCCGAACCACACGACCGAAGTGTTGGCAACGCATCTGTATACCCAGGGATTTAAGTACTTTAAATATGGATATGCAAGTGCCATCGGTGTTGTACTTTTGATTTTGTGCTTGATTATGACGGCGTTGATTAACAACGTATTTAAGACCGATCAGTACGAAAGTTAGTGGAGGGTGTTATGAATCAGAAAACAAAACGGATTTCCGTTCCGAAAATATTAATTTATGCATTTCTCTGCATCATGGTAGCCATCTATTTGGTTCCACTCTTGTGGGTATTTTCCGTATCCTTCAAGACCAATGCAGAAATCTTTTCTTCTCCGTTTTCTTTGCCGGAGAGCTTGTTTATCGATAACTATGTGGTTGCTTGGACTGCAGGTAAGCTTGGAATTGCAACCTGGAACTCCTTTTTGGTATGCGTGATTACATTGATTTTAAGTATGCTGATTGGTTCCATGATTGCCTTTGCAATCGCTCGTATGCAGTGGAAGTTGTCCGGATTGACCTTGACCTACTTCATGCTGGGTATGATGATTCCGGTACACTGTGTGTTGATTCCGTTGTTTACCCGATTTGCAAAAATCGGATTATCCAACAATCTATGGGGATTGGTGCTTCCGTATTTGACCTTTTCCCTACCGGTTACCATCTATATTATGACCGGATTCTTCCGAAGTCTTCCAAACGAATTGTTGGAAGCCGCATGTATTGATGGTTGCTCGATTTACAAGATTTTCTTCCAGGTTTGCCTGCCGTTGGCAAAAACCGGATTGTTTGTTACCGGTTTGATGACCTTCGTCGCAAACTGGAATGAGTTGTTGCTGGCCATGGTATTTATTTCCGATGATAACATCAAAACCTTGCCGGTATCCTTGTCCAAGTTCGTTGGACCTTATAACACAAACTACTCACAGATGTTCGCGGCAATCATCATTGCCATCGTTCCGACCATCGTTGTATATTGCGCATTCTCCAATCAGATTGTAGATGGTTTGACGGCCGGCGCTGTGAAGGGCTAAAGAAAAGGGAAAAAGACTATGAACCGTACAGAAGCTAGAGAGCGAGCAGAAGCATTGGTGTCTCAGATGACGCTGGAAGAGAAGGCATCGCAGCTTAGATACAATGCACCTGCAATTCCCAGACTTGATATTCCGGAGTACAACTGGTGGAATGAAAGTCTGCATGGCGTGGCACGTGGTGGAACAGCAACCATGTTCCCACAGGCCATCGGTATGGCAGCATCCTTTGACTGCGACTTGTTGGAACAGATCGGGGAATGTATTTCAACCGAAGGCAGAGCCCGCTACAATGAATTGTCAAAAAGAGGAGACCGTGATATCTACAAGGGTTTAACCTTCTGGTCTCCCAACGTCAATATATTCCGTGATCCCCGGTGGGGCAGAGGTCATGAGACCTATGGTGAAGACCCATACTTGGCCGGAACCCTGGGCGTATCCTTTATTCATGGAATCCAGGGCCATGGGGAGTACATGAAGGCTGCGGCTTGTGCAAAGCATTTTGCCGTACATTCCGGACCGGAGGCACTTCGACATTCCTTTGATGCCAAGGCATCCCTAAAGGATATGGAAGAAACCTATCTGCCGGCCTTCGAGACCTGTGTCAAAGATGGTGAGGTAGAAGCGGTCATGGGCGCGTACAATCGTGTCAACGGAGAGCCTGCCTGTGCCAGCGAAACCCTGTTGAAGCGTACCTTGCGTGAGAAGTGGGGCTTCCAGGGACATGTGGTGTCGGATTGTTGGGCACTGCGTGATATTCATGAGAACCACAAAGTAACCAAGACGGCAGAGGAATCTGCCAAGATGGCACTTGAGGCCGGCTGCGATTTAAACTGTGGCTGCACCTATGAGAAATTAATGTCTGCCATTCATCAGGGATTGGTTACGGAAGAGATGGTCACCCAGTCCTGCATCCGTTTGTTTACCACGCGTATGCTGCTTGGACTTTTTGATAAAACGGAATACGATGAGCTTGGCTGGATGGATGTTGCGACCGGCGCTCATGAGGCGCTTGCTCATACGGCCGCGCAAGAGAGCATGGTTCTATTGAAAAACAATGGAATCCTTCCGCTGATGACAGAAAATATCCGAACCCTTGGTGTCATTGGCCCGAACGCCAACAGCAGAAGCGCTCTCATTGGTAATTATCACGGAACGGCTCAGCGTTATGTGACTGTTTTAGAAGGCTTGCAGGAGAAATTGCCTGAGTCGATCCGTGTCATTTATTCCGAAGGCTGCCACTTGTGGAAAAACAACGTGGAGCACCTATCGAAGCCATCCCGTTCCGATCGTCTGGCAGAAGCGCAGACGGTATGTGATTACTCGGATGTTGTGGTGCTGGTTGTAGGTTTGGATGAAACTTTAGAAGGAGAAGAAGGAGATACCGGTAACTCTGATGCATCGGGAGACAAGAAGGATTTACGTTTCCCGGGACCGCAGCGGGAACTGATGCGCACGGTCTTTGATAGTGGAAAGCCGGTCATCCTAATCAATATGACGGGATCTGCTATGGATTTAGAGGCCGCCGATGAACATGCAGCAGCCATCTTACAGGCATGGTATCCCGGAGCTTTGGGAGGCGAAGACATTGCAGATCTTCTGTTAGGCAGAATATCACCCTCCGGTAAACTGCCAGTCACATTCTATCAGAACACTGCAGACCTCCCGGACTTTGATGACTATTCCATGAAGAACCGAACCTATCGGTACTTCATGGGAACGCCATTGTATCCGTTTGGATTTGGTTTGACCTATGGATCGATGGATGTGACCAATGCCACAGTGGACGAGGAACATAAGGTGCATGCAACCATTACCAATACCGGTGATGTTGCTTGCTCGGATGTGTTACAGGTATACATCAAGGATGAAGATAGCAGCTTTGCCGTCTTGCATCCGACCTTGTGTGGATTCGCTCGTGTCACTTTGGACGTGGGAGAGACCAAGGAAGTGGTGATTCCGTTGCAAGAACGGGCATTTACTTCGGTCAATGAAGGTGGTATTCGTAACGTGTATGGACAGAATTTCTCGATTTATGTGGGATTTTCACAACCGGATGCGCGTAGTAAGGAACTCACCCAGAAAGACACAATCAAAATCCCTTATCACTTATAAAAACGAAGGAAGCGCTTGGATTACTCCAAGCGCTTCTTTCTACTTTTTATTATTTTAGGATGGATTGACTATTTTAATAATCCCTGCTCCTGCATCTTCATGGCACGAACTTTCAGTGGAAGTCCGAACAAGGTAATGAAACCTTCTGCATCATGATGATCGTACAAATCTCCGGTGGTAAAGCTTGCGAGAGATTCGGAGTACAAGGAGTATGGAGATGTAGTGCCGGCCTTGATGATGTTGCCCTTGTAGAGCTTGAACTTTACTTCACCGGTTACATATTCCTGGGTAGAAGTAACGAAAGCCTGAACTGCCTCACGAAGAGGAGTGAACCACTTGCCTTCGTAAACGATCTGAGCCATCTTGTTGCCCATATCTTTCTTCACATCCATGGTTGCACGGTCTAATACCAATTCCTCTAACTGAGCGTGTGCTTCCATAAGAATGGTTCCACCAGGAGTCTCATAAACACCACGGCTCTTCATACCTACAACACGGTTCTCTACGATATCAACGATACCGATACCATGCTTGCCACCTAAGGTGTTTAATTCACGGATAATATCGGAAACCTTCATCTTCTTACCATTGACGGAGGTTGGAACACCCTTCTCAAAGGTCATGGTAACGTACTCGCCTTCCTCCGGAGCTTTCTCAGGAGAAACACCAAGTACCAACAGATGATCGTAATTTGGCTCGTTGGCCGGATCCTCTAATTCCAATCCCTCATGGGAGATGTGCCATAAGTTACGGTCACGGCTGTAGCTCTGGTCTGCAGAGAATGGAAGGTCAATGCCGTGTGCCTTACAATACTCGATTTCAGACTCTCTGGAATCCATGTTCCACTTGTCATCACGCCAAGCAGCGATGATCTTAAGGTCCGGAGCCAAAGCCTTGATGCCAAGCTCGAAACGAATCTGGTCGTTACCCTTGCCGGTAGCACCATGGCAGATTGCAGTAGCGCCTTCCTTACGAGCAACTTCAACCAATTTCTTGGCAATACCCGGACGAGCCATGGAAGTTCCTAATAAGTACTTATTCTCGTAAACCGCACCGGCCTGAACACAAGGAACGATGTAATCATCACAGAACTCATCGGTGATGTCCTCAATATAAAGCTTGGAAGCACCGGATAACTTGGCACGTTCTTCCAGACCGTCTAATTCCTCTCCCTGTCCGCAGTCGATACAGCAGCAGATGACTTCGTAATCGTAGTTCTCCTTCAACCAAGGGATGATGGCTGTGGTATCCAAACCACCGGAGTAAGCTAATACAATCTTTTCACTCATAATCTATTTCCTTTCCTATATATGATTCTTTTCACCCAGAATCGGGTGCAACCGGTTTTGTTAGCAGTAATACCTTTTTCCTTTTCAGACACCTCTATTTGAACTGTCAAATCTTTTTCCTTTTTCGACTTTTCAGTCTTTTCCCTTTTGCTAACGAAACCGCTTGCTGATTCTATGCAATAATATACAATATGACTTTCCGATGTGCAAGTAGAAAATATTCACAATAAAACTTTTTAATTACGGGTTAATCATGTGAGATATGCTCTTGCATATGTGTTTTTATGAATGTATAATTATGCAATAAAAATGATTATAATATTCACGGACTAATGTCAGGCAACTTGGTGTATATTATAATATGAATGAATGCAGATTCAGAAATGCCACAATCATGGGATTTGTGTGGCCAAGAACTGGATTGGATGGAGGATATGTATGATAAAAGTAGGCATTGTAGGAGCTACCGGCTATGCAGGCGCAGAATTGGTACGGTTATTATTGGGACATAAGGAGGCCGAGATTGTTTGGTATGGTAGCAAGAGCTACGTGGATCAAAAATTTGCCGATGTTTATCGGAACTTCTTCCAATTAGTAGAAGATCCTTGTTTGGAGGATCAGTTAGAAGAGATGGCCAAGCAGGTGGATGTGATTTTTACCGCTACGCCACAGGGCTATCTGGCAAGCGTATTGACGGAGGACATCTTATCGAAGTGTAAGGTGATTGATTTATCTGCAGACTACCGCATCAAGGATGTGGCAACCTATGAGAAGTGGTACAATCTCGAACACAAAAGCCCGCAGTTTATTGAAGAAGCGGTTTATGGTTTGTGCGAAGTGAACCGGGAAGATATTAAGAAGGCCCGCCTCATTGCAAATCCGGGTTGCTTTACCACCTGTTCCATTTTAACGGCTTATCCATTGGTGAAGGATGGCCTTATTGATCCGAATACCTTAATCATTGATGCCAAGAGTGGTACCAGTGGTGCAGGCCGTGGTGCGAAACAGCAGAACCTCTTCTGCGAAGTGAATGAAAGTATGAAGGCATATGGTGTCACCACCCATCGTCACACGCCGGAAATCGAGGAACAGCTGGGATATGCCTGCGGGAAGGAGATTCTTGTAAACTTCACTCCGCATTTGGCACCGATGAATCGCGGTATTTTGGCAACGGAGTATGCATCCCTCTGCCAGGTGACTTTGCCGGATGGTAGCGTGGGTTATCCAACGGAAGAGATGATTCGAGCTTCTTATAAGAAGTATTATGACCAGGAGTTCTTTGTGCGTGTATTGGATGGAGATACCCCTCCGGAAACCAAGTGGGTGGAAGGAAGCAACTTCGTGGATATCAATTTCAAGGTGGATGAACGTACCCATCGCGTGGTGATGATGGGCGCACTGGACAATTTGGTGAAGGGTGCTGCCGGACAGGCATTGCAGAACATGAATCTGTTGTTTGGATTGGATGAAAAAGAGGGATTGGCCATGGCGCCGATGTTCCCATAAAGGAAGTAAGGACCATGAATCAAGTGGAATATAGCATACGGACAATGACAATGGCAGATTACGAGGGGGTACGCAAACTCTGGATGACCATCCATGGATTTGGTATTCGAAGCATCGATGATTCCAAGGAAGGGGTGGAACGCTTTCTTCGCCGGAATCCAACCACCAGTGTGGTGGCGGTGGTGCAGGATGAAATCGTAGGCTCCATTTTGTGCGGCCACGATGGACGTACCGGTTGTTTCTATCATGTATGTGTACGGGAAGATTTACGGCGCAGAGGAATCGGCAAAGCCATGGCAACTGCGGCGATGCTGGCACTACAGAAGGAATCGGTCAGCAAAGTGTCCTTGTTGGCATTTAAGAGCAATGCAGTGGGAAATCAGTTCTGGCATGAGGAAGGCTGGACCATCCGAGATGATGTGTACACCTATGATTTTCCGTTGAATGAAGAAAATATTACAAGATTTAACAGCTAGAGGTAGAAGGATGAAGATGATCACAGGCGGTGTAACCGCAGCAGAAGGATTTGCAGCAGCCAGCTGCGAAGCAAATATCAAATACAAGGGCCGGACAGATATGGCCATGGTATACAGCAAAACACCATGTGTGTGCGCCGGAACCTTTACCACCAACGTGGTGAAGGCTGCTTGTGTGAAGTGGGATCAACAGGTGGTGGCCTCCAAGGAACCGATGCAGGCCATCGTTATCAATTCCGGCATTGCCAATGCGGCAACCGGTGCCGAAGGCTTTGCTGCTTGTGAGGCAACTGCAAAGGCGGTGGAAAAAGCCTTAGGTGTACCGCATCAGCAGGTGGGTGTTGCGTCTACCGGTGTCATCGGCATGCAGCTTCCGGTGGAGAAGCTGGCTCATGGCGTTGCCGTTATGAGTACCCAATTGGAGGAAAGTATCCAGGCTGGTACCGATGCATCCAAGGCAATTATGACAACGGATACGGTAAATAAGGAATTGGCAGTCACCGTGGAATTGGGTGGAAAGACAGTAACCTTAGGCGGTATGAGCAAGGGCAGTGGTATGATTCATCCCAATATGTGCACCATGCTGGCGTTCTTGACTACAGATGCAGCAATTTCCAAGGAACTTTTGCAGGAAGCAACCTCTCAGGTGGTTTCTGATACCTTCAATATGATTACGGTGGATGGAGATACCTCTACCAATGATACCTTGTTGATTATGGCCAATGGCCTTGCCAAGAATCCGGAGATTACCGAGAAAAATGAGGACTATAACACCTTCGTGGAAGCCCTTCGATTTGTATGCGAAACCTTGGCAAAGAAGATGGCAGCCGATGGGGAAGGCGCCAGCAAGTTGTTTGAGGCCAAGGTGAAAAACGCCAAAAGCGTGGCGGATGCCAAGGTATTGGCTCGCGCCATCGTAGGCTCTAATTTATCCAAGGCAGCCATCTTCGGATGTGATGCCAACTTCGGTCGATTCCTATGTGCCATGGGTTATTCCGGCGTCAGCTTCTGCGAGGAAGATGTGGAATTATTCTTTGAAAGCAGCGTAGGAAAACTTCAGGTGTTTGACCATGGAACACCGGTGGCGTTTGATGAGGAGATGGCACTTGCCATTATGAAAGCAGATGCGGTTACCGTTCTTGTGGATATGCATGAAGGGGATGGAAATGCGACCGCTTGGGGCTGTGACTTAACGTACGATTATGTTAAAATAAATGCAGATTATCGTTCATAACAATTGGAAGATATGGGTTTTTAAGTAGTCAGTTTTATAGGAGGGGGCTTATGTTACGGGGTATAGCACAACTACTTGGTTTTCGGAAGAACTCAGCGTATGTGAATCGTTCCATTCAGGATATGAACATTCGAACATCGGTCTATATGGCAGTAATTACCATTGGATTCGAAGTGTACATGTATTACTACATTCTGAAGAAGCGTTATTGGGAAATTGGGGTTCCTTTTGATGCATCGTTGTATTTCCAACAGACCAAAAACTATTTGATTTTATTGTTAACGGGCTTGATGCTGCTTCTGGTTGCATTGTTTTACCAGAAGAATAATCAGGCATGGCGGCGGATGGGCTATGTTGCAACCATTGCTTTTTCCGTCATCAGTTTGTATTTTGGATTTGTGGTGTCCTTTGATGATTATATGAATGGCAAGCAGATTCTGGCCTTTTTGACGATGTCCTTGTATGCGGCTTGTCTGCTCATCTGGAGACCTTACATATCGATGATTATGTTGGCCGGTGTGTATTACTTCTTTTTCTCCACCATCAATGCGGCGGTGGAAGGTGGTATGCGAACCGGTGACAAGGTGAATTTATTTACCTATTGGCTTGGACTTACGGTGGTGGTCATCAGTATTTATCACCAGCGCCGGGAAGTGGCAGAGAAGACGGAACATCTGGAAGCAGCAAACCGGAGACTTCAGAATATTGCAATTTATGATGAACTCACCCGTATCCACAATGCCTACTACTTCTATGAGGAAGCAGCAAAGATTTTCGCAGATGCGGATATGGACTACCGGGATAAGCTCTATCTCTTTGTGAACCTAGAGAATTTTAAATACTACAACGACCGCTTTGGCTTTAAAGCCGGCAATGAATTTCTGGGGCGTGCGGCCCATATCATTGAGGAGGCCTTCCAAGGATCTCTGGTGGCCAGACAGTCCGACGATCACTTCTTGATTTTGACGGATGTGGTAGGTGCAGAGGAGCGCATTGAACAGATGCGCCGACAGATTGTGAATATGCAACATGAGGTACGCATCGGTGTGAAGTTTGGCATCTATTTTCCGGAAAGCAAGACCATCGATCCTCAATATGCTGTGGACAAGGCGCGTTATGCCTGCTCTCTGACGAGGGATCGTTTTGACAAAGACTTGTGTATCTACGATGACAAGGTGGCCAATGGCTTCCGTCGTCGTCAATATATTGTAAATAACCTGCAGATGGCCATCGATGCCGGCTATATTCAACCGTTTTATCAGCCGGTGGTTTGGGCCAAGGACGGCTCCCTCTGCGGTTGTGAGGCGCTGGCACGTTGGATTGATCCAACCTATGGTTTCTTGTCTCCGGGAGATTTCATTCCGGTATTGGAAGACTATCGTGTGATTCATCAGTTGGATGCTTGCATCTTTGAGTGCGTATGCCGGGATTTGCGAAATGCAATGGATGAAGGACGGCCGGTGGTGCCGGTGTCCATCAACTTCTCTCGTCTGGACTTTGAACTGATGGACGATGCGGTGCTTCTTCTGGAGAATCTGGTGGAGAAGTATCAAATCCCAAAGGATATGCTCCATGTGGAGATTACGGAGAGTGCGATTTCCGATTGCCTGGATGGTATCCGCCAGGCCATGGATCGGTTGCATGACAGCGGCTATGCGTTGTGGCTGGATGATTTCGGCAGCGGTTATTCTTCCTTGAATACCCTGAAGGACTTCCAGTTCGATGTGATGAAAATTGATATGGCCTTTTTACATGGATTTGAGAACAACCCGAAGGCCAAGAGTTTGTTAAACTACGTGGTCAACCTTGCGGACAATATGGAGATGCGTTCCCTTACCGAAGGTGTGGAAACGGAGGAACAAGCAGAGTTCTTACGTGCCGCCGGTTGCGGCAGATTACAAGGCTATTTCTACGGAAAGCCTATGAGTATCTCGGAACTGCGAGATAGAATCAATGATGGAACCTATCGCGTTGCTGCGGAAATGTGATGGTTTTAATAAAAGGAAAAGAAGGAAAAAAGAATGGCAACAGAGTCAATTGAACAGGTAATGGCAAAAGCGGAGGTATTGATTGAGGCCCTGCCTTATATCCAGCGCTTTAACCGCAAGATTATCGTTGTAAAATACGGCGGTAGTGCAATGCTGGATGAGGATTTGAAGAAAAGTGTCATCCAGGATGTCACCCTCTTAAAACTGGTTGGTTTCAAACCGATTATCGTCCATGGCGGCGGCAAGGAAATCTCCAAGTGGGTTGGCAAAGTCGGTATGGAAGCACAGTTTGTCAACGGATTGCGTGTGACGGATGAAGCTACCATGGAAGTGGCTGAGATGGTACTGAACAAGGTGAATAAGTCACTGGTTTCTATGGTACAGGAGTTAGGTGTTGCTTCTGTCGGTATCAGTGGCAAGGACGGTGGCCTTCTGAAGGTACGTAAGAAATACTCCGATGGCCAGGATATCGGTTTCGTCGGTGAGGTAACCGAAGTGAATCCGAAGATTCTCCATGATTTGTTGGAGCGGGATTTCTTGCCAATTGTTTGCCCAACCGGTTTGGATGACGAATTCCATACCTATAACATCAACGCAGATGATGCGGCTTGTGCAATTGCCAAGGCGGTCGCTGCAGAGAAGTTGGCGTTCCTGACCGATATCGAAGGTGTTTTGAAGG
Source organism: Lachnospiraceae bacterium (assembly GCA_024690885.1). GTDB lineage: Bacteria > Bacillota > Clostridia > Lachnospirales > Lachnospiraceae > XBD2001. Next base: position 15,588 of record JAILOI010000009.1, read on the forward strand.
ATCCTTCCGACAAGGGAACCTTGATTTCCGAACTGACCCTCTCTGAGGCCAGATCCCTCATTGAAGAAGGCTTTATCGGTGGTGGTATGTTGCCAAAACTGAACAATTGTATTGATGCCATTGAAGAGGGCGTTTCCAGAGTTCATATTTTGGACGGACGGATTGCCCACTGCCTCTTGTTGGAAATCTTCACCAATCGCGGAATCGGTACAGCAATTTTGAAAGACGAAGATACCAAGTTCTACAAGGGGGAGGTATAAGATGACAAAGCAAGACTATATCAATCAGGCGGAAGAACACCTATTCCATGTGTACAACCGGTTTCCGGTGGTGTTTGACCACGGCATGGGCACTTATCTGTATGATACAGATGGCAAGGAGTATCTGGACTTCGCATCCGGAATCGGTGTTATGGCCTTCGGCTATGGCAACGCAGCCTATGAGCAGGCGTTAAATGCCCAGATTGCAAAGCTGTTACACACCTCCAATCTGTATTATCATCCGGCGCTGGTGGAAGCCGGCACCAAGTTGTGTCGCGTCGCTCAGATGGACAAGGCATTCTTTACCAACAGTGGTGCGGAAGCCATCGAGGGTGCCATCAAAGTTGCCAAGAAGTACGCCTTCCTTCGGGATGGATTTGCCGGACATGAAGTGATTGCCATGGAGCATTCCTTCCACGGACGTACGGTGGGTGCGTTATCTGTGACCGGAACGGATCACTATCGGGAACCGTTCTATCCATTGATGGATGGCGTAAAGTTTGCCACCTTCAATGATTTGGACAGCGTGAAGCGTCAGGTGACCGACAAGACCTGTGCCATTATTTTAGAACCATTGCAGGGGGAGGGCGGTATCTATCCTGCCACCAATGAATTCATGGAAGGCTTACGCAGTCTCTGTGATGAGAAGGATATCCTGTTGATTTTCGATGAGATCCAGTGTGGTATGGGACGTACCGGTGCCATGTATACCTGGCAGCACTATGGGGTACGACCGGATGTGATGACCACGGCTAAGGCTTTGGGCGGCGGCGTTCCGGTGGGCGCATTCCTTTTAACTGATCGGGTGGCGAAAGCGTCCTTGGTACCGGGGGATCACGGAACCACCTATGGTGGAAATCCGTTGGTATGTGCTGCCGTTGCCAAGTCCATTGATTTAATGGAAGAGTTGCAGTTGCCGGCACATGTAACGGAACTTACCGGTTACTTTGAAGAGAAGTTGGAACACTTTACCCAGAAGTATGACTTCGTTAAGGGGTATCGTGGTATGGGCTTTATGCAGGGCTTGTTGATAGACGAAAGCATCCCGGTGGGCTCCATCGTATCCAAGGCGTTAGAGGAAGGCTTGGTGGTACTTTCTGCCGGCGGCAATGTACTTCGTATGTTACCTCCGCTGGTGATGGAGAAGGAGGGCTTCGATGAGATGGAAGCGCGCCTTACACGGGTATTGGATGCCTTTACAACAGAATAATTCTCGGGTGCAATCAGAGGTTTCGGAGGCAAGACAAAGTGGGAAACTATCTTGTAATCTTTCGGAAATTTCGATACAATAGAGCCGAGGTAGTCAGGACTCCTTTCAAACCTTTTGGAAGGAGTGCTTTTTATGAAAAAAAGAATACAAAAATCCCTGATTTTTATGGCAATATCCCTGTTTGGATGGAGTGTATCCGCTTGCGGGAATGCCTCCTATTTTGAATCCACCAACCGGTTGGAGGAGGCGTCTGTGGAGGAAGCTTCGACGGAAGAAGCAAGTGCTTCGGAAGCGGATAACCGAAACACCCAAACGGATGAAATCGTTGTCCAGGTGGCGGGTGCAGTGGCATCTCCCGGGGTCTTTCACTTGGCACAGGATGCGCGGGTTTACGAGGCGATTGATTGTGCAGGTGGCGTTACCGAGGATGCATACATGGTGGAATTAAACCAGGCAGCCAAGGTGGAAGACGGACAGATGATTTACATCTACACGTCGAAGGAACACGAACAGATGGCAGCAGAAGTGGCCGAGGAAGCGGATTCCAGAGTGGACTTAAACACTGCGGATGCTGCGACGCTGACCACACTGCCGGGTATCGGAGAAGCCAAGGCAAATCAGATTATTGCTTACCGGGAAGAACACGGAAGATTTGAAAGCCCGGAGGATATTATGAATATCCAAGGCATCAAAGAAGGTGTATATAACCAGATCAAGGATTTGGTAGTAACCAGATAACATATAGAATTGTTGTGGGATAAGGATAATTATGGCTAAGAGAGTATTGGTTGTAGACGATGAAAAACTGATTGTGAAGGGCATTCGCTTTAGCTTAGAGCAGGACGGCATGGAAGTGGATTGTGCTTACGACGGGGAAGAGGCACTGGATAAGGCCTTGAATGGCTCTTTTGACATGATTCTGTTGGATGTTATGCTTCCGAAGATGGATGGGTTTGAAGTTTGTCAGCGCATCCGTGATGTATCCAATGTCCCAATCGTAATGTTGACCGCCAAGGGCGAGGATATGGACAAGATTTTAGGCTTAGAGTATGGTGCGGATGACTACATCACCAAGCCCTTTAATATTTTGGAGGTGAAGGCTCGTATCAAAGCCATCATGCGTCGTAGCGCACCACAGGTAAATCCGGAAACACGCTCCAGTGAAGTATTAAGCGGAGATGTGTACTTGGATACGGAGAGCCGTCGGGTACGCATCAAGGACGTGGAGATGAACTTAACCTCCAAGGAATTTGATTTGTTGTTGCATTTTGTCAGCAACCCGGGAAAGGTGTACAGCCGTGAACAGTTGTTGGAAACCATCTGGGGTGCAGATTATCCGGGGGATGCCAGAACCGTGGATGTTCACGTACGTCGCTTACGTGAGAAGATTGAACCAAACCCGAGTGAACCCCGTTACGTTCATACCAAGTGGGGTATGGGATATTACTACCAAAAATAGGTGTATATCAGATGAATGTTTTGAATAAACTCAAACCCAAATTGCAGAGCTTTCGATTCCACATTGCACTGTTAATTCTGTGCATGGGAATCATTCCAAGCTTTGTGATTGCACATCTTTTTATATATTATTTTGAACAGCGGTCCCTAAGCAGTGAGGAACTTGCAATTTCCTCCCAGGCACAGCTGTTAAGCAATCAGATTGTTACCAGCGGTTATCTGCAGGACAATAGCGTGGAGAGCGTTAATACCCAGTTGAAAGCCTTAGGTAATATATATTCCGGCCGTATCATGGTCATTGACTCCAAGATGAAAGTGGTGAAGGACACGTACAACATGTACGATGGCCGTACCATTGTTTGGCAGAATGTAATCGAAAGCGCTTCCGGAGCATTTCGGTCTTATTATGATGCACAAAATCACTGTGTGATTGTCACGGTGCCCATCACCGATCCTACGGATACTTCTGTAATTGCCGGTGTGTTGCTGGTGAATAAAACCACCGGTTCCCTGGAACAGAATATGGAATACTATCGGTCCATCGGTGTGATTATTGGACTGATTTCTGTGATTTTATCTACGATTTTGGCGCTGGCCTTTTCCAGACGGTATGTCACACCGATTCGGAAGATGGCACAATCCATTGAGCATATGAATCAGGGGCTTACCCATCAGGAACTGGAGGTTTCCGGTTATACGGAACTTCAGAAGGTGGCGGAGCAGTTCAACGCTTATGCAGACAGTATGTACAAGGTGGATGAATCCCGCCAGGAATTTGTATCCAACGTGTCTCACGAATTGAAGACTCCGTTGACCTCCATGAAGGTATTGGCGGATTCTATCAATTCCATGGGAGATGGTGTTCCGGTGGAACTGTATCAGGAATTTATGAATGATATTACCAACGAAATTGACCGTGAGACTTCCATCATCAACGATCTGTTGTCCCTGGTACGTATGGATAAATCCGGAGCAAACCTGAATATTGCCCCGGTGAATTTAAATGAGTTGATTGAGCTGATTCTCAAGCGCTTAAAGCCGATTGCCGAGAAGCAGGAGGTGGAACTGGTGATGGAAAGTTTCCGGCCGGTGACGGTGGAAATAGACGAGGTGAAGTTCTCCTTGGCCATCAGTAATTTGATTGAGAATGGTATCAAATACAACAATCCGGGTGGCTTCGTCCATGTATCCTTGAATGCGGATCATCGGTATTGCTATATTCGTGTGGAGGACTCCGGTATGGGTATTCCGCAGGAATCCCTGGACTTTATTTTTGATCGTTTCTATCGCGTGGATAAGTCCCACTCCAGAGAAATCGGAGGAACGGGTCTTGGCCTTGCGATTACGAAGAACGCCATCAACATGCACCATGGTGAAATCAAGGTTAGCAGTGTGGTGGGCGAGGGTACGACCTTTGATGTGCGCGTACCGCTTAATTACATCAAACCGGAGGAGAACCCGTCATGAGGAAGCAACATCGATGGATTGCCATCATCCTAAGTCTTGTGGTATCTGTGGGGCTTCTGCTATGTGCCTGCAAAAACAAGGAGACAGAAGAACAGGGATTTACCATCTATTATTTGAACAAGAATGCAACCGCATTGTATCCGGTATCTACCAGTTTTCGAACCACTGATGTGAATGGACAGATCGGAGAGATTATCTCCAACATGACATCCAAGAAACAGGAAGTGGAATATACCAATCCCATTCCGGACAATGTCACCATCCGAAGTTATGCCCTGGTGGATGGATCCCTGGAAATCCATTTTTCCAGAGATTATGAGACCTTGACCAATACCAGAGAAGCACTGCTGCGTGCTGCTGTGGTGAAAACCTTCTGTGGGTTGGAAGATGTGAAGGAAGTGATTTTCTATGTGGTGGACGATCCACTGCATGATGAGACCGGCAATGTGATTTCTGCCATGACAGCCAATTCCTTTGTGGACGATTTTGCCAGAGAGCAGGAAGCGGTTGTGACCAAGCAGATGACTTTCTACTATCCCAGTGCGGATGGAGACACCCTCGTAGAGGAGACCCGCTTGGTGCATTACAATACCAACATTTCCCTGCCGATGATGTTATTGCGTTATCTTTCCTACGCTCCGGAGACCAAAGGCTCTCAGGCAGCCTTTGCTTCCCGTAACATGGTTTTAAATGCCACGGTCAGTGATGGTATCTGCTATGTGGATTTGGATGCTTCGATTCTAAGCCAGGAGAGCAATATCACCCAGGAAGCGTTGGTTTATTCCATCGTGAATACCTTGACCACCCAGGATTCCATTACCAAGGTCAAGATTACGGTGCTTAGCACCACCAGTGCCATTGAAGTGGACAACAACCAGTTGGATGGCACTTATGAACCGAATTTGTCCCTGATTGAGGACTAGAAAGAGGTGTATTGTTGAACAGACGATATCTTGCGCAAGGCGCAGTATGGTTTCTGTTTGGCATCTTGTTTGTATTACAACGGAATTTGATTTTTGCCCTATTGGGCGTTCTCGGTGGCGGCTGGTTGATCTACCATCACAGCCGTCACTATCTGAAAACATCCCATCGCTATCTACATGGCGTTTTTCTACTTCTTTTATTTGCCATGGGTGTCTTTCGTGGTCTTGTTGCAAACTCTTGCATCACAATTTCCAACCAAATAATGGAACAACATACAAACATCTGCTTTACGGGAACAATCGTAAAGAAAGAACAGAAACAGGACCAATGGCGTTATACCATAGACCCATTGGAATTCTCCGAGGAACAACCCCTGCCGGAGGATTGGGAGGGTCTTATTGTTGTGCAATCCAGCACGGATATGGGACGATTGGATACAACGGTTCTGGTGGAAGGCAGTATTCGTCCATTCCGGCGGCCGGAGAATGATGGCGGTTTTGATGAGGCCAATTACAATCAATCCATGGGCGTGATGGCCGTGGTAAAAGCAACCGACCTACAGGAAATCAAAGCACCCAAGATTTTATTGCGTGAGGGATTGTTCCAATTAAGACGACGGATGGCGCAGGTATATGACGTGTATCTTCCGGGAGAGGAAAGCGGTATCTTGGCGGCCATGACCCTCGGAGAAAAAGGGGACTTATTGCCGGAGGCCAAGGACTTGTTTCAGGAGACGGGCATCAGCCATATCCTTGCTATCTCCGGGCTGCACATCTCCATGGTGGGCATGCTTCTGTTTCGACTCCTGCGAAAAAGGTGGGCACCACTGCCGGCCGCAACGGTGACGGTGGTGGTGGTAATCCTCTATGGGATGTTGACGGGGAGTAGCATTTCGACCAACCGCGCGGTGGGCATGTTTGTGATTTTGATGATTGCTACGGTTTTCGGATGCAGCTATGATTTGCTATCGGCGTTGTCGGTGATGGCCATCCTCTTGTTGTGGCAAAATCCCCTGGCCTATCGTCAGGTGGGCTTCGTCTTCTCCTTTGGAGCGATTCTTGGGGTGGCATTGGTGGCCAATCCGTTGAGTCAGACTTATGAAATGTTGTGTGATTACCGCTGGCGCACCCACCATCGCATGGACCATGGAAAACAGTTTCATAAGAATGCCAAGGAGGTGGTGGTATCTGCCTTGATTGGTGGTATAGGAATTCAGCTGGCCAGCTTACCCCTATGTGCCTATTTCTTCTATGGATTTCCCATCTATGTGGTGGGAGTGAATCTGCTGGTGTTACCGGTACTGGGGATTGTGATTTCCCTGGGATTATTGGGCGGTTTGCTTGGGGGAATCTGCGGGGCAATCTGGGGATTACATCCTGCCCTAAACATCTTTTTCTATCCCTGTCATTTGATTCTGTACTTCTATGAGGCTGTCAGCGGATGGAGTCTGGATCTGCCCATGGCACAGATGATTGTGGGGCGACCGACGTGGTGGCAGATGCTCCTTTACTATGGTCTGTTACTTGGTGTGGTGTGGGGCTGTTATACCTGGACGAAGAAACAATTGGATGGGCGCTGGGAGCGGGCACGTCACGGCAACCGGCGGATGGCAACCAACCGGGTGCGATGTTTTGTGGTTGCGTTGGGGGTGATGGTGCTTCCGTTGGTGGGACTTCTGTATCATCCGACCCGTGGCTTTGAAGTGGATATGTTATCGGTGGGCCAGGGAGACGGCATCTACATTTCTTCTCCGGAAGGGGTGGACTTTTTTCTGGACGGCGGATCGACGTCGAAGCAACAGGTGGGAGAGTATGTGATTGCACCCTTCCTGAAATACCATGGAGTAGCAAAGATTTCTTACTGGTTTGTCAGTCATACGGATGAAGATCATTACAGCGGATTACTGGAAGTTTTGGCCAGCGAAATTCGAATCGAGCATGTTGTAATTCCAACAACAATGGAGCACAATGAAGGATATGAACAGATTGCGTTGGCATGTCAGGCGGCAGGCACCAAGCTTCTGCACATCCAAGAGGGACAGATCGTCGGAACCGGGAGGATGCGCATAGAGTGTTTCTATCCGACAGATCCCGCGCCTTATACGGGAACCAACGAAAATTCCATGTGCTTGCTTGTGACCACGGAGGACTTCTGTGGGATTTTTACCGGAGATTTAGGAGAGGAGCAGGAGGCATGGATTCTGCGAAACCATCTGTTGCCGCGCTTACAGGGACGCAAGGTGGATTGCTTGAAAGCGGCCCATCATGGTTCGAATGGGTCCAATAGCGAGGCATGGTTAGATGCCATTCATCCGGAGTTTGTTATGATTTCCGCCGGCAAGAATAATTCCTATGGGCATCCCGGAGACGCCTTTCTTGGACGATTGAAGGAACGGGAGATTCCATGGGCACTGACGGCGACCTCCGGTCAAATACAATTACGTAAAGAACACAAGCATCCCTTACAGGTGCGCTGTCCATGGAACATGGATCCTTAAGACGCAGGGGAGCAAGGGAAGGAGCATTATATGGAACCAAAAATCGAAGGAAGATGTGGTAGTTTCTATGGAGTTGGCGTGGGCCCGGGAGATCCGGAACTGCTAACCTTAAAGGCATTGCGTATTTTAAATCAATGTACGGTCATTGCCCATCCCGGCAAAACCCATGATTCCGGGGTGGCCCTGGGATGTGTGCGTCCTCTGTTGGCGGACTTTTATAAGAAACAGATCCTCTCTTTGGAGGTGCCCATGACCAAGGATGTCGCCATCCTGCAGGCAGCCTATGAAGCCCATGTGGAGGAGATTGTGTCCCATCTGGAAGCAGGGGAGGATGTGGCCTTCTTAAATCTGGGGGACCCTACCATCTACGGAAGCTATATGCAGTTGCATCAGTTGGTAAAAGCCCAGGGATTTGAAGCTCATATCATTCCGGGAATTCCTTCCTTCTGTGGGGCAGCGGCGGAATTGGAAGAAGCGTTATGCCGGCGGCGGGAACAGCTGCATATCATTCCGGCGTCCTATGATATGAACAAGGCATTGGAGTTATCCGGGACGAAAGTCTTTCTGAAGTCTGCATCCTCTTATGGTGCACTACGTGAATTGCTACAATCCTATGATGGCCGTGTGGCGGTGGTTTGCAATGCCACCATGGATTGTCAGGAAATCTATTGGGGAGTGGAGGAAATGCCACAGGACGTGGGATATCTGACATTAGTTTTTGTATACGATAAATAATGGGCAAATTTGTGGAATTGTTGTGAAAAAGGGGGGACATCCCTTTATTACGGTGTGAAAAAGTGATAAAATAATTCCATGAAAGTGCTGGTAAGGGAAGTCTTGGGGGTTCATTATCTGGTGCCAATCGGCGAGGAACATCCGGGACAAAAACCGATGGAATTGAATGAAACTGCATATGAGATTTATCAGCTTTTATCGCGGGGGAAGACGGTAGAAGAAGTCAGTGCTTGCTTAGCCGAACAATACCGGGTTTCGCCTTCGCAGGTACAAGAAGATGTGATGTCTTGTTATAACGAGTTTTGTTCCAGGGGCATAATATAATTAATTGGAGTAGGGTATGGACATTGTTTTGACAGGATCGTACAACTATGTGATGAAGGCTTTGATCCTGAAGCTGAACAAAGAGGGGCATCGTATCTTTGTGATTTCCGGTAGCCGGTTTTCTCAAAAAAAATATCCCAAAGTTTTTGAACAATATGATTTCGTCTATGAGAGCAGTAGCATGCGTGAGATTTTTGATAGTATTCACCCGGATGCTGTTGTTTTTTTGGGTGCCTATGATGACACCTTTAACTGGAAGAAGCAGGACCTAGAACAGGTGCGCTATAACACGGGACTGACCAATATTTTGCAGGCAGCCACGGCGCTACAGAAGCATGTGCGGTTTATCTATCTGTCCTATCAGGACGTCTTCTCCGGACATTCACCAAGCGATATTTTAGAACATGATAAGTTCTCTGCCGTAGGCTTCCAGGGAATGGCGGTACGACAGGGAGAATTGATCTGCGGTAATTTCCAGAAGACCAACCAGTTTGATTCGCTGGTTCTTCGTATGGATCATCTCTATGGCATGCCGCTTTCCGACAAGGATTTGATGGAGCCCTTTGCCACCATGGTGCGGGAAGGCTTACATGGCAATACCATTCATGCCAATCGGAACAACATCTATTCCATGCTGCATATTTCCGATGCGGTGGAATACATTCACAAGGTATTGACGACGGAAGAGTTGAAGTACCATGTTTACAATCTCTCCAGCGGAGAGGCAATGTCAGAATATGAGATGGCAGAGTTGGTTGCTTCCGGTATGGGTGGCGGCACCTCCGTAGAGGATCGCAGCGTGGGAAATATGTATCGCCTGGTATTATCCAAGGAGCGGTTTTCCGATGAGTTTTCCAGCCGGGTATATAATCATGCCAAGGATTGTATCCCGAAGATTGCGGCAGAGATTGCTTCCCAGGAGCAGAAGTTTTTCTTCTTCGGCGGAGACAAGGTGAGTATCTGGAAACGCATCTGGGACAAGATTGCCTTGGTGCTGAAAATCGTATTGCCGTACTTAGAAACAGCAGCACTGTTTATTCCGTTTTTCATGCTGAATAACCGTGCAACCAACAGTGAGTATTTTTCCAATTTGGATTTTTATTTGTTATACGTGTTGACCATGTCCATCATCCATGGACAGCAGCAGGCGCTGATTGCAGCATTATTAGCGACGGCCGGCTATCTGTTCCGACAGCAGTATGACCGTTCCGGATTTGATGTATTGTTGGATTACAACACCTATGTCTGGATTGCCCAGCTGTTTATCTTAGGACTGGTGGTGGGCCATATGAAAGACCGTCTGCGGAATGTGCGGGAAGAGGACTTGCATGAGATTGATTTCTTGAATACCCAGATTTCGGATATTACGGACATTAATGCCACCAACGTTCACATCAAAAACATTATGGAAGAGCAGATTGTCAATCAGAATGACAGCTTCGGCAAGGTATATGAAATTACCTCCTCCCTGGATCAGTATGAACCGGAGGAAGTCCTCTTCTATGCCGGTGATGTATTAAAACAGTTGATTCACAGTGAGGATATCGCCATCTACAACGTGGCCAATTCCGATTATGCCCGTCTGTTTGTTTCTACCTCCAAGAAGGCCAGAAGCATGGGAAATTCCATAGAGTATCCAAAACTGGGAGCACTCTATGACGCGATTTCCAAGGACCAGATTTATATTAACCACGATATGAATCCGGATTATCCGCTGATGGCAGATGCCATCTATTCCGGTGACCACATTGAGCTGATCATTATGATTTGGGGTATTCCATGGGATCGTATGAACTTGGCCCAGGCCAACATGATTCGTGTGGCCGGCTATCTGATTCAGAATGCGGTGCTACGTGCAAACCGCTATATGGAGGCTTTGCAGGAGGACCGTTACATCAAGGGTACCAATGTATTGGGCCGGGATGCGTTCCTGATTTTGATGGGGGCATTCTTACATGCCCGTTCCAAGGACTTGACGGAATGTTGCGTCTTGCATGTACTTCCGGTGGAAGGGGAAGACAAAAACCTTGTGGCCACCACCATTGAGAAGCAGCTTCGAAATACGGACTACATCGGATACGGACCGGAGGATGAGTTGTTTGTCCTTCTGTCGAATACCAACGAAGACAATGTCAGCTTTGTTATGAATCGTATCAAAGCAGCCGGCTATGAGACGGAAATCTGGAAGGAAATGAACGTATGATGGAACAACACTTAGGGATTGTAATTATCTTGTGGACCATCAATGCACTCGTTGCCCTTGCCTATCTGCTCATCACCCTCTATCGCGACAAGCGAAGCGAGGCGAAGGAGGGGGTACATGATCGGCGCAAGACCTGGATTTTATTTATCATGATGCTTCTGTGTGTGGGCGTAGGCCCCCTGTTTTTGGGCATTGCCTGGTTGCTTCGCCATACCATCTTTCACAATCCGGTGGATTTGGAGGATGCAGTATTCTCCAAGGATCGTGTGGATTCACGACATCCGGCAGATACGGAGCGGGAACGGAATATGGCGCCCATGGAAGAAGCCTTGGCAGTCAGTGACAAAAGCAGTTTACGTACCCTGATGATGAACGTCTTAAAAGGTGACGTTAGTGGATACTTAAGTTCCATTTCCAAGGCATTGAATTCTTCGGACAGTGAGACCGCCCATTATGCAGCAACGGTGCTACGTGATGAGTTGAACAACTTTCGAACCAATGTGGCAACCATGGTGAATCGGATGGAAGAGGAATCCGGGGATGAGATGGTCTTAGACGGGCAGCAGCTGTTGGCCTATATGAATGAATACCTGATGCAGAATATCTTCACCTCCATGGAGCAGTTATCTTATGTCAATACCATGGAAGCGGTGGCACAACGGATGTATGACTATGAGGCGAACGCCCTGCATGCCGTACATTTTGAATATCTATGTCTGCGCCTATTGGATACAGACAAGATGGAGGAGTGTTGCCTATGGTGCAATCGCGGGATGGAAGTATACCCGGAGGAATTAACCAGTTATACCTGCCTCCTTCGGTATTATTTTAAACAGGGAGATCGGGATGCTTTTATGGCAACCTTGGAATCCTTGAAAAAGTCCAATATCATCATCAACAATGAGGTGTTGGAACTGATACGAATGTTTTCAAACTAATACGAAAAGAATGTAAGAGAGGAGGATGTGCATATGTCCATGGCAGATTTAACCGTCATGCAAACCATACAGTTATTTGTAATCTACCTAGGCATGATGTTGCTTCTTCCGGCGTTTGCCTTTGGAACGAAGTTAAAAACCTTCTCTTATCCGTTGCGTATGATGGCTTACTATGCCATCGGCAATTTCTTTCTCATTAATCTGGTGTTGTATTTACAACTGATGCATCTGTCCTATCGACCGACGTTAATCATTGGTACGGTGTTGTTCTACGGATATTTTGCCCTGCGTTTTCGTGGGATTCGACCAGCGCGGGTATTCTTTTCGTTTTTGGATTTAATGAATCGACGCTATACCAGATCCATGGGATGGAAGTCCTTCTGGCGAACCCTAAAGGAGAATTCCAAACCACTGCGTAAAAACCTATGGCAGTGGTGCAAACGTTATGTATTGTGCCGATTGCCGGAGTGGATTGCAGCCATTGGGTTACTGGCATTCTTATGGTATCTCTTTGGCAACAGTTATCTGGTGAATTTAGGTTACGGAGCATCGGATATTCCGGTGCACAACAACTGGATCAATGAACTATCCAAAGAGAATCTGTTCTGTGATGGTATTTATCCCTTTGGTATGCATGCCCAGGTGTACTACATCCATCAGGTCTTTGGCATGGATACCTATGTCATTTTGCGGTTATGGGGCATCTTAAATACCTACACTGTAACCTTTGGTTTGGTGGGATTTTTGGCATGGGCTTGTGAGTCCCGTACCTTCTTAGCGCTGCTGGGCGGTTTCTGCTATGTGGCTCCGGCAGTGATTCAGCAGGATTTGTGGTATCGCTTTTTCTCCGCGCTGCCGCAGGAATTTGGAATGTCCTTTATTCTGCCGGCCATCGCCTTCCTTCTGGAATTCTTCCGTCGAAGAAAAGAGGAACCGGTTGTGGTGGTATCACCGGAAGCGGAAGAATACTGTGCCTGTGGCCGAAAAGACAATTTGGGCAAGCAGCCGTGGCGAATCGAGCGGGTGAATCAGAAGTGTAAGGCATGGAGTAGCGAACTACGTCAGGCACCGGCATCCACCGCTTGCTTATTCTTTTTTGCCCTATTACTGGCTTGTTCCATTTCCATTCATTTTTATCCGGCAATTATTACCCTGATCCTATGTCTGGGTGTGGGAATTGGTTTTGTGGGGGTGATTTTCCGCAAACCCTATTTTGCATCGATTTTACGTTCCGGCATCTTAGCCTTCGTATTAGCAACGGCGCCTATGTTTTTGGCCTTCCTGGGTGGTACGCCCTTCCAGGGATCCATGAACTGGGCAGTCAGCGTTATGACTCAGGGCGGCAGTGGAGAGGATACGGAATTCAAGGCGCAAGACTTCACCGTCGAAGGATCTTCCGAAGGTGGTGAGGTGTACTTCTACGACAGCAAGGGAAATCTGGTAGCCGTGGGAGAACCGGGGACCACCATCGATGATTTATCCGGGGATGAGATTGCACGGCTGACGGGTGTGGACAATCGAAGTTTCTTTGAGAAGGTGACAGAGCGGGCAAAGCATTTTCGCGAGCATGCCTATGAAATACCGGAGGCCATCAAAGCCAATACGGATTTGTTTTTGCTGCGAAATGAAAACCGGAACGCACCGGAGGGATACGCCTTCCTATGGCTATGCCCGATTGCTCTTTTGCTTGGTATCCTATGTCTGTTGCTTCGCCGGCGGTTTTATGGAAGCGTGCTTTGTTCCTTTGCACTTGGATATGGCATGTTGCTTCTGGTGATGGCGACGGATCGCTTGCATCTGCCGGTGATTATGGATATTAACCGGGGACGCCTGTTTATGTATTATCTGGTGCCATTGATGTGCATCTTAATCATCAACACGTTGTTTGTATTCGTGGAACCCTGGTATAAAAACACTTGGATTTCCGGTGTGATTGCCATGGTGGCAAGTGTGATGTTTGTGGCCTGGGCGGTGGATAACCGGCAGGTACAAACCCCGATGTATGTAGAAAGCATGGAGTATCCGGGGGCAATTACTTGTTTGACCAATATTGTATCTACGGACGAACCCTTCCATTACACCGTACTATCGGCCAATGACGAGTTGCATATGGTGGAAGAATCCGGTTATCACTACGAGGTGATTTCACTGTTAAAACATCTGGCGCTATATGAGGGCGGTGTTTACGACGGAACAGAGATTTCTGATTTGACGGATGTGGATGAGGGACATCTGTATTTGCCAACGGAAGATATCTACGTCTTTATTGAGACGGTACCACAGGATTACTTTTTGCCCTATATGAACAGCGGACAGAGGATTTCAGAAGCCGGAGCAAAACGTGCACTTCCGGATATGGAAGGCCTTGGAATCTACCAGGGAGAGAATCGCTGGATTTGTATGTCGAAACTTTATTACTGGGTGAAGGCATTTGAGAAATTGCATCCGGATGCAGTTAGCGTCTATTATCAGGACGATGTGTTTGTGTGCTATCGCATTCATCAGAATGTGTACAGCTTATATGATTTATGTATTGATTACGGGTATAACCATTGCGGAGAGAAGGAAATAACGGTTCATGATTAGTCGCAGAAACTATTTATCAATCACAATTATGATGGGCATCATTTTCTTCTTGTTCCTGTTTTCCGGAGCAGCCAAGAGTGCGCTGTCCCACTATGAGGTGAATGAATACGCCTGGGAAGATGGAACGCCAAAGGGGTGGAAGGCGGATGCCGGGGCAACCACCGAAACCCATGGGGTGTTGTTGTATTTAGGTGCCAATGATTCCATGTTAAAGCTCTGCCAGCGATACTGCATGTTGCGTCAGTATACCTGCTTAGATTCCATTGAAGCCTCGGTGGGCAAGGAACTGCAGCTGGTGGTGGTGGACGGCGTCTCCATGTCGGAAGAAACCTGGAAACAGGTGCAGGCTTACCACGAAGCAGGCATTCCCATTGTTTTTGGAAGTTTGCCTTCGAGCCGGCGCATCGGACGGGATATCGAACTTGCCGGAATGCTTGGCATCACCAATATCCAGGCCTCTGAAGTGGAACTATCCGGTATGACCCTCTATGAGAATTTCCTTGTGGGAGACAAGGTCATCTATCAGGCGAAGACCAAGGAAGAACAAAAGCAGCAGGATTTGAATCTGTCCGTTCCCTGGTATGTTTTAAACTCCGGCACCAAGGTGTACATGGACGGTTTATTGCCAGATACCTATGATGAATTGGATGCCGCTTATAAGCCACCTGTTGTTTGGCGTTATCGCAATGACAAGGGGTGTGTCTTTGCAGTGAACAGTGACTTTTTTACCTCGGATATCGGCCTTGGTATGTTGTGTGCCATGGAAAGCGAGTTATCGGAGCAATTCGTATATCCGATTATCAATGCCCAGAATTTGGTGGCACTGAATTATCCGACCTTCATGGAGGAGAATACCGATACGCTGCGGAAGCTCTATTCCAGAGATGTCACAGCCGTGCTGCGGGATTTGGTATGGCCGGGTATCGTTGCAGTCTCCGAGCATAATCACGGATATCCCAGTGTCTGTATGTCACCGAAATTGGATTATGGGGTAAACAACTGGGTAGATGGAGAGCGTGTGGCTTACTACCTGCAACTGTTGCGGGAACAGCACGGAGAAGCAGGTATTAACCTGTGTGCCTGGGCCGGGGCAACCACCGAAGAGAAGTTAGCGTACGATAAAACCTTTTTCGATACCTATGCCAAGGAGTATGCCTTCCAGTTTGCCTATGCCAAGGATTTAACACCCAAAGAGGCCAAGGAGTCCCTGGATACCGCCGGATTTTCCCGGGTGCGGGCATTGCTTTGTGATTACAGTGAGGACTTACCTCTGGTGGATGTGGCAGAGGGAATGCTTCTGATGCAGGTGACCAATGAGGGCTCTTCCCATACCTATCGGGAAGATTTGCGCATGCGAAGCATCCAAACGATTTTAGGGTATTCGGTGATTGGACAGGATTTCAGTCAGATTGTCTATCCATGGGGCAAAAGTGATCAGTGGGAAAAGGTGTTCGATCGGTTCTCCAGCTATACCAATACCTATTGGCGGGATTATCACTTCTATGAGGAGACCACCATCAGCCAGGCGGCAGGGCGTACCAATCGCTTTCTGCAGCTGTCTTATGAGGTTACTTATGGAGATAAGGATATTACCATCACCTCAGATGCATCGGCCGAAGCGCCGGTTTACTTTGTGGTCAAGAGTGATACAGCAATACGAGATGTAGAAGGCGGCAGCTTCCAGCCGATGGACGCAAATCGCTGGTTAATAACAGCAACGGATGCTACGGTTAGAATCGCCTGGGATTCGGATGCTGATTTGATGTTTTGGAGGTAAGGCAATTCCATGAAAATCTGTATGGTGGCAGAGGGCTGTTACCCCTATGTGGTGGGCGGTGTATCCAGTTGGATTCACAGTATGATTCAGTCCTTTCCGGAATATGAATTTATCATATTGGCCATTGTGGCGGATCGCAGTACCCGGGGAAAGTTTAAGTATGAACTGCCGGAGAATGTTTCGGCGGTCTATGAAGTTTACCTAAACGACGAGGACTGGGGTGAGAGCAAGGGTGCATCCTTTCACCTGAAGGACAAGGATTTGCAAGCCATGGAAAGCTTGCTGCTCAATGAGAATATTCAGTGGGAACAAATCTTTACCCTGATGGAAAATCCCAAGCTGTCCCTGGATGATCTGCTTATGGGCTATGACTATATGCAAGCAGTGAAGGAGTGCTATCGCCGGTATTATTCCGATGTATCCTTCTCGGACTTTCTGTGGACCATGCGCTCCATCTATTTGCCCATGCTGCATATTCTGCAGTTTCAGGTGCCGAAGGCCGACCTCTATCATTGCGTTGCCACCGGGTACGCAGGATTATTGGGCGCCATGGCCAAGCACAAGTATGGCTGTGGATTGCTGGTATCGGAGCACGGCATCTATACCCGTGAGCGCGAAGAGGAAATCATTCGTGCGGAATGGGTTCAGGGAATTTACAAAAACATCTGGATTGATCAGTTTCGTAAAATGTCGCTGGTGGCCTACCAGCGGGCGGATCTGGTGACCAGTTTGTATGAACATGCAAGAGAGTTACAGATTGAATTGGGTTGTCCACCCCAGAAGACCATGGTAACGCCCAACGGAATCAATGCAAAACGCTTTTCCGAAGCTCCGGGCAAGTTACCGGAGGATGAGGGATTTGTGAATATTGGTGCGGTGGCCCGTGTCACTCCAATCAAGGACATTAAGACCATGATTCGTGCCTTTGGTTATGCCAAGGAGAAGGTGCCCAATTTAAAACTCTGGATTATGGGACCGACGGATGAGGAAGAAACCTATGCCAAGGAATGCTTTGATTTGGTAAACACCATGCACATTCCGGATGTGATTTTTACCGGACGTGTCAACACGGTAGAGTACATTGGACGTATGGATTTCACCATTCTTACCAGTATCAGCGAGGGTCAGCCCCTGACCATCCTAGAGGGCTATGCCGCAGGTAAGCCGGCCATCGCAACGGATGTGGGCAACTGCCGGGGCTTGATCTACGGAGAAAAGGACGGCTTAGGAGAAGCCGGAATTTTGACCCATATTATGAATGTGGAAGAAATCACCATCGCAATGGTGAATTTGGGAAGCAGCCCAAGGTTGGTAGAAAAGATGGGCGAGGTAGGAAAGCAGCGTGTAATGGAGAAGTATACCATCGAACACATGAAGGAAACCTACCGCAAGATTTATCAGGATTTTGAACAGTCGAAGGAGACGTAACAAGGTATGGCGGGTATTGGCGTTAAGCTCAACAGACTTTATGAAAAAAATACGTTGATTACCACCTTAAGTGGAATCAGTTACAGTATGATTATCACCATTGCGCCGATGATTATCGGAATGCTGATGATCTGGGCAATGAGCTTTGTGCTGGGATTTTCGGATTTGGATTATGCCAGACGTGAGTTGTTCTCTTGTACGGTGTTGTATATCTTTATCTTTGCATTGGTGGTTACCGCCTCCTTAAATGCAGTGATTTCCCGGTACATGGCAGATGTGATTTTCCAGGAACGCTATGGAGAGATTATGGCATGCTTTTATTACTGCCTGCTGTTAATCGTGGTGATTGCCATACTGCCCATGGTGCCCTTTTTCCTGCATGAATATCGGGTGGGCGGCGTGGACGGCGTGTTTATTTTCCTGTCCTTTTTCAGCTGCATTGCACTGGTGTTGACCTTCTACTGCATGACGTACTTATCCATTTGCAAGGACTACGCCAAGATTTCCTTGTTCTATTTGATTGGACTGGGCATTGGATTTTTACTGGCCTGGGCCCTGCATGACTGGTTTTCGGTGGATACCATCTATGCCATGTTAAGTGGTTTGGGTGTGGGATTTCTGTTTACAGCGGCGCTCGAGTATGCCCAGTTGTTAAGCTACTTCCGGGACAACAGCCATAATTACACGGCAGTAAATGCCCACTTTCGAAAGTATTGGAAGCTGATCATCGCCAATACGGCTTATATCCTGGGACTGTACTGCCACAACTTTGTGTTTTGGACCACGGACCTTCGGATGGAGGTGGTACATACCTTCGTCTGTGCCCAGCCTTTTGATATGGCAACCTTCTTGGGTCTGTTGACCAACATTACCGCAACGACGATTTTCATCAGTAGTGTGGAGCGGCGGTTTACCTTCCGGTATCGAAAGTATTCGGAGATGGTCATCGGTGGTCGTCTATCGGATATTGAAGCGGCTCAGAAGCGATTGTTTCGCCAGCTGTCTGTGGAACTGATGGGCTTGGTACGGACTCAGTTTATCATTTCCGTTGTGCTGTATTTAGTTTTTGTGGTTGTCCTTCCGCAGCTTGGAATCTCCGGTATGGTGATGCAGATTTATCCATGTATGGCGGTGGGCTATTACATCCTGTTTTTGATGTATGCCGCATTGAACTTTTTATATTACTTCAATGACTTAAACGGTGCGTTGATGGTGGCGCTGGGATTTCTGTTTACGGATGTGGCCGTCTCCATTGTTGCCACCGGATGGCAGGAAATCTGGTATGGCATGGGGCTTGTGGCCGGTGCCTTTGTGGGTTGGACCATCGGTTATCTGCGCCTGCGTTGGGTAGAGAAGAATTTGGAACGACATATCTTCTGTGAGGCACACCTCTTGAATCGGGCCAAGGGGGCGCGTCCATCAGATATGGTATATGAAAGAAAGAAGGCTTAAACATGGTACTTGGAATTGTAGTGTTCGTATTGGCTTGCTTGGTGATCCGACTGTTGTTTTCCGAACGGGTCTTAAAACGCAAGATACAGGAGCTGGCCATGCAGGTATCCTTATTGAACCAGGAAAATGAACGTATCCGAAAACGATTGGGACAGGAAAAGAAAGCAGAATGAAACCATCCATTTTATTTGTCATGAATACAATGGGACAGGCCGGAGCAGAGATGGCATTGATCTCCATGCTCCGCAAAATCGATCCTGAGGAATATGATATTTCCTTATACGTGTTGTTGGGCCAGGGAGAGCTCTTTGATCGCATTCCGCCCTATGTGCATATCCTGAATCGTCATTACTCGACCGATTCGGTGTTATCCACCCGGGGGCTGTTTCGTCTTGGCTTCCATCTGCTGCATCGGGGCTTATGCTATGGGGCATTTGTGCCATGGATTCCTTATGCCATCCGAAATTATCGGGCTATGAAGAAGCAGCGGGGACGAATCCAGCTGGATAAGTTGTGCTGGAAGATGCTTTCCGATGGTAGCCGCAGATTCCATAAGGAGTATGATTTGGCGGTTGCTTTCATTGAGGGAGCATCCACCTATTATGTGGCCAACCACGTACGGGCAAAGCAGAAGGCTGCCTTTGTACATGTGGATTACCATCTGGCGGGATATACCACAGATTTGGATGGCAATGCCTATGACAAGATCCATCAGATTTTTGCTATCTCAGATGAAGTGAAGAAGGCCTTCCTGGGGGTTCATCCGGAATGCCGGGAGAAGACCAAGGTATTCCACAACATCCTAGATCAAAATCGTATCCGTACACTTGCCAAGGAAGGGGATGGGTTTACGGATGGATACCGGGGAATTCGATTGTTGACGGTGGGACGATTGAACGTGCAGAAAGCCTACGAGATTGCCATCGAAGCCTTGGCGTTACTTCGGGATTGGGGATATGAGGTACGCTGGTATGCCCTGGGGGAGGGCCCCATGCGTGAGGATTTGGAACGTAAGATCATTAAGCGTGGGTTGAAGGAGGATTTTCTGCTCTTAGGAGCCATGGAGAATCCCTATCCCTATTTTTTGAATTGTGATATCTATGTGCATGCCACCCGTTTTGAAGGCAAAAGCATTGCGGTGCAAGAAGCCCAGACCTTAGGTTGCCCCATTATCGTCAGTGATGTAAACGGTAACCGGGAACAGGTGGAGCATGAGGTGGACGGACTGATTTGTGCCTTGCAGCCGAAGGCTGTGGCAGAGGCCATCGTCTATATGATCAAACATCCGATTGAGCGGGCCAAGATGGCCAAGCTTGCAGGGGAGAAGGAATTAGAACATGCGCAGGAACTGGAAGCATTATTGGCCTGCGCCAGAGGGGAGTCATCCGTATGAAGAAAGACTTATTGATTATCATACCTGCCTACAATGAGGAGGAGTGCATCGAGGATGTGTTGGACGCACTGGAGTGCCCCGAGATTCGGGAAATCGCTGATGTACTCATTATGAATGATGCCTCCAGCGACAATACCAGTTGGATTGCCAAGAAGCGGAAATACAAGGTGATTACCCATGTCTTCAACTTAGGCTATGGAAGCGCCATTCAGTTGGGCTATAAATATGCGGTACGTCGCCGCTATGATTACGTCATCCAGATGGATGCAGACGGCCAGCATGATGTCAACAATATTCCACGTATCTATGAGGAACTAAAGAAGGCAGATGCAGATGGTCGCTATCCGGATATTGTGTTAGGTTCCCGCTTTCTGCCGGGAAGCTCCGAGTTTCACGTGGGTGGATGCAAAAAGTTCGCCATCCGCTTGTTCCGGCACTATATCCGCAGACATACCCATGTTAGCATTCAGGATCCCACCAGTGGATTGCAGGGTCTTCGGTTTCCGGCCTTTTTGTATTACTCCAAGTATGGACACTTTGATGAACGTTATCCGGATGCCAACATGATTCTACAGATGCTGTTGTTGGGCTATCGGATTCGGGAGATTCCGGCTACCATGCATGCCAGAGAAACCGGCAAGAGCATGCACTCCGGCTTACGTCCCATCGGCTATATGCTGCATATGGCTTGTTCCTTGTTATGGATCACCTATCAGTATCAATTTAAGAAAAAGGATGCCGGAATAGGAGAGAGCGGTGCGATTTCTACGAAAAAATATACCGACGAAAAAACGGAAATTTACGGATAGTGGAGCAGTTTTTCAAAATCCTTATCAGGGCTGGTATCGGCCCTATCTGTTTCCGCTGAATCAAGCGGTGGACTGGGAGGAACTTCCCTGGGTGATGGTGGAAGCGGAACCCCTGTGCCTGTTGGAGTTTGATCTATCCGCCTATGCATCCGGTAAGATATCGGAGGAGGGGTTGCTTCGGTGCAAGGAGATTTTGGACTTTTTTCAAAGCCATCACAAGCAGATGATCCTCCGTTTTGCCTATGATTATGAGGGCAAGGCGATGGTCAAGGAGCCAACCGATGTTGAAATCATCTATGAACATATGAAGCAGGTGGCCCGGGTGGTTGTGGACTATGCGCGCAGCCTGGTTTGTATCCAGGGCTTATTTGTAGGCAACTGGGGAGAGATGCATTCTTCCCGGTATGATACCACCACAAGCTTGGATGGGTTGTATGAGACGTTCCGGGATGCTTTTGGAGAGCGTGTGATATTAGGCGTACGGCGATTGGAGTTATTCCTTCGCTGGAGCGCACAGGATGCACGCATTAGTTTATTTGATGACGGAATCTGTGGGTCGGAGAATGACCTGGGGACCTATGAGATGTCCAGGTATGAGGCCTATGAGATTCTGCAGCAGAAGATGGGATGCCTTCCGGTGGGGGGTGAACTGCTTTCCATGGGCCTGCTGGATGGATGCTTTGATGCGGAGCGGGTGCGAAAGACCTTTCAAGGAATGCAGCTATGTTATCTCAACAGTCAGTATGAGAAGCGTGCCCTGGAGCTTTTGGATACCTGGGGCCTTCGGGCGGAACTGAATCTTCGGATGGGGTATCGCCTTCTTGTGACAGATGCCAAACTGCAAGATGGCAGATGGCAGATTTGTGTGGAGAATGTGGGGTTTGGTGGCCTGGCATTTCCACTGACCCTATTCCTGTTTGGAGATGGGCAGTTGTGTGAACAACAATATTGGGGGGACGGAATCAAACCGGGGGAGCGGATATCGGTGATGTTTGCCGGAGAATGGAAGGCAGGCACCTATGATATCCAGGGTAGTATCTATGACGCTGCTATTACCTTTGCCAATGAAGGTGGTATGGCGGTACGAATCGGTGAGGTGTTACATGCGTAACGTATTCCTTCGACTGTTGTTGATTTTGGGCTTGACCAGTGCTTTGGGCATGGGAGCCGTAGTGAATGAGCAATGGTTGCAGTCTCTGTATCATATGAAGTTCCAGCCGGCTGATTTGGCGGCCGGTGGAGAGAAACTGGAGAATCCGGATTGCGGATGGTATGAGATGTTTGGGTATGAGCTTTCCGACAATGGAAGCCTGCTGTCCTTGATTGCATCTCATATTCGTTCGGCGGATACGTCCAATGCTCTGGTACTGCTACAAGTGAACCTAAAGGCCTATGCTTCCGGTGATATCAGTGCGGCGGCGTTGGGCCAGCTGGATGATATTCTTCGCCTCTGGGAGGAGGAAGGTTACCATCTAATCTTACGGTTTGTCTATGATTGGGAAGGCCGGGGACTTGCTACAGAACCCGGGGAGCGCTCCATCATTGAGAGACACATGCAGCAGGTGGCCGGGGTGGTGAATGCCCACAAAGACAGTGTCTATGTGGTACAAGGCGTCTGTATCGGTAATAATGGGGAGATGAATGCTTCCAAGTATATGGACCCTGAGGATTTGCGCAGCTTAATGAACACCTATGCCACTGCCTTAGACCCCGAGATATTTCTGGCGGCACGGACCCCGGAACATATTCGAATCATACGTAAATCCGAGACACCGCTGTCACAGGAGGACGCCGGTCATGAGACCATGGATGCACGTCTGGGCTTGTTTGATGATGGGATGCTTGGCTCCGAAACGGATTTGGGTACCTATGGGGATGCGGATTATCCCCTGGATGCGGAGTTTGCCGGGAAGAAAAGCCGGCAGCAGGAGCTGGCTTATATCAATCAGCTGTGTCGCTATGTCCCCTGTGGTGGGGAATGCGTATACGATACCCCTTATTCCGACGGAGCGGCGGCCATTGAGACACTGAATACCATGCATGTCAGTTATTTAAACCAGATGTATGATCCGACGGTACTTGCGAAGTGGAAAAGAACTGCTTACAACGGTGGGGAAGCGGGATTTGCCGGGAAAAGTGTCTATGATTACATTGGTACCCACCTGGGATATCGCTATGTGGTAACGGATGTGACGGCAGCTCATGAGCTTCTGGGAGCGTCGGATACCACGGTTACGATGCACGTCACCAACGTGGGATTTGCTCCTGCGTATCGGAGGTATGATTCCGCTTTGGTTTTGTACAATGAAGCGGGAGATGTGGTGTTAGAGCAGCCGGTGGAGGTTGATAATCGCAGTTGGCAACCGGGGGAGGAAATCTCTCTGGAAATGCATCTGCAACCGGGAAGTTTGGAACGCGGACGTTATCTGTTGTATTTCCAACAACAAGATGGAGGAAGCAAGCAATGGATTTCCTATGGCAATGGTACAACGACAGACCATCCCGGCGTATATTTAGGAACGATGGAACTTAAGGATTGATACGGAGATTTGAGACTATGGAGTCACGCTCACGCACGGAAAATTCAGCGAGAAATTCTTCCGTTGCATTGATATCACAACTGTTATCCCTGCTGATGGGATTCTTACTTCGGATTGTGTTTACCCACACCCTAAGCAAGGATTATGTGGGAGTCAATGGCTTGTTTTTGGATATTATCTTCATTCTCTCCCTATCGGAATTGGGCGTGGGAAGTGCCATTACCTATGCACTATACGGACCCATTGAACGGCAGGATATCGAAAAACAAAAAAGCCTGATGGCTCTATTCCGGAAGTTTTATCACGGCGTCGCATTACTGGTACTGGCGCTGGGATTGCTGCTGATTCCTTTTATGGATGTCATCATCAAGGAACCGCCGGAAGTGAATCACCTGACGCTGATTTATCTGTTTTATCTGGCCAATGCGGTATCCAGTTATTTTATGATCTACAAGCGGACCTTGATGGACGCCCATCAGCTGTCCTATATTGGTACGCTGTATATGACAATATCCTGGGTGATTCAGGACGCCATCCAGATTGTGGTACTTCTTACCACCCACAATTTTATTTTGTATTTATCCATCAATCTGGTGACCACCATCACCACCAATATCTTAATTTCCAGGAAGGCAGATCGGATGTATCCCTTCCTCAAGGAGAAGCAGGTGGCAGCGGTTCCAAAGGAGGAACTGTGTGAAATCAAGCGCAATGTGGGTGCCATGTTTTTACACAAGATGAGTGCTGTTATTGTCAATAATACGGACAATCTGTTAATTTCCGCCTTCGTTGGTATTGTCAGCGTTGGAAAATATTCCAATTACCTGCTGATTACCCAGTCCTTGCGCACCATTGTGAAAAACTTCTTTCAGGGGATTATGGCAAGTGTGGGAAATCTGGGAGTATCCAAAGACCGGATGCGCCTGGGTGAGATTTTTCACACCACCTTGTTTGTGAATCAGTGGGTGAGCTGCTTTTGCACCATTATGTTGTTTGAGATTTTCAACCGCTTCATCGCCATCTTTTTCGGTGCGGTGTATGTGTTTGAACTGCCGGTGGTGGCAATGATATGTATTAATTTCTATTTGGGTTCTCTGCGGGAAGGCATCCTGGTGTTTCGGGATTCCCTGGGGGTTTTCTGGTACGATCGCTACAAGGCCGTGGCTGAAGCTGTGGTGAATCTGGTGGCCTCCATCATTTTGGCAAAACTATACGGAACCGCCGGAGTATTTCTTGGCACCATCATTTCCACCTTAAGTACCTCGGCCTGGGTGGAGCCCTATGTGCTGTATAAGTATCGCCTGCAGCGACCGGTATGGGAATACTGGAAGCGGATGTTATTATATGTGCCGGTGGGGGGTGTGATTTTTGCCCTGACCCACAGCATCTGTTCCTTGTACCGGGGTAGCCTCTGGCAGGAACTTCTATACCGTGCGGGAATTTGTTTGATCCTTCCCAATGTGTTGCTGTTGCTGGTGTATATGCGTAGCAGGGAGTTTCAATTTTTGTTGCAAAAAGGATGGTCCTTATGGAAGAATCGAAAAGAAAGCTAACAACTGCACAAGTGCGATTCCTCAATCTGATGAAGGCCTGGTTTTTGCAGGAAGAGGAAGGGGTCTTCTCGGAGTTTAGCGACGCAGAGATTGGTGGCGTGGTGGCCATTGCGCGAGAGCAGGGACTGCTGGGATTTGTTTATGCCTATCTCTATACCTACCACCGCAATCGTGTTTCTACCAAGTGGCTGGATGCCTTGCAACGGGAAATTAAGCCACTGATTACCAATAACTACAGTTTATGGCAGCAAACCATCCATCTGTTTCGCAAGATTCATGAGGCAAAGCTGCCCTGCCTACTACTCAAGGGACCGGCAATCGCAAATTATTATTCCATTCCGGAGTTGAGAAAATCCGGCGATGTGGATTTGTGGATGTATCAACCGGATACGCCGGCCGCCCGTGGGGAAGTGTATTACGGGCAGGATTTCATAACCTTGAATGAACTGCTGAAGGCCGATGGTTATGTAACCAACCCCAGCCAGCATGCCAATCATCACATCGGTTATCTGAAGGACGGCTGTGGAGAAGTGGAAGCCCATGCCTTGTGGATGGAGGATTTTCACAAGCATTGGGTGAATGAAGAAATTGCCTCCTACGCCCAGAGTGCCTATCAGCGGGCTATGGAATTGGAGTTATTCCCGGGAGAACACATCAAAACCTTAGCACCCGGGGATTTAGCGCTGCAGATGTTGTTACATATGTTGCAGCATTATCTGACCCAGGGCTTTGGATGGAAGTTTCTCTGTGACTGGACAGCCATCTGGAATCATCCGGATACCATGGCAGCCATAGAGGAAGTGAAACAGAAGGTGAGGGACTGGCATCTGGAAACCTTTGTCAGTTATTGTTGTTGGATTTCCAACAAATATTTGGGCATGAAGGATGCGCCGGCCCAGGCACTTTTGCTGCGGGAGGTGCGCGAGGACATTGCCATGGAATTGATGAGCGAGATGTTTGCGGCCGGTGAATTCGGTGACGGAGAAGAAGGCCGTATGGTGGCGCCGGAGGGCAAGGGGGTCCTTGGGCTGGTGATGGAATTCCATCATCAGATGCGCCGAAATCATTATGAAGCATCGAAATCCTATTGGAAGTGGCCCTATTTATGGGTGGTGACTTTGGTGGAATTCATTCGTAACAATCATGCCATACGAAATACGTCCACGAGACAGATTATCGCCAATGCAAGACGGCGGGGAAAGCTTCGGAGACAAATGCAACTTTTTAAAGAAGACGGGCAGTAAAGGGAGACAGATATGGAGAAGACAGATGTAGTGAAGCTGTTGCAAGAGGGGCAGACGGTGCAGATTATGCCCAAGGGGTTTAGTATGTATCCGCTGATTATTCCGGGACGGGATTCGGCGATTCTTCGTTCCATCGAAGATACGGAAGGTCATCGGGGCGATGTGGTGTTGTTTCGTCGGGAAGATGGAACCCTGGTGTTACATCGCATCTGGCAGGTGAGCAGCGCCGGTTACTTTTTCGTGGGGGACAATCAATTGGAAATTGAGGGCCCCATCAATCGTCGGCAGTTGTTGGGAATTGCATCGGGATTTGTGCGGAAGGGCAAAACCTTTTCCACAAAGCATCCCGCATATCGCATCATAAGTGGATTATGGCTTGTGTTGCGGCCGTTTCGCTATGTGATTGAAACGCCGGTGGCACTGGTAAGGAGAGCATATGGACATTGCAAAAAACTTTCTTCGGAAAAAATGCGGTGAGTATACGTACTTGCTGCCATATGGACAGGCCGTAGTGGAACAGGGCCGAAGCGTCAAGCTGGATGCCCATGCAACCCACCTGTTGGATGTGCTCTTAGAGGCAAAGAATGTGGAGGAAGCAACGCAGTCATTGCTGTCGCAGGGCGAGATGGAAGCGGACTTTCGTCATCTGATTGCGACATTAGAACAGGCCGGTGCACTTTCTGTGGATGAGGAGCCCCAGCTTTCGGTCAGGGAGGAGACGATGCGCTTTTCCATCGGTGGGCGGAGGATATCCTTCGTTGGGGCACCACGGTACGTGGCTCGGGAACTTTTGGATTTTTGCGTTGAGACTTCGGAGGATGCCCCGGATGGACGTTTTGTTTTGTGCGGCGGAAATCCGCCCCATCATGGAATGGGCGAAGTGTTGGTACATCACGAGGATTTACTGATTCTAAGAGAGGATGCATGGTTGTATTATCTCTATCCCAATCATCGGTATTTACGGGAGATGGTGATGGATGTGGATGGACAAGTGGCCAATGCGTATCTGCCCTTTTTGGATGAGGATACGCCGGCGGTAACAGCAGAGATTTTTCTTGCCATGCGCCAGGCCTTTTTCTATGGGGCCGCTCTTGCCAATCGGTATGCAATTCATTCTGCGTCCGTATTATATGAGGGGAAGGCCTATTTGTTTTCCGGTCCCTCCGGCATGGGGAAATCCACTCAGGCCAATTTATGGAAGCAGTGCTTCGGCACAGAGATATTCAATGGGGATGTTAATCTTGTTTCCATAGAAGCAGACGGTGCCTATGTATGGGGACTGCCCTGGAACGGAACTTCCGGGATTTATCGGGATGGCAGAGTGCCACTGGGTGGTATCATATATTTGCGGCAGTCGTTGGAAAATCAGGTGGAAGTGCCGGATGCGGGAGATCTGGTGGTAGCAACGGTACAGCGGTTGATTTCGCCAACCTACACCGAAGGACTGTATCAGAAGGCGTTTTCCTTTGCCAAGCAGCTGCAAGGGAAGATTCCCATGTGGCGGTTGTATTGCAATCCCACGCCGCAGGCGGCAGAAATCATGAAGGAATGCATAGATGAATATCGTTAAGAAATGTTATGAAAAAATGAAAGACGGCACCCTGAAGCGCATGGTGCAGGAGACCATCTGGATTTATGCCTATGCCAAGCGGTATTTTCCACAGATGGTGTTATATACCGCACTCGGAATGGGCGGTATCCTGTTAAGCTTTGGTTCGAGCCTGGTGTCCAAGGATATGATTGATATCATTACCGGACAGCGGGTGGGGGAGTTAATGAAGTACTTCCTCGTTACCATCGGACTTGCAGTGGTGAGTTTGCTTTTTACCCAGATTACCACCTTTTTGAATATGATCATCTCACAGAAGGTGGACAACGAGCTGCGCCAGGAGATGTTTGAAAAAATCATGGTGACGGATTGGGAGAGCATTACCAAGTACCACAGTGGTGATTTGCTGGCGCGTTGGGCCGGCGACACCTCGTTGATTGCGTCCGGGTTATTAAACTATATTCCCAATGCCATTATGGCACTGTTGAAGTTTTTTGGTGCCTTGTTTATTGTGATTCGTTACGACTGGACCTTTGCCGTGTTTGCCCTGCTGGGTGCACCGGTGAGCTTGTTTATGTCCCGGTTTTTGATGTCACGCATGCGAAACAACAACGATCGTTCGGCCCAGATGCAGGCACGGATGAGCGGGTTTAACCAGGAGGCCTTCGTCAACATCCAAACCATCAAGGCCTTTGATTTAGTGCCACTGTATATTTCTTACTTAAAGGATATCCAGAAGGATTACTTGGAGATGCGGGTGGACTTCCAGAAGTTGTCCATGAAGACGTCCATCATTATGTCGGTGGTGGGCATGATTGTGTCCTACAGTTGTTATGGTTGGGGAATTTATCGTGTGTTTAGCGGAGCCATCACTTATGGAACCATGACCTTGTTTCTGTCCATGTCCGGAAATCTGACGGCGGCGTTGAATACCTTGATTTCCTTGGTCCCATCGGTGATTTCCATGACGACTTCTGCAAGGCGACTGATGGATATCGAAGAGATGCCGACGGAGGATTATTCCAAGCGTTCCGAAGCATTGGCGTTTGCCGATGCTCACAAGCAGGAGGGAATTTCCGTAACGTTGGAACAGATGTCTTATACCTATCACACCGGTACCCATGTGTTTGAGAAGACCGGGTTTGAAGCCCATCCCCATGAGATTGTAGCTTTGGTTGGCCCCAGCGGAGAAGGGAAGACCACCATGCTTCGTCTGTTGCTTGCTCTGTTAAAGCCCCAGGAAGGACGCTGCATCCTCTCATCGAACACCGGGGATGCACTGGAGATTGCGCCCTATTCCAGACAGTTGTTTGCTTATGTGCCCCAGGGCAATACCATGTTTTCCGGAACCATTGCGGAAAACTTACGGAAGGTAAAGCCTGAGGCTTCGGAAGAAGAATTGCGTCAGGTGTTACAGATGGCTTGTGCCTGGGAATTTGTGGAGCAGATGCCGGATGGCATGTATTCCTCCCTGCAGGAGCGGGGCGGCGGTATTTCCGAGGGGCAGGCCCAGCGTTTATCCATTGCCAGAGCCCTGCTTCGGCAGGCCCCCATCCTTCTATTGGATGAAGCCACCAGTGCCTTGGATGTGGAGACGGAGCGCCGGGTATTACGCAACATTATGAAGGATACCTATCCGAGAACCTGTATTGTAACTACCCATCGTCCCACGGTATTATCCATGTGCGACCGGGTATATGGTATTGCCGGAAAGCAATGTGTGGTACTAAGTCAGGAAGAAGTGCAGAAGCGCATTATGGATTTTTAGCAAGAAAAAAGACAGAGGAGAAATCCTCTGTCTTTGTTTGATTAATCGATGTTTGGATAATTTGGAGTGCCGGTTTTCTCGCAGTTTAAAATCACCGGAGACGGAGCACCAAGTGCAATGGTGGATGCCTGATCAGCTGCGTTTACAAATACCTTGTAGGTAACGGTATCTCCGGAGTATTCGCCATTGGCATGGTGGATACGACGTACGGTTACAATATTACCGGATACGCTGACTTCGTAATTGCCGCTGCCTTCTGCGTAAGCACTCACAACAGGTGCACCGAAGGTGTACTGTACGGTACAGGATTCGGAAAAATGGCTGACCGCACTGCTGTGTACCAAATGCATTTCATAGACATGAGAAGCACCGTTCCAATCCTGAACACTCTGTACGGAAACAGACCAACAGGTGGCTGTAGCGATGGAGCCGCTGGCTGCAAAAATGCTCTCTGACATGTCGTCACTCATAACTACTACTGGTTGTTCATAAGTCTTCATAAGCTAACTCTACCCCCGATTTCTCAAGTAATTTGTTATAAAAACACCCACTTATATTATATTGTTTCTGGAATTATGCGTCAATTCCCTTTTCCCGGTTCCTTGGCAAATGTGGATGAGTGGTCCTTTACCCAAACTTCCTAGATGATGAAAAAAATGGTAAAATAAGAAAAAGTGGAGTTTGCATGTTGCATGGTGAGGGGTCACATATGAAAATACGCAAAGAATATATGATTAAGTATATTGAAGGAATTCCGTATTTACTTCCGTATGGACAGGGCATTGCCCAGTCCTTCCGGAGCCTGCGCTTAGATGCAGATGAAGTGTTCCTATGGGAATACATGCTGCGTGGCTATGATGAGGTCGAATGCATGCATCGCCTATGCGCACACTTAGGGGTTGGAGAAACCCATCGGAGTGCGGTAGAAGCGAAGGTGACGGATTTTTTCTCCATGCTGGAACAATTGCAGATTATTGACCGGAGGTCCCATCAACTCATTGGACCGCTGGAGGATTATGACCTGTTTGAAGTAGCCGGGCTTTTGATTTGCTACAGTGGTCCCAAGGAATACATTGCCCGGGAGTTAGAACCGTTTCGGATGGATTCGGTGATGGTGCCGGCCAATTGGAAAGACGGAGAGTGCCTAGAACGCCCCATACAGCGGGTGGAGATTGTATTATCCGGTCCGCGGATTTTGGCAGTCGGTGAGATTCTGATGCGTACACCGGAAGTGATTGTGTATGCAGATGAGCGGCACTATTATTATCTGTTTCCACAGAATACCTGCGTTCATGAGATGCGGGTACGCAAGAATGGTTCCAAGGCGGTGATTTTTGTCAGCAATCTGGTTGGACGAGAAGATGTCATCACCCGGGAAGTGTACGAGGCGATGTACCAAAGCTTTTTGGTTTACGGACTGGCACATCACAAATATGCGATTTCTTCCTTATCCCTGCAGTATCAGAAGCGAGGCTTTCTGTTTTTGGAAAGTGACGCAGAGGATTGGAGTAATTTGATTGAACTGCTTTCCACGATGTCCAACGTACAACGTTGCAATTATCGGACCACCATGGTAGAACTTTCCGGTGAGGAAGCGCGGATGTGGAACATCCCATGGGGCAGCTGCAACGATGCACCCGGACGGGAGTCCATGCATTTGGGCGGTATTGGCCTTTTGCGTCAATCGAAAACCAATCATGCGGTTATCAAAACGCCGAGCGAACGCATCTTACGGACCAGCTTCGGTGTGGTTTCACCACAGTTTTCTGCAGATTTGGTGGAGCACACCATCGATTTTTGTACCCGCTTATACGATGTGGTTCCAATCTGGCGATTGCACTGTAATCAGTCACCGGAAGCTTTGGCATTCATTCAACGCATTGTGGACGATGAATTATCTGATGAAACATAGAATTGAGACAGTAGAATGAAAACAATTGATGAACAGTTGAAATCCGGCAACTTAAAACCGGCGTATCTTTTATATGGGGATGAGGATTATCTGAAGCAGATGTATCGCAAGCGTCTCTTGGCGGCCACCGTCAAGGAGGGGGATACCATGAACTTCATGTCCTACGAAGGTGCCTCCATTAATGTGCATGAGGTGATTGACTTCGCGGACACCATGCCTTTTTTCGCAGACAGTCGTGTGGTTTTGGTGGAGAACAGCGGATTTTTTAACCGTTCCGTCGATGATTTGGCGGACTACTTCTCCCACATGTCAGAGACGGCCTTTCTGGTGTTTGTGGAAGAGAAGGTGGACAAGCGCAGTCGCACCTACAAGGAGTTTGCCAAGGTTGGCGAAGTGGTGGAATTGAAATTTCCGGATGAGAAGGAATTGCAGGCCTGGGTCGGTGGTCGCGTAAAGCGTGCCGGCAAACAGATTACCATGGATGCCTGGGAGGAGTTTCGGAATCGTTGCTCCACCAATATGGAGAACATGGATCGGGAGTTGGACAAGCTTTTGGATTATTGTGCTGACAAGCCTGCCATCTCCAAGAAGGACGTGATGGACATCTGCATTGATTCCTCGGAAGAGCGGATGTTTGTTCTTGTGGACGGAATGGGAGAGAAGAACGCCAGGAAGACCATGATGGCTTACCAGGACATGCTGTCTCGTAAGGTTTCCCCCATGTACATCCTCGGTTCTCTGGAGGGGCAGATTCGTTCCATCCTCCAAACCAAGGTTTATCTGAATCAGGGCATGCGTAAACCGGACATTCAGAAAGCACTCGGTTTGAAATATGCCTTCTTCGTAGATAAGTACCAGAAGATGGGCAAGAACTTTTCCGAAGGTCAGTTGGAGCGGATGCTGATTGAATGTGCGTCCTTCGATGAACAGATGAAGTCCGGCAAGTTGGATCCCCAGGTCGCCGTGGAAATGCTCCTTTTAAAATATGCCAAGTAATACAGCCCCCAATTCGGGGGCATTTTTCTACCAATTTTTCGCCGTCTGACCCTTAAGGTGTTCGGTGTTTCAAACAATGATTTTCTAACATGGTCCGCCAACGCATTCTCTATAATGCGTGTCTTTTCAAGTCTTTACACTTCGCCTCGGCCCGGTGCGTTTGCTCCGCGGACACCGCGATATTTCAATATTCTTCCATGTTCATGTCCTGTAATTTTGTGAACCTTAAGCGATGCGCTAGTGCTGCAGAAGCTTGTTGGGAAAACGAATTGGCACGCTGCGCCATGGACGGCGCAGCGAACA
>JAILOI010000029.1 GCA_024690885.1 Lachnospiraceae bacterium
AGAAACACCGGAAAGCGATGAGCAGGTGACCGAAACCCCGAAAAAGCGAGGAGGATTCCATCCGTTTTTGGCGATTCGTGACTTTTTTATCATGATCATCGAGGCAATTAAAAATTTCTTTTCCTAAAGATGAATTGTATACAATGAAAGCCTCTTAACATTCCATCTAAAATACTTTAGAATGAAGAAAGCAGTTTGTCTGCGAGTAATTAATATAAGGAAGTAGTAGCATATGGAAAAATTGTTAAAGAGGTCAGAAGTCCCGGAAGCGCTTACCTGGAACCTGTCTGATATCTATGCTGATGAGGCAGCATGGGAGCAGGATTTAGAGAAGACGCAGAAGCTGGCAGACGAGGTCGCTTCTTACAGCGGCAAGATGACCGAGAGCGCCAAGACATTATTAAAGGTATTTGATTTATACGAGGCATGCATGATTGCATCCTACAATGTATTCGAGTATGCCTCTCGTTTGGGAGATCAGGATACTGCCGACAGCCACGGACAGGAACTGAGAGCCAAGGCCACCACATCCATGATGAAGGCCGATGAGAAGACATCCTTTATCACACCGGAAGTGTTGACGTTATCCGAGGAGCAGATTGCGAAGTTCTATGAGGAAGAACCGGGTCTGCGCAAATACGAAGTAACTATCAAGGAAATTCTTCGTACCAAGGAGCATGTATTATCCAAGGAGATGGAGGCATTGATTGCTTCCGCCGGTGAGATGGCACAGACACCGGAGAACGGATTCAGCATGCTTTGCAATGCAGACTTGAAGTTCCCAACTGTTCAGAACGAGAAGGGTGAGGAGGTTCAGTTATCCAACGGCCGTTTCGTTCCGTTGCAGACCTCCAATAATCGCGAGGTTCGTAAGGAATCCTTCGAGAAGTTCTATGGACGTTATAAGGAATTCGGTAATACCTGGGCAGCCCTCTATGACGGAGAAGTGAAGCAGCGTATGTTCCATGCCAAGGCACGTCACTATAACTCCACCTTCGAAGCAGCAGTGGATGATAACAATGTATCGCCGCAGGTATGTGACAATTTGATTGACAGCGTCCATCGCGGATTTGACAAGATGCATCGTTACGTTAGACTACGTAAGAAGATGTTGGGCGTGGATGAACTTCATATGTACGATGTGTATGCACCGATGGTTGCTGATTACGATGCAACCGTAACTTATGAAGAAGCCAAGGAATTATCCCTCAAGGCATTGGCTCCATTGGGAGAGGATTATCTGGAAATCGTTCGTCGTGCCTATGATGAGCGCTGGATTGATGTTCTGGAGAATGAGGGCAAGCGCGGTGGCGCATATTCCGCCGGTGCTTATGGTGCGCACCCATACATGTTGTTAAACTACAACAATCGCTTGGATGATGTATTTACCCTGGTACATGAGATGGGACATTCCATGCATACCTGGTATTCCGAGAATGAGCAGACCTTCTTGAATTCTCAGTACAAGATCTTCGTTGCAGAGGTAGCATCTACCACCAATGAAATCCTGCTGTTGGAATACATGCTTAAGAATGCCACAGACAAGAATGAGAAGGCTTATTTAATCAATCATTACTTAGAAAGCTTCAAGAGCACCCTGTATCGTCAGACCATGTTCGAGGAGTTTGAGCGTAAGACCAACAAGATGGCAGAGGATGGTATTCCATTGACATTCGAAGCATTGTCTGAGGTTTACTATAACCTGAACAAGGAGTATTTCGGAGAAGATATGGTATCCGATCCCCTCATTGCTTATGAGTGGTGTCGTATTCCGCACTTCTATTACAACTTCTACGTATACCAGTACGCAACCAGCTTCTCTGCTGCAGTGGCAATTGCACACCGCATCTTAGAAGAGGGCGCTCCGGTGGTAGAACAGTACAAGAAGTTCCTTAAGAGCGGATGTACCCAGGACCCGGTCAGCCTGTTGAAAATCGCAGGTGTAGATCTCTCTACCGGAAAGCCAATCGATGAAGCCTTAGACGTATTTGCCAAGGCCATCGAGGAGATGGAAAATTTATAAGATATGCAAAGGCCCTTTTCTCTTGAAAAAAGGGCCTTTATATTATAAAATTTTATCGATATTTGGGGCGATTTTGATTCATGTTTAAATTCATAAAGGAGTGACGAAGATGGTATCTTGGAACAATTTTGACAAGCTGAATTCTTACAAGACTCTTCAGGGACTGAAATCCCAGGTAGAGTTGAAGTCTGCAATGGCAGGCGCCAACGGCGCAAAGCGTGTAGCTGAGTATAGCGTACCGATGTCGAACGGTATGGTATATAACTTCGCTGCAAAGCAGGTAGATGACACGGTGTTAGACGCACTGGCTGCACTTGCTGATGAGGCGCAGTTAACCGAGAAGTACGCTGCACTTTACAACGGTGAGGTCATCAACACCGGTGAGAAGCGTTTGGTGCTTCATCAGTTAACCCGTGGTCAGTTAGGTGACGACGTTGTTGCTGACGGTGTAAACAAGCGTGAGTTCTATGTAAAGCAGCAGGAGCGTATTGCAGAATTTGCAAACAAGGTTCATGCAGGCGAAATTGTAAACGAGAAGGGTGAGAAGTTCACCTCCGTTGTTCAGATTGGTATCGGTGGTTCCGACTTAGGCCCTCGTGCAATGTATCTTGCACTTGAGAACTGGGCGAAGGTAAATAACACCTTCAAGATGGAAGCACACTTCATCTCCAACGTTGATCCGGATGATGCAGCTGCTGTATTGGCCGGTGTTGATGTTGCACACTCCATTTTTATTTTGGTTTCCAAGTCCGGTACCACCCTTGAGACTTTGACCAATGAATCTTTTGTTAAGGATGCACTTGCGAAGGCGGGCTTGGATGCTTCGAAGCATATGATCGCAGTTACTTCCGAGACTTCTCCGCTTGCGAAGAGCGCAGATTACCTGGATGCATTCTTCATGGATGATTATATCGGTGGACGTTACTCCTCCACTTCTTCCGTTGGCGGTGCGGTATTGTCCCTCGCTTTCGGACCGGACGTATTTGCTCGTTTCTTAGATGGTGCAGCAGCAGAAGATGCACTTGCTAAGAATACGGACATCCGCAAGAATCCGGCATTGTTAGATGCGTTGATTGGTGTATATGAGCGTAACGTATTAGGCTATGAGACCACCGCAGTACTTCCTTACTCCCAGGGATTATCCAGATTCCCGGCACACTTACAGCAGTTGGATATGGAGTCCAATGGTAAGAGCGTGAACCGCTTTGGTGAGAAGGTGGATTACGTAACCGGACCGGTAATCTTCGGCGAGCCGGGAACCAACGGACAGCACAGCTTCTATCAGTTGTTGCATCAGGGAACCAACATCATCCCATTGCAGTTCGTAGGCTTCAAGAAGAGCCAGATGGCAACCGATGTTGTCATCGAGAACAGCACGTCTCAGCAGAAGTTATGTGCCAACGTGGCTGCTCAGATTATGGCATTTGCTTGTGGTAAGGATGATGAGAATGCCAACAAGTACTTCGCAGGTAACCGTCCTTCTTCCATTATCGTTGGTGAGAAGTTAACACCGGAAACCTTGGGTGCTTTACTTGCACACTTCGAGAACAAGGTCATGTTCCAGGGATTTGTATGGAACGTCAACTCCTTCGATCAGGAAGGTGTTCAGCTTGGTAAGACCCTGGCGAAGAAGGTTCTTGCAGGCGATACCTCCGATGCTTTGGCTGCTTACGCCAAGTTGTTGGAAATCTAATATTTGATTATGAGAGAGCCCGGATGATTCCGGGCTCTTTTTGTTGGGGTTACAGCCTTGGATGTGATAGAATAAGTGCAAATAGGAATTGGAGGGAAACCCATGGAAACAATGAAAGATTTTGAAAAAGAATTGGAGGAGTCCTACAAGCAGTTGGAACAGGACGACTTGGAGAGTGCAGATACCGCAGATGGTGAAATCTGGATGGGATTGAAGGAGAAGATGAACAACAAGGAAGAATTCTCCGTCAAGATTAAGGAAGCAGTCAAGGGCGGTGTCATTGCATTTGTGGATGAGCAGCGCGCATTCATTCCTGCATCTCAGATTGGTGATACGTATATTGAGAAGTTGGAAGAGATGGTGGGCAAGCACATCAACGTACGGATTACGGAAGTGGATCCGGAGAAGAAACGTTTGATTTTGTCCGGTCGCGTAATTTTACAGGAGCAGAAGGAAGCGAAGAAGAAGGAAGCCTTTGCAGCCATCAAGGTTGGTGCCGTATACGAGGGAACCGTGGAGACCTTACAGCCGTATGGTGTATTTGTATCCTTAAGCAATGGAATTTCCGGATTGGTTCACATCTCTCAGATTTGTGAGCGCCGCATTGGAAGCCCGAAGGAAGTGGTACGTGAGGGTCAGAAGGTGATGGTAAAGGTATTAAAGATTGAGGATGGCAAGATTTCTCTTTCCATGAAGGGATTGAATGGAGAGGAAGCGTCCGCAGAGCCGGAAGAACCAATCGAAAATTACGTACAGGCAGAAGAAGTGACCACCAGTCTGGGATCTCTTCTGGCAGGTATCAAGTTAGATAACTAATGGAGTTTCTATGAAGATAATTGTAATCCCGGATGTGCATCTGAAGCCCTGGCTGTTTGATGTGGCAGATGAGATTTTGTCCGATCGGCGGGCGGATGCATCGGTATGCCTGATGGATTTGGCCGATGATTGGGATATGGCATTTCATATTGACGCATATGAAGAGACCTATGATCGGGCCATTGTGTTTGCCAAGAAGTATCCCGCTTCCATGTGGTGCTATGGCAATCACGATGTTAGCTATATCTGGGGACGCACGGAAACCGGGTATTCTCCGTATGCAGAGAATACGGTGATTCGGAAACTAGGTGAGCTTCAGCGTCTGGTGCTTGGACGTGATAACACCAAGATGGGATTTGTGCTGCGCCAGGACAACGTCTTATTCGCCCATGGCGGATTGACCCAGCGCTTTGCCCGGTGGATCCATCCCATTTTGTCACAATCCGATGTGGATGAGTTTCTGGAACTGTTGAATTCCCAACGGGCAGAGACCTTGTGGCGGGATGATTCGCCCTTGTGGTATCGCCCCCAGTATGGAAATGAAGTGATGTATGCGGCGGACCGCTACTTACAAGTCGTGGGACATACGCCGGTGGAGACCATCCATATGAAGGATGGGGTCGTCTCTACCGATGTGTTCTCTACCCGTTCCAATGGAACACAGATTGGTGAGTCGGCAATGCTTTTGATTGATACCGTCACCCGGGAAATGCAGAAGATTCCGGTGGAACACTAACGAAGGTGATAACCGATGGCTTCGATGTTCTTCAAATCTTCCCGGACGGAGACGCCTCGCACAGTGACCATATCCCCGGTGATGGAAGCATTGGAGCCACCGCGGAAGCAGCTGATGCCGGTGTCTTCTAAGTAGTTGCGACCGGCAGCCAATCGAATATAGGATGTAGGTAATAAGAAGCGGAAGATGGCAATGATACGAGCCAGCTCCGCTTCTTTTATAATGGGATAATCCCCCATCGGGGTACCGGCCACCGGATGTAGGAGGTTGATTGGAACCGAAGTGGGATGGTATGGACGAATTTCCAGTGCTAAATCGATGCGGTCCTCCCAGGTTTCTCCGATACCGAAAATTCCACCGCTGCAAAGCTCGAATCCCAGGTCGCAAGCAGCCCGGATGACAGATAGTTTCTCCTCATAGGTATGGGAAGTGCAGACGTGGGGGAAGTATCGCCGGCTGGTTTCTAAGTTGTTGTGGATGCGCTTCACACCGGCCGCCTGTAATTTCCGCAAATCTTCTATTGTAAGAAGACCGAGGGAAACACAGGGAATCAAATCAGTGGTCGCAACGATGGCCCGCACATTGTCGCAGACCTGATCTAATTCGCGTCCGCTGACCTTGCGGCCGGAGGCAACCTGACAATAATGGGAAATTCCGGTATGGGCATGGGCAACGGCATCCGTACGAACGGCGTTGGTGTCTAAGGTGGCAAATTGTGGCACCCGGGCGCTGGAGCAGCTGGACTGGGAGCAGAACTTACAATTCTCACTGCAACGGCCGCCGCGCACGCTTAAGACGGCACACATATCAAAGTGATCGCCGCAGAAAGCCTTGCGAATCTCGTCTGCCGCTGCCTGTAATTCTTCCAAATCTGCAGTTACCAATGTCAGGGCATCTGCTTTGGAAATCTCTTTTTCGGATAGTACCTGTTCTTTTAATTCTTGTATGGTCATCATAACCCCTCTTTTTCTATCGATATTCATAGCAAGTGTAGGAGAGTTTGAAAAGGATGTCAACCTATAATTGCAGAGGGTTTACAATTATGAAAATTGAATCCGCAGAGGAAAAAGTATATGATGAAACGAGTGAATACTCTTGAGAGTATAGAGATAAGAGGAAGATGTAGATGAAGAAAATCAGTATTACCTATAACGCCCCAACGGTTTTAAGCTTTGTGCTGATCTGTGTGGCGGTATTGATTCTGGGGAATTTTACCGGTGGTCAAACTACCCGCTTGTTGTTTATGACGTATCACTCATCCCTGATGGATCCCTTAACCTACGTGCGATTTGTAACTCACGTATTTGGACATGGGGACTGGAACCATCTGTTGGGGAATGCCACCTATCTATTGTTGCTTGGACCGATGTTGGAAGAGAAGTACGGATCAAGAACCTTGTGGATTGTGGTTGGCATTACGGCTTTGGCAACGGGACTGGTGAACTATATCTTTTTCCCGAACGTAGCACTCTGTGGCGCCAGCGGTGTGGTGTTTGCCTTTATTATCATGGCCTCCTTCACCGGATTTCGGAACAATGAGATTCCATTGACCTTTATCCTGGTTGCCATTATCTTCATTGGGCAGCAGGTGATTGACGGGTTATTTGTAACGGACAACATCTCCAATATGGCACATATTGTGGGTGGTGCAGTTGGCTCGGTTTTGGGTTATGTCTGGAATCGGAAGCCGGGAGGAAGCCGCAGATAGCGTAGTTATTGGCTTTTATGAGTACAAGAGCCCCGCAGGGTAGAGCCTGCGGGGATTTTTTTGTGAAAATACTGAATTGACGGGGATTACACGACATATAGTATTTTATCTAATTGTTTGCAACTATATCTTGCGGTTTTCAGAAAAATTTGTTATACTCTTTTTCAGAGGAGGGTTTTTACAATGACCGCTGAAAAAAGAGAGTATGCACAGATGTTGGGGTTACTGTCCGGGGAGGAGCGGACGGAAGAAGAGAAAGCTGACAAGCGCGTAGCGCTTCAGTACATCATGCTTGGAGCAGATATACCGAAGTCTTTGCTTTGGAAATTGGAACGCTATCAACGGATCGGAATGGATTAAATTCTGTCTAATTATGGACGCCTGTCCAACAAGTACTGCATGAAGAACAATCGAAACGTTGACATTCTTTTCTCTGGTGACTAAAATCTACCATGTTATGGAGGATGGAAACGATGAGAATGAAGTTTGCAACGATTAATCGTAATTCGAATGATGTAGTAGGTTTGTTTGACGGTGAAGCAGAGGCGTATAGCGCAATGCTTAGCTACGAGGCAGCGGACCGTGCTAACAACAGTTTCCGATTTAATCAGTATTATGTCAGCATGATGATTATGGACCACCACAACAAGGTGTTGATTCGTGGGCGTAATCACTAGGAACAATTGTATATGGAAGATAGACGGCAGGCACCTTTGGCCTTGCCGTCTTTTTATTGAAACGAGGCAAAACTGTGATACAATGGTCTCGAGAGTATTAATTTATAGGGAGGACATACCATGAAAAAAATACCCGTTACTAAAATCGTAGCTATTGGTATTGGCGCAGCACTTTTCTTCTTTCTAGGTCGCTTTGTAGCGATTCCAAGTCCTGTACCGAATACAAATATTTCTATTCAGTATGGTTTGTTAGCTGCATTGGCAGCAATCTTCGGGCCAGTTGTCGGCATTTTAGCAGGATTGATTGGTCATTTCTTCATCGACTTTAGCTTTGGCTGGGGTGTTTGGTGGAGCTGGGTGATTGCATCTGCAGTTTTTGGTTTGATTTGTGGATGTGCAACACGTTCTCTGAAAATCAACGAAGGTGAGTTTGGACCGAAGGGTCTGGTGATCTTCAATGGTGGACAGATGCTTGCTCACGCAATTGCTTGGATCGTAGTTGCTCCGGTTTTGGATATCTTAATGTATGCAGAACCTGCAAACAAGGTATTCTTACAGGGCGTTGTAAGTGCGATTGTAAATATTGTAACGACAGCAATCGTAGGAACAATCCTTTGCATTGCTTATAGTAAAGCGATTCCGAAAACCGGAAGCTTGAAGGAAGAGGACTAATTCCTCAATAAGAGAATGTTATGGATGGGCGGGAGCAATACTTCCGCCCATTTTTTAAGGAAGAGTTATGGCAGAACATATCATTGAATTTCGTGATTTTGGATTTCAATACAAGGCGCAGCAGTCGCCGACGCTTTATGATATCAACTTTGGAATCGAGAAGGGACAGAAGGTGTTGATTGCCGGTCCATCCGGATGTGGCAAGAGTACGCTGGTGCACTGTATGAACGGATTGATTCCTTTTTCTTATGAAGGTACGATGACCGGAAGTTTGACCATCAATGGCAGGGAATCCCGGGAGTTGGACCTTTTTGAAATTTCCCATGTGGTTGGAACCGTGTTACAGGACAGCGATGCCCAGTTTGTGGGGATGACCGTGGCAGAGGACATTGCGTTCGCATTGGAGAATGCCTGCGTGCCCCAGGATGAGATGAAGCAGGAAGTACATCGTGTGGCGCAGATGGTGAATGTCCAGGATTTCCTGGGACATGCTCCGGGGGAAGTCTCCGGTGGACAGAAGCAACGTGTCTCCGTTGCCGGTGTGCTGGTGGATGATGTGGATGTACTGCTGTTTGATGAACCGCTGGCGAACTTGGATCCGGCCACCGGAAAGCAGGCCATCGAGTTGATTGATGATATGCAGAAGCAGACCGGTGCAGCCGTCATCATTGTAGAACATCGATTGGAAGATGTGTTGCACCGTTGGGTGGACCGGGTACTTTTGATGAATGAGGGACGCATTGTCGCAGATCAGCCGGCCGATGAGTTGCTTTCTACCGATTTATTGGATCGTTGTGGCGTACGAAAGCCACTGTATGTAACGGCCCTGGAGTATGCGGGTGTTACAGTGACACCGGAGAAACATCCTCATCATCCGGATTGCCTGACGTTGGAGGCGGATGAGATGGAACAGTTACGCCGATGGTTTGACAAGCGCCCGCAGCGAGCGCCGAAGGAGGTCGGAGAGGTGATGTTGGAAATCCAACATCTAAACTTCGGTTATGAGAAAAAGGATATCCATGTATTGCATGATATTTCCATGCAGATTCACCGTGGAGAGATGATGGCGATTGTAGGAACCAACGGTGCCGGTAAGTCCACGTGTTCCAAAGTTATCTGTGGATTTGAAACGCCAAACGAGGGACAGATTACCTTCTGCGGCGAAGATTTTGCCACCTATAGCATCAAGGAACGGGCAGAGCGTGTGGGATACGTCATGCAAAATCCCAACGCCATGATTTCCCAGGTGATGGTGTATGACGAGGTGGCTTTCGGCCTTCGCAATCGCAAGGTGCCGGAGGAGGAAATCGCAACCCGTGTAGAAGAAGCCTTGACGGTGTGCGGATTGTGGCGGATGCGAAATTGGCCGATCTCGGCCTTGAGTTTCGGGCAGAAGAAGCGCGTCACCATTGCATCCATCCTGGTATTAGGACCGGATCTAATCATCCTAGACGAACCGACCGCCGGTCAGGATTATAAGCATTATACGGATATTATGGAGTTTCTGTTGGAGTTGAATGCACGCGGAATTACCATCGTTATGATTACTCACGATATGCATTTGATGTTGGAATACGCCAATCGTGCAGTGGTGTTCTCCCATGGACGCATCATTGCAGATGATACACCGGCGCATATCCTAACCAATCCAAAGGTAATCAAAGAAGCGAGTCTGAAGGAGACTTCCTTGTATCATCTGGCGATGAAGTGTGGAATCTCGGATACCTCCGCTTTCGTACAGTGGTTTATCGATTACGAAAGGAAGACAGCAAGACATGACGAATCTGTTTAATTATATTGAGCGCAAGTCTGCGATTCACAACTTAACCGGTGCGACGAAGCTGGTGTGCCTGATGCTTTGGAGCTTTGCAGCGATGGGAACCTATGATACCCGCTATCTTGCCGTACTGGCACTGATTAGTATGGGTTTATTTAAACTCGGACACATCCACATCAAGGATGTTTCCTTCATGTTGGGATTTACCCTGGTGTTTTTGGTTTTAAATACCATCCTGGTGTATCTGTTTTCCCCACAGCACGGAACTGAGATTTATGGTACTACCACGTATCTTTTCGGTTTGGAGGGATACTATGCTCCGACGGCGGAGCAGTTGTTTTATCACTTGAATTATTGGTTGAAGTATTTTGCAACGCTGCCAATCATTCTATTGTTTGTTTGCACCACGAATCCGAGTGAATTTGCTGCATCACTCAATCGTATTGGAATCAGTTATTCGGTAGCCTATGCAGTGGCACTGGCACTTCGGTACATTCCGGATGTCCAGCACCAGTATTATGAAATTAGTAAGGCCAGTCAGGCAAGGGGCGTTGAGATGAGCAAGAAGGAATCGCTGGTACGGCGACTGAAAGCCGCATCGGCCATCTTAGTTCCTCTGATCCTAACCAGCATGAGTCGTATAGAGACGGTGTCCAATGCGATGGAGCTGCGAGGCTTTGGTAAGAACAAGAAACGTACCTGGTACATGGCAAGACCATTTAAAATCTGGGATTATCTGGCGATGATCGGATGTGGAATTCTTCTTATAATTACGTTGTTTTTAAATCATGTCAACGGTGGACGATTCTACAATCCATTTATTTAAAACTTTTTGAAAAAAAGGGTTGCATTTTCCTGTGATTCGGTTTATATTATTAGAGTTGCTGAAGCAACCATGCGCGATTAGCTCAGTTGGTAGAGCACCTGACTCTTAATCAGGGTGTCCAGGGTTCGAGACCCTGATCGCGCATTATTTTTTTGCCACGACGAAGGTCGTGGTTTTTTTGTACCACATGTTGTGTGACCCTTTTGTGTCCATCGATGTGCTATATAATAGATAACACTTAATCCTTCCGAAAAGGATCGGGACAACGTGCTAAGCCACCCCACACCTCAGGCGACCCACGTTGTCCTATTTTTTTCGCCAAATGTG
The DNA here is from genome assembly GCA_024690885.1 of Lachnospiraceae bacterium. Taxonomy (GTDB): domain Bacteria; phylum Bacillota; class Clostridia; order Lachnospirales; family Lachnospiraceae; genus XBD2001. The sequence goes on from JAILOI010000029.1 coordinate 11,256, forward strand.
GCGAAGATGGATTGCGAATAGTAACAAAAATCGTCTGTTTTTTTAGGTGAAATTACAGACTATTTTTTGAGAAAAAATTCAGTTAGAATGTTCACAACATGAAAACGGGAAAACAGAGAAAGGAGGTTTATCGTTTTGGGGCGAACGAACAGATGGCTGCCGATTGTTGTATCGGTAGCAACTATTACTGCAGCGGTATGTGGTGCGGATGCCACGTTACGAACCGTTACAGCCCGTGACTCTGCGATGGTAACACAAGAAGTTCAAGTGGAAGGAGAAGAAACATTAACCTTGAAGGTGTTACACGATACCGTAGAGGTACAGGAAGTCCAAGTGCCCTTGGCCAACAACTATATAACAGAGCAACAGTCTCCGATTGCAGTTTATGCCGCGATGGTGATTGCTCTATTAGCATTGGTCGGAGCTTATGCCTTACGACTGGTGGACTTTATAGAATCGAAGCGTACGCGCAAATAAGAAAAGCCTAACTTCCACAACCCGGGAAGTTAGGCTTTTTTTTATTCTTGTGGTAGGAACTGCTTGGATACCTGCTGTAGGGAACGCAGGATGATAAACAGCATGACAGTGTTGATTGGGAACATAATCAGGTTCTGTACCAGGCGGGCAGACAACAGTGGCAAAAATCCATTGCCATAGAGAATGCTTAAGTTTAAGGTGTTTAGACCTAAACTAATCACAAGGGTCTGCAATAGCTGAGTGACAATGACCCGTACAACCGTAAGCTGCTTCTTGTAGAGGCATACGCCATAGAGCAAACCGGAGATGGCTGCGCTGATGGTAAAGCCCGGGAAGAATGGACCGGTCGGCTTTACAAAGAAGCCGAGCAAATCCGAAAGGATACCGATGATCATACCAACGGCCGGACCGAAGAGCATGCCGCCTGCGGCAATTGGTAAAAAGGCAAAACGGATTTCCAAGGTCTGGGTAATCGGGACCTTGAAGAAGCCGAAGACGGTTGCGATGGCAACCAGCATTGCGGTGATGGTAAGTACACGAATGTCTTTGATTTTCTGCATAAAAATAACCTCCTTATGAGCTCCTTCGTCTACATAGAGAGGTTTTGAAATCTCTGTATGTAACAGCGGGATGCGACTGCGAAACCGCAAGCAGGAACTGGTGTGCTCCATGCTTTTCGTCCGAATGACAACTCCCTGTTCACTCGGCACTTAACGCTTCGTAATCTACTCTGCATAATTTTTGTTCGCATTCATAATATCACAGATTGTTTCTCTGTCAACCGGTATTTTTTTATGCACAGTCGTGGTAAACTATGTCTATTACAGTAGTATGTAGTGAGGGATTCATATGTCATTTATCAGTGTATTTGAAGTGTTAGGTCCGAATATGATTGGACCTAGTAGTTCTCATACGGCCGGCGCAGCAGCCATTGCGTTTTTAGCACAGAAGATGCTTGCGGAAACCGTGGAGGAAGTGGACTTCATCCTCTACGGATCCTTTGCGAAGACCTACCACGGGCATGGTACGGATCGGGCGCTGTTGGGCGGCATTATGGGATTTAACACGGAGGACGAACGGATTCGGGACTCCTTCGAATTGGCGGATGCCAAGGGATTAACGTATTCCTTCTCGGTGGATGAAGAGGAGAAGGAAGTACATCCCAACACGGTGGATATTCGCATGACGGGCACCTCCGGTCGGAAGATGACGGTGCGCGGCGAGTCCATCGGTGGTGGCAAGGTGCAGATTACCCGCATGAATTCGGTCAAGATTCATTTTACCGGAGAGTATAGCGCGGTGATTGTGACCCACCAGGATCGACCGGGTGTGGCCAGCCACATTACCAAGTGCTTAAGCGACCGGGAAGTCAATATTGCATATATGCGTCTGTTCCGCGAGGACAAAGGGAAGACGGCTTACACCATCGTGGAATCCGATGGAGCGCTGCCAAGTGAAGTGGCAGCGGAAATTCAGAAGAACCCTTATGTCAGCGAAGTTGTGGTGGTAGAACCATAGGAAGCAGTGGAGGATGACGGATATGTATGAATTTGATTGTGCCAAGGACATGCTTGGCTTATGTGAAAAATACGAACTGCCCATCTCTGCGTTGATGTATCGCCGTGAGCTGGAAGGAACGGAAGCCGGTGAGGAAGAAATTGACGGGAAGATGAGTCGTGCCTTGGAGATTATGAAGCATGCGGCCCATAGTCCCATTATCCAGCCGAAGAAGTCTATGAATGGATTGCTGGGCGGAGAGGCCCAGAAGCTAGATGCCTTGTATCAGACCGGGAAAGCGCCCTGTGGGGATCTGGTGAGCCGGGGCATTACCTATGCTATGGCGGTGTTGGAAGTGAACGCCTCCATGGGTCTGATTGTAGCAGCCCCAACGGCAGGCTCGGCGGGAATTGTACCGGGCACCCTGCTGGCATTACAGGAGATTTACGGATTATCGGATGATGCCCTACTCTCCGGACTATACAATGCCGGAGCCATCGGTTATCTGGCCATGCGGAATGCAACCGTAGCCGGAGCGGTCGGTGGTTGTCAGGCCGAGGTGGGTGTGGCATCTGCCATGGCGGCATCCGCCATGACCGAGTTGATGGGCGGAACGCCGCGCATGTGTGCAGCGGCAGCATCCACGGTCTTACAGAATATGTTAGGCTTAGTGTGTGACCCGGTGGGTGGCTTTGTGGAATACCCGTGTCAGAATCGTAATGCTGCCGGGGTAGCCAATGCCATGGTTGCGTCGGAATTGGCCCTGGCCGGTATTCCACAGTTGATTCCGTTGGATGAGATGATGGATGCCATGTACAAGGTGGGCAAGCGGATTCCACCGGAACTTCGAGAGACGGCCTTGGGTGGTTGTGCGACCACACCAAGCGCTTGCGCAAGCTGCCAAGGCGGCTGCGCCGGCAACTAAAAAAGTGCTTGCACTTTGCATACAAGTTGCACATAATGAAGGTGTTGAAAAACTTTATAAAATCGGGGAGCTGCTGTTGGTGGCTGAGAGATGTAGCGAAACTACATGACCCGCAACCTGATTTGGATAATGCCAACGTAGGGAACATAGCGATTGCTGTGCATCTTTTGCATGCACAAGCAGAACGAAGAAACGTATGGGACGTCCGCAGGGGCGTCCTTTTTTGTGCTTCTGCCGAAATCTGTGATTTCGTGCAGAAGCCATACAGGGACACTTAATGAAGCAAGACCGGAGGTCGCAGCTGAATTTAGTGGCATCGGATTGGAGTGTAGAAATGAATAGTATACGTAAAAAAGCACCACTCATCCATATGATCACCAATGGAGTAAGCCGGGAATCCTGTGCCAACATCGTGCTGGCAGCCGGGGGAAGCGCCATCTGTGCGGAAGCGGCTGAGGAAGTGGAAGAAATCGTAGATTTGGCAGATGGATTGCTGCTGAATATCGGAATGCCAACCCCGGCCAAGAAGGAAGCAATGCTTTTGGCGCTACAGCGGGCCAAGGAGCGAAAGCTTCCGGTGGTACTCGATCCGGTGGGGGTATCTGCCTCTGCATTTCGCAAGGAACTGGTGGAGGAGCTTTTTGCCATCGGTGGGATTACCCTGATTCGCGGAAATCGGGGAGAGATTGCGGCCCTATGTCGACATCAGGTGGCCTCCCGCGGCGTGGAGACATCCGTGGTTCATCTGGCAGTGGCAGACGTGCAACAGTTATCTGAGGCCACCGGTGCCATGGTGATGGCCAGTGGAGAAGAAGAGCTTCTGGTGTGGAAACATCAGGTGATTGAGAAGGCCGGAGGTGGACAATTCTTCTGTTCCATGACGGGAAGCGGTTGTATGCAGTCCGCTCTTTTGGCCGCATCCATTGCAGCAGCCGAAGACCCCTGGAGGGGGTTGGTGGATGGGGTTTCTCTATTTGAAGCTGCGGGAACCTGGGCCAGGGCGCATTCCGACGGACCGGGAAGTTTTCTGCCGGCGTTTTTGGATGGCATTTATTTGCACGAGGAGGAATGAGATGAATCTGCGAAATGCATGTTTACTATATGGCATCACCAATCGAGAGATGATGGGGGAGGATGCCTATCTTCAGAAGGTGGAGGCGGCCTTGCAGGGCGGTATCACCATGCTTCAGCTACGGGAAAAAGGCCTGACAGACGCTGCCTATATACAGCTATGCCGGCAGGTGTTGCCCCTTACCCAAAAATACAACGTGCCACTGATTGTCAATGACAATCCCATGGTGGCAAAGCTTGGCGGGGCAGACGGTGTACATGTGGGACAAAATGATATGGGAGTGCAAAGTGCCCGGGCCATACTTGGAGAAGGCAAAATTATCGGCGCCACGGCCCACAATATAGAGGAAGCGTTAAATGCAAGCGCGATGGGAGCCGATTATCTTGGAGTCGGAGCTGCCTTCGGTAGCCAGACGAAGTTGGATGCTGTCCCGATTGAGCGGGAGGAGTACCGGAAGATTTGTAGGAAGTTGGACATCCCGGTGGTTGCCATCGGTGGCATCGAGCAGGAGAATGTGGCAGAACTGGAAGGTCGGGGATTAAGCGGAATTGCAGTGATTGGCGCCATTTTTGGTGCAGAGGATGTAAAAAGGGCCACCATTGCCATGAAAGATGCAGCCTGCCGTTATATTGCGTAGGAATGGAGATCGGTGACAGAAGTCACTCTAGATATATGAGGAGGAATGATGAAATCTATGAATATTAAGAAGCTTGCACTATCCGGTATGATGATTGCACTTGCGGTGGTGCTTTCCACCTTTTCTTTTCCAATCGGAGCAAGCAAGTGCTTCCCGATTCAGCACATGGTGAATGTATTATCCGCCGTGTTCTTGGGACCCTGGTATGGCGTGGCGGTTGCCTTTTGCACCTCCCTCATCCGAAATCTGATGGGAACCGGAACCCTGTTGGCCTTCCCGGGCAGCATGGTTGGCGCATTGTGTTGTGGTCTGGTATTTCGGTTTACCAGGAAGTACATCCCAACCTATTTGGCAGAAATCGTTGGAACCGGCGTACTTGGCGGTATGCTGGCATATCCCATTGCAGTTCTTGTGATGGGCAAGGAAGCTGCCATCTTTACCTATGTGTTGCCTTTTTTCATCAGCACATTTGGTGGAACGGTAATTGCAGCCGTATTGGTGACGGCCCTGCAGCAAACCAAGGTATTGGCAAAATTACAAGAGATGCTCGATAACGAGGATGGCAAGCAGCGTACTGTGGCCTAACTCGTTGGAGATAAAATGCCGGCACACCGGGGGCACCACCTTGTGTCGGGGTACAAAAGTAATACACGCGGAGGAAAAAGATGAAATGTGTATTAACAATCGCTGGCAGTGATTGCAGCGGAGGCGCCGGCATTCAGGCAGATTTAAAGACGATGATCGCCCATGGAGTTTATGGTATGAGTGCGATTACGGCTTTGACGGCACAGAATACGACCGGCGTGTCCCAAATTATGGAAGTAACACCAGAGTTTTTGGGTGAACAGCTGGAGATGATATTCACCGATATCTATCCGGATGCAATCAAAATTGGAATGATTAGCTCCTGTTCACTGATCTCAACCATTCGACAGAAGCTGGAAAAATTCCGGGCAAAACAAATTGTTGTGGATCCTGTCATGGTAGCAACCAGTGGAGCAAGACTGATTGCAGAGGATGCAATGGAAGCGCTGCAGGAGGAGCTTTTCCCAATCGCAACCCTCTTAACCCCAAATATTCCGGAGACGGAATGCTTGTTGGGGTGCAAGATTACGGGGGCAGATGAGATGGAAAAGGCAGCGCGAGAAATTGGAGAACGCTGGGATTGCTCGGTTTTGGTCAAGGGAGGACATCGCATCAACGATGCCAATGACCTGCTGTATCAGAACCAAACCCATAACGTGCAGTTGTTTCAGGGACGTCGCATCGATAATCCCAACACCCATGGAACGGGTTGTACCCTATCGAGCGCCATCGCCAGTAACTTAGCCCTAGGCTATGACATGGCAGCGGCGGTTGCGCGGGCCAAGGAGTACCTAAGCGGTGCGCTTGCCAGTGGATTAAACTTAGGCCACGGAAGCGGCCCACTGGACCATGGATACCAAATCAATCAAAGAGGACAGGAGAAAACAGCATGAAAGTATATCGTACACAGATGGAGGCAGCTCGTAAGGGGATTGTCACCCCGGAGATGAAAATCGTAGCCGAGAAGGAAGGCTGGGATGTTACAGATTTAATGGAACTGATGGCCAAGGGACAGATTGTCATTCCGGCCAATCCCGCACATGAGAACTTGGATCCCAATGGAATCGGAGCAAAGTTAACCACCAAGATCAATGTAAACCTTGGGGTTAGCCGGGATTGCAAGGATTATGATCTGGAGATGAAAAAAGTGATGAAAGCCGTGGAGTTTGGCGCGGAAGCCATCATGGATTTATCCAGTCATGGCAACACCCAACCCTTCCGTCAGAAGCTGTGCAAGGAATGTCCGGCAATGATCGGAACGGTGCCGATTTACGATAGTGTCATCCATTATCAGAGAGACTTAGGGGAGTTGACCGCCAAAGACTTTATTGATGTGGTGCGGTTGCATGCCGAAGACGGAGTGGATTTTGTGACCTTGCATTGTGGAATCACCAGAAAGACCATCGAGCAGATTCGAAACGGTGGTCGTAAGATGAACATTGTCAGCCGTGGCGGTTCTTTAGTATTTGCCTGGATGGCAATGACCGGAAACGAGAATCCATTCTATGAATACTATGATGAAATCCTAGACATCTGCCGGGAGCATGACGTTACCGTAAGCCTGGGAGATGCTTGTCGTCCGGGTTGTCTGGCAGATGCTACGGATGGGGTTCAGATTGAAGAACTGATTCGTCTGGGCGAGTTGACCCAGCGGGCATGGGATAAGGATGTACAGGTCATGGTGGAAGGACCGGGACATGTACCGATGGATCAGATTGCAGCCAATATGAAGGTGCAGCAGACCATCTGCAAGGGTGCACCATTCTATGTATTAGGACCTTTGGTGACGGATATTGCACCGGGCTACGATCATATCACCGCAGCGATTGGCGGAGCAATTGCAGCAGCCAGCGGTGCGGCCTTCCTCTGCTATGTTACACCGGCAGAACATCTAGCACTTCCCAATGAGCAGGACGTACACGATGGTATTATTGCCAGCCGGATTGCAGCCCACGCCGCAGATATTGCCAAAGGCATCAAGGGGGCTAGGGACCGGGATGATCGTATGGCAGATGCCCGTCGCGCCCTGGATTGGGAAGCCCAGTGGTTAGAGGCCATTGATCCGGAAGTGGCCAAGGCCATTCGAGCAGATCGTGCGCCGGAAGATGACCATAGTGATACCTGTAGTATGTGCGGCAAGTTTTGTGCCGTACGCAGTATGAACAAGGCATTATCTGGAGAAGTCATTGATATCTTATAAAAGCCGGCGCAAAATTTGACCGGTTTTTGTCTCCTTTTGGCAAGACCACTTTTGATTACGGCCGTATAATACGAACGAACAAGAGAGAAGAGCAAGTGAAAAGGAGATGGAAGATATGAAACATTTTTTTAAAGAAGCATTCGCAGATTATGTAGCATTTATGGGTAAGTACGGACAGTTCATTGTTCGCTAATCCATAAAACCACAGGAATTTTCAAGTCACCACCCAAGACGGGTGGTGACTTTTTTGCTCAAATATAACAATTTGTCGAAGATTGCACGGAAACAGCGCGATAAACTAACGATTTGCATATAGATTTCAGAATATTATCGCGGTATCATAGTATTCGTAGTTTTTTAAAGCATGAAGGGATAGAAGAGATATTATGACTTATGAGGAAGTAGTTGAGAAAGCAAAGAGACACGTCCAAAAACGAGCGCCGAAAGCGTTCTTGGACCACGTAGCCGTTCAGTTTAACGTACGACATGAGCGTCCGTTCTACTTGGAACTGAACCAGGGCAAGGTAAACATCCAGGCCGATGAGTATTATGACCACGATGTGATGATTGCGGCAACCGCCGAGCAGATCGATGACATCTTAACCGGTCGACTGGATGCCATGGAGGCCATCGAAGATGGCAGAATTCGGGCAGAGGGGAACATCCGACGCTTGGAAATTTTAAATAATATCCTGTTTCGTAATCAACAGGGCGCGTAACATGCAAGGGAGTGAATCCGATGGGTTCACTCCTTTTTTATGTTATAGCAGTCGAAGCATTCTTGGCTAATATGAAATAAAGAAAATGCCCTAGCATGCTAGGGCGTTGTTGCTTGTTCCAATAAGAAGTTGGAAAAAAGCATGGCGGCTTGTTTCCGATAAACACGGCCCACCGGAAGGACTTCCTCCAGGTTGTGAAAGTGAAGTTCCTTCTTCAGGGAATAAATCTGGTGCATGTTGACCAGATAACTTTTGTGAATGCGAAGTACCGGAATGTATGATAACTTTTCTTCCCAGAACTTGAGGGTGCCGGTTAAGGTAATGCGTTTGGTGGCCGTGACGGCTTCCACGTATCCGGATTTGCCTTCTAAATAAAAGAAATCCCGGAGAGGTACGATGGTGTCCGCATTCATGGCATCGAAGATGATAATGTTTTGGTACTTACTCTCGTAAACCTTCTGGAGATAACCTAAGGCGTGGTCACAAGCAAGGGGCTTTTGCTCAAAGCCGAGGGTCTTCTTGCTGAAGCAGTGGAAGACATGCTCCGGGTGACTGGAGAGAAACACAATGTTACGAATCAACATCGTGTTGTGACTTTGCTCCATCAGCTCAATGCCGCTTAGCCCACTCATCTCAATATCCAAAAACAACAGGTCGATGGCCGGTCCCTTGTAGGATAAGACCTCTTCCGCAGAGGAAAAAACAATGTAGGTTACCGATGCAGAAAGAAAGCCGGCCTGCGTACAGGAAAGCTTCGTATGCTCTCTCCAAAAATCTTCGTCGTCACAGATTCCAATATATAGTGTTTCCATAAATAAAACTCCTTCGAGGTCGGGCCTCTTCCTATAAAACAATGGTCAGCAGAAACTGCGTGCCTTGAATGGAGATGCCGAGGACTCCGTTGTATTTCGTCGTAATATCCCGCATGTTTTGAATGCCGAATCCATGGTTTAAGGTATCACTCTTGGATGTCGGCAGGGGGATGTCATTGATTGTGTCAGCAGACAGGCCGCTGCGGCAAGCATTTTGAAAGGTAAGCTGCAGATGTCCGTTGCAGATGGAAAGTGCCATGGAGATACTGCGCGCTTCTTTCGGTAACCGTAGGGACTCTTCGATGGCGTTGGAAAGCGCATTGTAGAAGATGCCACAGAGGTCATAAGAATCTAAGGTACGAGGAATGCCACCGCTGGTATTCTCATAGGTGAAGGGAATCTGGTTTTCCATCATGGATTTGTGAAGGTCACAGATGATGGCATCGACCGCAGAATTCCCGGTATAGTTTTGCGGTAGCGCTTCCTGAAAGTGATCCCAGATACCGGAGAGGTAGTTGCTCAAATCCGGATCGTGGAGTTTATCTGCATAAGCACTGAGGGCCAGAAAATGTGCCCGCATGTCATGGCGGAACTTCCGCATCTGTTGGTCCTTGTCAATCAAATCGTCGAAGTGCTTCTGCTGTGCGGCCAGAATCAGTCGATTCCTTGCCGCCTGATGTTCTAAGTGTGCATTCTGCTGACGCAGGTAGCTTTGGAACAGCAGGGTAAAAACAAAGGCCAGAACCAGAAGGTACAGACAGAACTGGAATAACACCATCTGGAGGTGACTTAGAAGACGGGTCCGGCTGATCAGGTAGTTTACCAATACCAGCAAGGTGATGGCAGCCACCAGCGTCAAACAGATGCTGATGTATTGTCCCATGGACAGACGTAAACGATAGATAAAGGCAAAGAAGTCTTTTTTGCAGGCATATATCATCCATAGGATGGTGGGTGTCACCAGTTTGCAGATGGTACTAAGAAGCGATGGCTCCACGAATGCTGCTGCCGGCACATGGAACAGGAGAAGCAGGTCCTTGGCCATGGAAACACAGAGGCTTAAAAGCAGCTCCACCGGAATGGCCAAAAACAGATAGTGAAAGCGATGCTTGGAGTTACATAAGAGTGGGAACAGCATGGGCAAAGCGAAGGAACTTAATGTAATTTGAAGTTGCTCCGGCGCATACTGCAGGGGAAGAAAGACAGCAAAACAAAGGGCAAGAAATCCAAGGATTTCCTTGCACCGACCGCGGTAATTCAAGTGCATGACACAGATGTAGAAGGCCGCGTAAGAAAAGAGTTTAATCATAAAGTAAAAACACATCAGCAAGTAGGTCATATTCTGTCGAAACCTCCGATTCCCCAATCAACAAGTTTCCTTCATTATAACATACCAACAGGCACCACTTGTGCATTATCACGGGTTTTTGTGTCGTTCAATGAAAAAAGGTGTCGTTCATGAATAAAATCCGGTTTTTTCTCAAAAAAAAGATAAGATGAGTGAAAGGAAGGAGGTGTGGCATATGACATTTGATGAAATTATTCGTATGTTGTTAGGACTGTAGGAGAAAGGTCCGAAGTTAGCTGGGAGGTAAGACATGAGAAAAAGAAAACTAGCAGTTGTTTTGCTAAGTGGTATGCTCGTCGGCGGTATGCTGCGAGGAACGTATGGAACCATTACGGTAAGTGCGATGGAGTCAGAGAATCATCAAATCGATGTGAATCTGACAGAAGCAGTCAGTGCCGACGTGCATGCGCCGGTGATGGAAGATGAGGTCTATACCATTACAGACGCCACGGTGGTAGCAGAGCAAACAGAAGAGAATCGATTGAATGTGACCGTGACCAACGAAGGATTTGCGACGATAAAAGAATGGTCCATCAGTTACGAGGCAGCGTATGATATTATCGGCGCAGAAGGCGTAGAAGTATTGGACAACAGTGATGTGAAGACGTTAGCACCGACACAGGCAGTTTCGTTGGAAGCTGGGGAAAGCTATGAATTTTGCCTGTCAATCGCGGGAACGGCAGAAGTAACGTCTCCCTATCGTGTATCCGGCGTATTCGATGATCAATCACTTACGAGCTGTGATGAGGCATATGTAGATGCGTTGCTCACTTCTTCTGACTTTGTAGAGTATGATTGTGAGACACAGGAAGAGCGACTCATTACTGTGAATCCGGAAGATTTAGCATCGGTAGACGAAGCGACAACACGCGGTTACAATGGAAAAGGAAGAAGCTTTCTGGTGGGGGACACCGGAAAAGACGATTGTGCAAATCCGAATATGATCATCGGATCGGATAATCGTACCAGAGTGACAGCGGTCAAGAGCAGCCCGTATTATCCCATTGGTTTTCTATACATCACGGATGCGAAAAATAATCATTATGTGGGAACCGGATTTCTGATTTCCGAGAACTACATGCTGACAGCAGCGCATTGCGTATATATGGATACATCGGCGGCAAAATCGATTCAGGTATTTTTTGGAGCAAACGGAACATCTTATGGTGTGAAAGCAGATGCCAAGACTTTGGGATGGTGCTCCTCTTATCCGAAGACGAAGTCGATTGCCAATGATTGGGGCTATATTAAACTGAACAGCACCCCCGGAAAAACTTGCGGATGGGCATCGATCGGTTATACAACAGACAAGAACATGAAAGCAGCAAGCTATACCGTTTGCGGATATCCGGGAGACAAGGGATCCTACAGCAGTGCTTCAACGATGGGACACCAGAGTGTACAGATGTGGAAGGCTTCCGGAAAACTCTCGGGGGTATACAGCGGCTACGTTACTTACGCAATGGACACCATGGGTGGACAGAGTGGTGCGCCGGTGTATAATTCCTCTACCAATACGGTATATGCCATTCATCATGGCGTAGACGACCCGGGTAGAGCCAATGGTGGAGCGCGTATTACAAAAGGCCTGTACACGCACCTCATAGATATTGGTGCATGTAAATAAGGAGAAATACTATGAGTAAACAGATTGTGATCGGAATCGCAATTGTGGTGGTTGCAATTGCCGGCGTTTTTGGCATTCGCTATGTGAGAGATCAAAGAAATCAGAATGCCTTTTCCATGGAAGGATATGTAAAATCTGTGGACGTTGAGTCCCAGAGAATCTTGATTTGCTACGATCAAGAGCTTGTAAATGATGAGACCTACATGGGAGACTGCTACATTCCGGTGGAGAAGAAAACGAAGTTTTCCGATGGCAAAGATATCACTTCGATTCATCCGGGGGATTATGTCATCGTAGAATATACTGGCACTATACAAGAGACATTCCCATCGGAAATAACGGAAACCGTGTCCATTACAATCGAATAAGAGAACAAACGTGAGGATGAATGTTTTGTAGCAGCAAGGATTCTTGATGCGCCCCCGAAACATGCGCCTCACGTTTTTCTTTTTCCTTCGATGGGGATGGGAACGGAAAGAAATCTATAATAATTCTGATAATTATGCTAAAATTGTCGTAGGTGTTTCACAAAAACAAGGGGGTTATGTGGATATGAAGAGACGTTTGGTGACACGCAGCGATTTTGATGGATTGGTTTGTGCAATGCTGTTCAAGGAACTGGACATGATTGACGAGATTAAGTTCGTGCATCCGAAGGATGTTCAGGATGGCAAGATTGAACTATCCTCCAATGATATTACGACGAATTTGCCCTTTGATACCAGAGTGGGCATGGCGTTTGATCATCATGAAAGTGAATTAAAGCGTGTGAGCGCTGAGAATTTCAAGGATCGCTTTATTATTCAGGGAGAAGCCAAGAGTGCAGCCCGCGTGGTGTATAACTACTATGGAGGTGCCGGTAAATTCCAGAAGGTTACGGAAGAGATTATGACAGCTGTTGACAAGGGGGACAGCGCTGATTTTACCCAGGATGAAATTCTAAATCCCACCGGATGGGTGTTGATGAATTTCATTATGGATGCCCGCACCGGCCTCGGTCGTTTCCATAATTTTCGTATTTCCAATTATGATTTGATGATGCAGTTAATTGATTACTGTGTGAATCATACCGTGGATGAGGTGTTGGCCCTTCCGGATGTGAAGGAACGTACGGATCTCTACTTCGAGCACCAGGAGAAGTTCAAGGAACAGCTTGGTCGCTTGGCTCGCGTAGAGGGCAAGGTGGTCGTCTTAGATTTACGGAATGAGGAAACCATCTATGCCGGAAACCGGTTCATGATTTATGCCATGTATCCCGAGGCACAGATTTCGGTACATGTTGCCTGGGGATTTCAGAAGCAGAATACGGCAGTGATGATTGGAAAATCCATCATCAATCGTTCGTCGACGTACAACATCGGAGATTTGTGCTTACGATATGGCGGTGGCGGACATGCCAATGCAGGTACCTGTCAGTTGGCCAATGACGAGGTAGATAAGGAACTTCCCAATATAATTGAAAAACTAAATGGAAAGTAAAAAAAGATCCACAGGTATTAAACCTGTGGATCTTTTTCACGTTCGAAGGTGGCGCGCTTATAGAAGAAGATGGACATGGCAGCTGCAATTGCCCAGCCGATGGGCCATGCACACCAGATTCCGGTGGCACCAAGTGTAGTTTTAGAAAGTACAATAGCCAGAACTACACGGAGAATTAAGTCGGTGAAGGTGGCAGCCATAAACTGCTGCATCCGTCCGGTGCCCCGTAGAATACCGTCTGCAACCAGCTTTGCGGATACGACAAAGTAGAAGGGGCTAAGGATGCGCAGGAAGGTGACACCGGTCATCATAGCCACACCGCCCCGGTCTTCTAAGAACAACAGCAGCAGGTATTTGCCTGCAATGAAGTACAACAGTACGATGGGGAGGGAAATCATCCACACCATGCGGATGCCGGAACGAAAGCCGGCGTGAATCCGGTCATGCTTACCGGCACCGTTGTTTTGGGCGGAATAATTGGAGATTCCGTTGCCGATGGTGGTGTAGGAAGAGATGACCATATTGTTTAGCTTAACGGAAGCGGCATAACCGGCCATCACACCGGAGCCGAAACCGTTGATTACGCGCTGAATAATAATATTACCAACGGAGATGAAACTCTGCTGTAAGGTACTGGGAATTGCAATGCCACAGAATTTCAGGAAGATGGACCTGGAAAAAAGGGCAGCCTTCACATTCGTCTCAACCAAAGCCAAGCGGCGATATACCACAAGCAAAGAGAGGATACAGCTGATGCCCTGGCATAGGAAGGTGGCCCATGCAACACCGGCAACGCCCATATGAAAGGCTTTGACGAACAAAATATCCACAAGGATATTGGCGGTAGAAGAAAAGGCCAAGAACACAAATGGTGTTTTGGAATCCCCCAACGCGGAGAAAATACCGGTGGCAATGTTGTAAAAGAAGAGGAACGGAAGTCCCCAAATATAAATATCTAAGTACAACTGGGAATCAGCCATAAGTTCTGCCGGCGTATGGATCAGTAGCAATAACTTTCCGCAGCAGAGGGTGCCAAATAAGATGAGTAGGGCAACCAAAACGCCACTGGAAATAAAGGTGGTGGAGATGGTGCTCTTCATACGGGCATAATCCTTGGCACCGAAGTATTGGGAAACTAAAACAGAACAACCGATGTTACAACCGAAGGCAAAGGCGATGAAAATCAGGGTGATTTCATAGCTGTTGCCAACCGCAGCCAAGGCTTCTTCACTAATGAATTTGCCGGCCACCAGGCTGTCGGCAATGTTGTATAGTTGTTGGAAAATGACACTGCCGAAGAGGGGAAGACAAAACGTCCACAAGACAGAGGATGGATTTCCGATGGTTAAGTCTTTGTTCATAAGCGACCTCCAATTTTCCTTATTATACGGCGGTTTTAGGATGAAATATTCACTAGAATTTTTTCGGGATTGAATTTAGAAACTAGGGAATTTGACGAGGAAGAAGCTTTCGACTTATACTCAATGAAAGAAATCGGGGGAGAAGGTTATGGGAGTACGTCAACGAATCATATCGATTTTACTTGGTACTTGTTTGTTGCTTTGCGGCTGTGGTGCTGCAAAGCCTGCGGTGGAACCCTTGCCGGAGGAAAACAAGCTAGTCATCTATACATCACACAAGGCTGAAATCTACGAGCCAATTATCCAGGAATTTGAAGAGCGAACCGGAATCTGGGTCGAGGTATATGACGGAGGAAGTAGTGAACTGCTACAACGGATTGCAAAGGAGTCTGCAGATCCGAACGCCGATGTGATTTTCGGTGGTGGAGCAGATACCTTGCATGCCTATTCCGATTATTTTGCACCCTATGAGGTGAAGGTACGAAATCAAATCACCTCGGATTATGCGCCGGAAGACAATGGATTTACATTGTTTTCCGAATTCCCCATTGTATTCGTATATAACAAAAAGCTGGTCTTCTCG
Organism: Lachnospiraceae bacterium; assembly: GCA_024690885.1. Classification (GTDB taxonomy): domain Bacteria; phylum Bacillota; class Clostridia; order Lachnospirales; family Lachnospiraceae; genus XBD2001. The sequence continues at coordinate 26,578 of JAILOI010000029.1, forward strand.
GCAGGTACGCCCCAGACTTGGTCGGAACTGCTGGAAGGGAAGTGGAAGGGCAAGATTGCCTATGCAAATCCGGCAAATTCCGGAAGTGCCTACACGGCGCTTTGCACCCTCCTTACGGTGACGCGGGATCGTATGGAGCAGCAGGAGGTGATTGAGAAGTTTACATCCAATCTCAACGGAAAGCTTTGTGATAGTTCTGCCGAGGTGTTAGAGGAAGTAATTTCCGGCTCCAGCGCAGTTGGAATTGCAACGGAAGATGAGGCCAAGAAATACATAGAACAGGGCGCCGATATCGGGATTGCATATCCGGAAGACGGAACAGCTGTGGTGCCGGATGGTACCGCCATTGTAAAAGGTGCGAAGCACGAAGAGAATGCGAAGCTGTTTTTGGAGTTTAGCGTATGCGATGATGCCCAGCAGTTGCTGCAGGAATATGGCTATCGTCGAAGCGTGCGAGATGATTTGAAAAGTGAAGCCTCTGTGGAAGCCATCGACTATGACATGGAGTGGGCGCAGAATAACCGGGAGGATACCTTGTCCAGGTTCCACTACGCCTTTGTGGGAGAGGAGGGTGCGCAATGAAACTATCCTTTCGCAAAGAACTCCTGCTGTGCTTCGTTGTTGTCACCATCATTCCGCTGATGATTACCAGTGTGTGTTTGATGAATTTATTTCAGAAGCGGGTGGATCATGCCGTAGAAGAAAATGCAACGCAACAGCTGTACGGGATCGAAGAGACCATGACGACGGTATTTTCGGATATGGAAACGCTGTTGGAAGAGTTGAGTAAGCGGTCTGCAATTGCTGTTGGAATTGCAACAAATGATTCCTGGGAACGAAACCAGGCATACACCACCCTTTATGAGAAGACGGCAGATTATCGGGAGAAGGCAATTTTTGAAATATACGATGCAGAGGGCACCTGTCGCTACAGCACCGGTGCCACGGGAACCATCGGAAATCTGCCCACCTATTGGGGGATTTTAAAAGAAGCCAAAACCCATCCGGATGAGATGGTGGTGGGCCGCGCGTCCCGGTACGTAAAGTCCGGCGCAAAACTGCATTTGGCCAGAGGAATCTGGGATGAAGAAGACAATTTGATTGGCTATCTGTTGGTGGGTTTTAATGATGCCCAGTTCGAAGAATTATTAGGGAAAACCTATAATGCCTCCGGCGGAATTACCATCTTAGATCACACCTGGAACGAGGTGTACAGTTCCCCGTACGCACAGAAGGAGGAACTTGCCAAGAAATTGCGCAGCCGCTATTTTGCAGGAGAAAGTTTGAGCCGGAAGGAAGATTCCTTTTTGACGTATATGGAACCGCTGGAAGCATATGGACTGTATGTGGCAATTGGAGAGCGGGACATCTTTACCGCCGGTTTCTCCCGGATTTTAATTCAGGTATTGATTGGTGTTGCGGTGGCAGCATTCGTCGTCTGCTTAGCGGTCTCCGGTGTGATGAGTAACTTCCTTACGAAGCCCATCCATGAACTGACCACGGTGATGCAGAAGGTGCGCCAGGGCCAGATGGATGCCCGGGTAAACTCCATGCGGGAAGATGAGTTTGGATTATTGTCGGATACCTTCGATGAGATGACGGCAGATTTGAAGGAATATATGGAAATCCAGGTGCGCCAACAGAAGGAACTAAACGATGTGACCATCGCAGCCATGCAGGCCCAATTGAATCCGCACTTTCTATACAATACCTTGGATACCATGAAATGGGTGGCCAAATCCAAAGACGTGCCGCAGTTGGCCAACATGGCCTCCGACCTGGCCAATATTTTACGAACCAGTATTTCGGGGGCACAGTTTATTCGTCTGGCAGAAGAATTGCAGCTGGTGAAGTCTTACATGAAAATCCAGCAGATTCGATTTGAGAATTCGTTTGCCTACGATGTGGAAGTGCCCATGGAGCTGGAGTATTACAAGATTCCGAAGCTGATTATTCAGTCGGTGGTGGAAAATGCACTGATTCATGGACTCAAAGGCCGGGACCATGGTCAGATTTTTGTAAATATCTATGACGAAGAAGAAATCCTCTATATCGAAGTCAGCGATGATGGCAACGGCATGTCCCGGGAAGAGATGGAACGGATCAATCGCGGGGAGTGTGCCAGAGAGCAAGAGGTGGGCAGACGTCGTCACATCGGCCTGGACAGCATTGCCAAGATCCTTAGACTTCATTACGGGGCAGATGCCGGCGTCCGGGTTGAGGCAGTGGTAAGTGGTGGCACCAAAGTGGTGCTGTATTTCCCATTGAAGAGAGAAGGTTAACATGTACAAGATTGTAGTAATCGATGATGAAAAATTAGTGCGCCAGGGGATTGTGCTGGAGATTGACTGGAATGCCGTAGGTGGCAGTGTGGTGGGGGAAGCGGAGAACGGCCGCGAGGGCTTAGAGGTGATTCGTCGCCTTCAGCCGGATCTGATTGTATGTGATATCCGTATGCCGGATATGGATGGGTTAGAGATGCTTCGGATTCTGCGGGAGGAAGATGGCAACATGGTGCCGATTATTTTCCTGACGGCGTATGGGGATTTCAAATATACCCAACAGGCAATCCGATATGGAGCCAACGATTATCTGCTCAAGCCCTTCCGCGATGGAGATCTGGAGCAGGCGGTGAAAACTCTGATGCATCGGGCCCAAGGTAAGCAGGAGGAAGCATCCCGTGAACTGGAAGAAGAGGTGCTTTCCCAGAAAGCCTTAGGAAGCAGTGGCAAGAGTAAGTACGTGGTGGAAGCCCTCGCCTATATCGCACAGCATTATGGGGAACAGGAATTGCGGCTTCGGGATATTGCAGAAGCGCTGCACATGAGTGAGGGACATCTGTCTCATACCTTTAAGAAAGAGACGGAGTATACGGTGAACAATTACATCACACGCTTCCGGATTCGTTCTGCCATGAAGCTTCTGAAGGATTGCAGACGGAAGGTGTATGAAGTGGCGGAATTAGTGGGCTATAAGGATCTGGCATACTTTTCCACCACCTTTAAAAATATCACCGGTATGACTCCTTCGGAATACCAGAATCGAGACTAGCACATCGGATGTTAGAAACATCTTTGGATTTTAAAAATAATAACAGGTTTGTCCCGTTTTGTTGGAAAACCATCAATTTTATAATAATCCCAGGAACACCAATACAGGTGATTTCGGGGATTATTTTTATTTAGGAGGGAAATATGAAAAAACGAGTATTATCCATGTTACTCACTGCATGTATGGCAGTGACAGCCCTGGTGGGATGTGGTTCCGGCGCATCTTCCACAACAGAAAAAGCAGCCGGTGGGGAAACGGTTGCATCCGAAGATACCTCGGATGAAAATTTGACAGAGACCCAGAAGATCATTAAGGAAGCAGAGAGTATGACTCTGGAAGAATTGGCAGCGAAGGCCATCGAAGAGTCCAACGGAAAAACCTTCTACGGCGTAGGAAATTCCAGCCGTGGTAAGACCGCGCTTCCTCTGTTTATCGAGTATCTGCAGTCCATCGACCCATCCTACAATATGGAGTACGAGTGGCAGCAGCCGAAGAACAACAAGATTTTTGAGCAGTTATCCGCAGATTCCTTAAAGCCGGAAGGCACCTTTGCCATGACCTTGATTCAGGATGGTAACCAGATTGAGTCCAAGATGGTACAGACCGGTATCTTAGATACCTACATTCCGAAGGAATGGGCAGAGGCCAACGGAACCACACCGGATGAGGTGGAGGGATACTTAAGCCTGCAGACATTGAACAAGGTGTTTATGTACAACTGCACCGGTTCCAAGGAATATGACAACTGCTGGGATTTCGTAGCAGAAGGAGAACATGCCTTATTTATGGACATTGATTCCGAGGTCGTAGGTAAGAACTTCTTATACATGCTCACCGAGGATAAGTATGCAGCACAGTTAAAGAGTGCATATGAAGCGCTCAGTGCTGAGGAGAAGGCATACTTCGATCCAACCATCAAGGAGATGGAAGGTGAGGCTACCAACTTAGGCTTAGGTGCAGACGGCAAATATGCCCTGGCTTGGATTAAGTTGTGGGTAGAAAGCTACAACGAGCAGACCGATGATGGCCCAATCTGCAATACCCTGGTAGCTGAATCTGCAACCGATCAGTCCGGTTTATTGGTATATTCCAAGCTTCGTTCCGTTGAGGAATCCGCCGGTGTATCGGTAAACAACATCAAAGTTGCTGCATACCAGGATGGTTATACCGGAATGGGCGGCTATGGATATTGCCACTATTTATTTGTTACCGACAATACCCCATTGCCATGGACCGCATGTGCATTCATCGCTTACATGACCACAACCGAGGATGGATTCAGTGCCTGGGGCAAGGACATGGGTGGATATTCCTCCAATCCGGAGGTTGCCAAGGCAATCGAAACCACATACGGACATTCCAAGGGTGGTTATGACGAAGAAGGCAACAATGTATACGACTGCAAGAATGACCGTGGTTACGATTGGTGGACCACAGACGGTGGTTTGGTCTTAGAAGATCCACAGTACTGCGCATCGGTATCCTTTACCGTAGGTAGCTGGATTGAGCTGTTGACCAAGTACGCAGATCAGGTAGAAGAAGAGTAATTTACAAATGAGAGATACAAAGCCGGGCGGGTTTCGCTCGCCCGGCCTTTGGAAGGGAAAATTATGGAGCAGACACAGATTAATTCATCAAAGATTTTTTTGAATAAAGTTCGGACGTTTTTATCGAAGCCCCAGAATGTCATCCTGCTCCTGTTCGGAACAGTGCTGACCTTTACAACGATTGCACCGATTGTGGCAATCGTGCAGGATACATTCAAAGTCCATCCGGGTACCATTGATGCATTCTTGACCGGACGGGCAGATGGATATTCCATCGTAAACTACGTGGATTTGTTTACCAGTCCACTGGCGAAAACCAATCTTTGGTCGCCTATTTTAAACACGGTATTACTGGCTGTTTTGACTTGCCTGATTTCCATCTTGTTTGGTGGTGTGATGGCATTCTTAGTGACCAGAACCAATTTAAAGTACAAGAAATACTTAAGTTCGATTTTTATCTTCCCATACATCATGCCCCAGTGGACACTGGCAGTTGTGTGGCAGCACCTTTTTTACAGCAACCAAATCACTGGAACCTCCAATGGTTTGCTTGCATCCTTATTTGGAATATTAGCTCCTAAGTGGTGGTGCATGGGCCTTTTCCCAAGTGCCGTGGTATTGGGATTGCATTACGCACCCTTTGCCTACATCATGATTGGCGGAATCTTCCGCAACATGGATGCAAACTTAGAGGAGGCAGCCACGATTCTTGATACCCCAAAGTGGAAGATTATGTTTCGTGTAACGCTTCCCATGGTAAAGCCGGCCATCTTATCCACCATCCTGTTGGTATTCGGAAGTGCCATGGGCTCCTATCCGGTTCCGCATTACTTAGGACTTACAACGCTTTCTACCAAGTACGTGTCCCTAAATTCCAAGTACACCGGAGAAGCCAGTATCTTAGCCATCATTATGATGATCTTCGGTATTTTGATTTTGGGAATGAACCAGCTGTCGCTGAAGAGTAGAAAAAGCTATACAACCGTGACCGGTAAATCCGGTCAGATTTCCAAAATTAATCTGGGGAAAGTTGGAAAACACCTGATTGCAATTCTGTTGATTGTACTGACCTTTTTCACTAGTATTTTTCCAATCATCTCCTTTGCGATTGAGACATTCCTGCCAAATCCGGGAGATTATAGTTTCCTCTATAATCACGATTTGAGCATGTTAACCACTAAGTGGTGGGTGTCTCGCAGTAACGCAGACAGCGCCATGTATGGACAGCATGGAATCTTGTTTAACAAAACCATCTGGCATGCATTCGGAGGAACCATGTTAGTCGCTGTGATTTGTGCCATCGTGGCTGGAACCATCGGAACCTTGATCGGTTATGCGGTGTCCAAGAATCGCCGCAACCGATTTGCAAACTATGTAAACAACATGGCATTTTTACCATATTTAATGCCATCCCTTGCCGTGGGTGCAGCGTATTTCATCCTGTTCTCCAATGACAAGATCAACTTGTTTAACACCTATGCACTGTTGATTATTGTGGGTACCGTGAAGTACATCCCGTTTGCCAGCCGAAGCGCATTAAATTCCATGCTTCAGCTCAGCGGCGAAATCGAGGAGGCGGCCATTATCCAGGATATTCCGTGGGTAAAGCGTATGACACACATTATCATTCCGATTCAGAAGTCGTCCATCATCAGCGGATTCTTGCTTCCGTTTATGACCTGTTTGCGAGAGTTATCCTTGTTCCTGTTGCTTTGTACCCAGGGATTCATCCTCTCCACGACACTGGATTACTTCGATGAGATGGGATTGTACGCATTCTCCAGTGCCATCAACTTGATTTTGATTGTGACGATTTTGATTTTTAATACGCTGATTAACAAGATTACCGGAGCCAGCCTGGATGAAGGAATCGGCGGCTGATAGAAAGGGAAAACATTATGCCAGAGATTAAATTAACAGATGTAACGAAACGATGGGGAAAGTTCTACGCCGTAGACCATCTGGATTTGGAAATCGAAGACAATGCATTCATTACCTTGCTTGGTCCGAGTGGATGTGGAAAGACCACCACCTTGCGAATGATTGCAGGATTGGAGACGCCAACCAGTGGACGTATTACCATCGGTGATCAGGTGGTGTTTGATAGCGCCAAGGGAATCAACGTTCCCCCGAACAAGCGAAAAGTTGGATTTCTATTTCAGAACTATGCGTTGTGGCCCAACATGACGGTATACCAGAATATCGCATTTGGTTTAAATAACATCAAAGAAGAGATGCCCGAGTTTGATATGGAGGCACAGAAGGATGCTGCGATTCTAGCTGCACTTTCCACTCCCAAGGAAATTGTGAAGCACATCGAAGATTGTCGTGATAAGAATGGAAAACTAGACGAGAAAAAAGCGCAGTTGAAACTGATTGATGCCTTTACCCTCTCCATATACGGGGCAGAAGAATTGTTCAAACTGAAGCTGCATGAGGCTGCGGACTTATCCGCAGCCGGTGAGGCAGCAAAGAAAATGTATGTAGAGAAGCTGGAGCGCAGCAGAGGCGCCCATGCATCCAAGGGAGAAACCTTGGATGAGGAATTTGCGGTTTGCAAAGACGGCACACGGAAGATGTCCGTGCGGAAGCTTTCCAAGGAAGAGGTGGATTTGTCCGTCCGTCGGGTTTCCCGCATTGTAAAAATCGGAATGTTTATGGATCGTTATCCGGCAGAGTTATCCGGTGGACAGCAGCAGCGTGTTGCCATCGCAAGAACCCTGGCACCGGAACCGCAGGTATTATTCATGGATGAGCCGCTGTCCAATCTGGATGCGAAGCTTCGCCTGGAGATGCGCTATGAGTTACAGCGCTTGCACTTGGAAACCGGTAGTACCTTCGTGTATGTCACCCATGATCAGATGGAAGCCATGACATTGGCAACCAAGATTTGTTTGATTAACAACGGCGTATTGCAGCAATACGATGCACCGTTGGATGTATATAACCGCCCGAACAATTTATTCGTTGCAGACTTCGTTGGAAATCCATCCATCAACTTCGTAGAGGGAGATGGCAGACAGAGCGAAGATGGAACCGTAAAGTTAGAGATATTTGATGAGCAAAAGGTGGCCTTCCATAGCAATGAATCCCTGGATTTATCCAAGTGGTTTCTACAGCGCGATGCCGAGGCGAAGGCAGCCAAGGAAGCGTATGAGCAGCGCTTAACCAACCAGAAGGAAGTGGAGAAAGGCAACAAGGATGAAGTCTTCCGTTACCATATCAGCAAGGTGGAGGAAGATGACTACAGCATTCCAGAAGAGGTGGTCTTAACCAATGAGAATTTTGTACTAGGCATTCGCCCGGAGGCCATCCGGATTTCCCCGGAGGGCGGTCTGAAGGGCACCATCTACGGTGCCATGCCGACCGGTATGGAGAGTACCATCAAGATTGCAGTCGGCAATTATCTGCTGACCGGTGTGGTATTCGGAAGTACTCTCTTCCAGATTGGAGAAGAGGTGCGCTTCGATATCCGGGGTGAGGATATCCTCCTCTTTGACCGTCAGTCCGGAAGATGCATCAGTGCCGGATCCTTGAAAACCGTATAGCAGGGGTTTATTGCAAGTTCATTCAAAATGGGACGCAAAAACTGTATAAAAATGCAGAAAAGACACTCACGGCAAACGTGAAGATGATTCAATGATAAAGGTGTTGAATTTAAAATTTCTCACGTTATAATGAAGATAAGAAGAGGGATTGATTTTCTCGTTTGATTACGTTTCGTTTTTGTTTTGTTTGTCAGCATAAGATGCGTGGTTGGTCTTGGCTGAGGAAGGAGGCAATGATGTTACTGTTAGAGCGTCCGAGTACAGAGGAAGTGCAGATTTGTCGTCAGGACAAGGATGCGTTAGCGATTGAGCATGGTGATGACCGTGAACGTCACTATGTAACCGAGAAAGCAATAGACAATGAGTGGTTCTGGTTCACCTCAGGACACAGAGGCTCCATTGTGTGACCTTTTTATGCTACTGAATATCGAGTACGACTCGACAAAAACGCCTTGGGATTTCCCAAGGCGTTTTTTATTTCCGTATAAGTTTGCGACCCAATTTCTCGAGTTTTGGATCACGACTGCTACTAATGACGATGATGCCCATCTCTTTGGCCCTTAAGTAGTCGGACTGGGTGAGATCCTTGGTGGCCACCAACACCTTCTTGGCATACTTGCCGCCAAACCGGTTGGCGACGGTTTCAAGCTCATAGAGGGCGTCCTTTTTGACGTGACCATTCTTACAAGAGATAAATACCGGTGTATAGCCATAGAGGAGCAGCACATCAATTTCGTTGGTGGTATCCTCGTCGGGCTGGCTGTGGATGATGCCGTCCCAGTCTAGGTGAACACCGATGCGACAGTCATCTCCGAAGGTTCGTGCAATCAGATAGGTGTGCAGTTCTAATATACTGCCGGCGTCCCAGAAGCTGTCCCGTACCATGGAATTGCGATAGGCATATCCGTAGGAATCACTGTCATGGTGCACATCATATAACAATCCCGCCTGCTCGCAATCATCGAGAATCTCATAGAAGGAAAACAAATCGATGCCGTTCTCCCGGGCAAACTTGGGCGGCTTCAACGAAAGCTTTTGCTCAATGCTGAGAAACTCCGGATGCTCCGAATTCTTCAGATAGTTGGAAAAACGATTCCATTCTTCGGCGTGGCGCATCATCACATCCCACATGGCGTGGATCAGATTGGCCTGTTCCTCGGTTTCCACAGACTTCAATCCCTTGTGCAAGCGATAGTTGATCTGTCCGCCATAGAGGGCAATGAAAGCATCTAAGTCAAAGGGGACATCCTGGGCCTGGCAGGAGGTCTCGATGTTGTAAGACGCATGTCGGTCGAGGGCTAGGAAGCGATTGGCGGCAATGTCATAGGCATGCATGGGAATTTCCATGGATGCGGCAAATACGCCGAAGGCAACCAAAACCAGACTCTCCCCACCGGTGATATCCACAAAGATTTCATTGCCGGCATCTCGCTCCAGGCGGATGGCAGCCTCGATGGTTTCTTCGATGTCTCCTAAGTCCAGCTCCGTTACGGGATAGAAGCATACCTCCGAAACCCCGCAGCGCTTTCTTAGGAAATCCTCCGTAACCTTGCGATACTGCTCGATGATTTGGGGATAACCGAAGTAGACCACCTTGTCCATCTTGTAGTTTAGACAGGTGATAACATTTTCAATTGGATCCGTATCTAGAAATTCTACATTTACTTTCATGTCATTATTATAAACGAAAATGGGGAGCGGTAAACAAAAAAGAACCTCGGAGGAATATCCCCGAGGTTCTAATGAGGTTACTTTTTCACTTTCTTTATGGTGAAGTTATTCTTGTTGTAGCGGATGAGCCCATCCTTTTGCATCCGGGAGAGCTCTGCACACATGGCGCTTCGCTCGACGGAGAGATAGTCTGCCAAGTCCTGACGATCCATGTTGATATGGAAGTCGTTTTTGCCGGCGGCTTTTGCCTCGTCGGATAAGTATGCCAATAGTTTTTCCCGGGTTGTATTCTGAGCTAGATGATAGATCCGTGCTTGCAGTGCGTGGCTGCGGGTAATGGAAAATTCCAAAAGGTTTGTAGAGATGATGTCTTTGACTTTGCTGTATTCCTTGTCGCTACAGAGCTTTCGGTAGTCGATGGTCAGTACATTGGAGTCTTCTAAGGAACAGAGATCGTAGTTGAGTCGGTTGTCTTTGGATAGCACGTATTCCGCTCCGAAGAGGGAACCGGCTCCTAAGAATTCCAGGATGGAACCCTGATTCCATAGGTTGGTCCCCACCAGTCCCAGCTCGCCGGAGAGGACGAGGAGTAACTGCGTGGTTTTGCTTCCCATCCCCCAGATGATTTGATCATCTTCATAGGAGGCAATCCGGACATAGGGTTTCTTGATGATGGAGGCAAGTATCGATGGCGCAATGCCCTTGAATAATGGGCACAGATAGATCTTCTCGATATCGGCCTCGCTCAAACGTGTTGCATTAGCCATAGTTTTATCTCCTTTCGTGCAAACTGCACTACCATTGTTGGAAAACCAACAATCTTACTTTAGATTGTATGCTTCGAAAAGTTGATGCGCAATGGGGCAAATTTTCAGAAATTTCATATACAATTTTGGAACATTTGATATGATAGGGATATGAGAACAGATGTGGTAAGATAGTGCTGGATTGGAAGTGCCACTATGTGGCGATAAAAGAAAGAAGGAACTATGATTCAAGTAGATTTGATTACCGGATTTTTAGGATCCGGAAAAACAACCTTTATAAAGAAATATGTAGGACACTTAGTGGACCGGGGACAGCGCATCGGCATCATCGAGAATGATTATGGTGCTATCAACGTGGATATGATGCTGCTCCAGGAAGAACTGGGGGATCGGGTGGATTTGGAGATGGTAGCCGGTGGTTGTGATAACGATTGCCACCGCAGACGATTCAAAACCAAGTTGATTGCGCTGGGCATGCAGGGATTTGATCGAGTCATTGTGGAACCCTCCGGTATCTATGATGTGGATGAGTTTTTTGATGTGGTCAATGAGCCACCGCTGGATCAGTGGTATGAGATTGGCAACGTGATTGCCATTGTGGATAGCCAATTGGAGCCGGAGCTTTCCAAGGAATCGGATTACATGCTTTGTTCCCAGATTTCCAATGCCGGACGGATTGTCTTTTCCAAAAGTCAGCTGGCAGAAGAAGGGGATATTGCGGCTACCAAGGAGCATCTGTCTGCGGCGCTTCAGCGGTTTCATGCGACGAGGGAATTGCGGGAATCGGACTTTTTTGTGAAGGATTGGAATGCCTTAGCGGATGCGGATTACGATGCCTTGTTGCAGGCGGGTTACACCGTAGAAGGTCATGTGAAGCTGAATCTGGAGGATGACAATGGCTATCAATCTCTCTTTTTCATGAATCTGGATATTTCAAAGGACGACTTAGTGGAGGCGGTGCATGAGATTTTTGCCGATGCCGCTTGTGGCAAGGTTTTCCGTGTGAAGGGCTTTGTACAGGATGATGTGTGGTACGAAATCAATGCCACCCGCCATGAATTTCGGGCGAAACCCATGAGCATCGGGCAGCATGTGATCATCGTCATCGGAGAAGAGATGGATGAGGCTACCATTGGAGGGCATCTGAAGAAGGAGTAGGGGTAATGGAACTGATAAGAGAAGTCGTATTGGGCGATATGGTGGCGCGCTACACCCGGGATGAGCAGAATATCTGCGGGTTGCAGTTGTTTCCGGCAGATTTGGTGCCGGAATTACCGGAGGATGAGCCGGGAATGTGCTATGGCAAGCGAATGCAGCAAGAGAATCTGGTGCAGCTGAAAATTGCAGGAGAAACCTACAACGAAGCGTATGCCGGGGGTATTTCTCTCCGCAACGGTGAAAGCAGTCGAAGTTTGAAGTTTCGTCAAATTGGTACCCGGAAGTTGCCCGGGGGACTGGAGGTGGTGACCACCTTGAAGTCTCAGCGGGGCTACATGGTGAAGCACGTTCTTCGCTGGAAAACCGGAGCCCCCTATGTGTTTATGGGGGCCACCATTGAGAATGTAAGTCAGAAGAAGTTGGGGATTGAGATGATGTCCAGCTTTTCCCTGGGGGGACTGACGCCATATGTTCCCGGGGATGCATACGAGTCCATGGAAATTTGCCGCGCCAGAAGCGTATGGAGCGGTGAGGGACGGATGTGTCGGGAGAGTGTGGAAGAGCTGGCATTGGAAGCGGCCTGGGCACCGCATGCGGTGCGCTGCCTGCGTTACGGCCAGGTGGGCTCCATGGCGGTGAATGGTTTTTTTCCATTCGGAGCACTCTATGATAAGAAAACCGGGGTGTACTGGGGTGCCCAGTTGGCTCATAACGCCTCCTGGCAGATGGAGTTCTATCGCAGGGACGATGGGCTTGGCTTTAGTGGCGGCCTGGCGGACCGAGAGTTTGGGCAGTGGTACAAGGAACTGGCGCCGGGAGAGAGTTTCTCGGTTCCGGAAGCCATTGTATCGGTGGCGCATACCGGAGATTTTGATGCTTTTTGCCAGCGATTGACCGAGGCCGGACGGGATGCCTTTCGCATGGGCTTAGAAGAGGAACAGTCCCTACCCATGGTCTTCAATGAATACTGCACCACCTGGGGCAATCCCAGTCATGAGAATATTTCCAGAATGCTGGAGTGCTTGCGGGGCAAGCCCTTCCGGTATTTTGTTATTGATTGCGGCTGGTACAAGCAGCCGGGGATTCCCTGGGATCGGGGGATGGGGGATTACATTCCTTCCAATGAGCTGTTTCCGGATGGCTTGGAGTCCGCGGTGGAGGAAATCCGCGAGGCAGGTTTTGTGCCGGGAATCTGGTTTGAGATTGAGAATGTGGCGGCTTGTGCCAAGGCGTATCAACTGGAAAAGCATCTGCTAAAGCGGGATGGAAAGCCGCTGACCACCTACTTCCGCCGGTTTTGGGACATGGCGGACCCCTGGGTACAGGAGTATCTGGAGGATGTGGTGATTGGAACCCTAAAGCAGTATGACTTTGGATATATGAAGATGGATTATAACGAGACCATCGGCGTCGGCTGTGATGGCGCAGAATCTCTGGGTGAGGGCCTGCGGCGGAATATGGAAGCAGACGTGGACTTTATCTGCAAGATCAAGGAGGAGTTGCCGCAGCTGGTATTGGAGAATTGTGGTTCCGGCGGTCATCGGTTGGAACCGCTGATGATGTCCTTATGCTCCATGGCTTCCTTTTCCGATGCCCATGAATGCAAGGAAATTCCCATCATTGCGGCGGCACTGCATCGCTTGATTACGCCGGCCCAGAGTCAGATTTGGGCGGTGATTCGCAAGGAGGATACGGCGGATCGCATTCGTTATTCCATTGCAGCTACCATGCTGGGCCGGATGTGTATCTCCGGAGATGTGACCCTTTTGTCCAAGGCACAGTGGGCGGTGGTGGACGAGGGTATGACCTTTTACCATATGGTAAGTCCCATCATCCGGGACGGCATCAGTCATATCTATGATTCGGGCATTGTCAGCTGGCGACATCCGCGGGGATACCAGGCCGTGGTGCGAAGCTCGACTGCAGGCACGCTGGTGGTGGTGCACACCTTTGCATCGGAAGTGCCGGAGGAGATTATAGTGCCGGTGCCGGAATGTGCGGATATTCTGGATTTCTATGGGGACGCCAAAGTGAAGATGCGCCTGGAAGAAGCGCAGCTGTACCTGTGCCCTCAGGGGGCTTGGAAAGCGGTAGCGATTTTGTTGAAATAAGAAATGAAAAACACCCGGATGTCGGTGGATGGTATGGCTCGAAGTGTGTTCGAACCATAGTGCCGGTGACGTTCGGGTGTTGTTTTATATATTTGGATGCTCCTGCACGGAAGCTCCTGCCTCCATCCATAGGGCGAAGTTCTCCTCCACGTGGAATCGTTGTGCAATGAGGGAAGTCATGGCTTCGATGTCCTGCTTGGCAGCGGCGATGCGAACCTCATCCTCCGGCTGCAGGATGCCAAACATGGAATGATAATTGCCGCTCATGCAGGATGCATAGTAGCGACGCAGTGCATGACGATATTCCTGATAGAGACAGGTCTTCTCCAATTCACTTAAGCCGGCAATCTGATCGAACCCCAATTCGTTACCGTAGGAGATGACTTGCTTCTTGGAAAACATGGAGAAGAGCGAGGTGTTGTTACAGATGTCTCGCAGCATGCAAGCAATCCAGAGGAAACGATCAATCTGGTGCTTGGGATTTTTCTCATCCACATATCGATATTGGAACACACGGCGACGAAACTCGTTGGCTCCGTCATCCGGATTGGATGCCGTGATGGAGTCTAGAAGCTCCTTGCGTTTGGTGGTATCTAATTCTTCATAATAAGGTTCCCACAGGGAACTGACCTCGTATTTCATATGTGCCTCCCAATACATGTATTAGGGATAGCGTAGGGGATGTGACGGGAAA
>JAILOI010000090.1 GCA_024690885.1 Lachnospiraceae bacterium
CCTCGTTGGCCGGTGCCTGGGTGGTGGTCACCAAGTCTACCAGGATTTCTCCGGATTTCTTGGCTTTGCGGACCAACAGGTGGCGCAAATACCCGCTATGCTGCATTTTGTGATAGTAATCTACCGATTTTTCGGTCCAAAACCGCAATGTTGTATCTAGAATCAACCGGAAATCTCCATCCACGATGGTACATTCCGGCACAGAAACCACGTCATAGAAGCTGCCACGCTTGTGCATTCCAAGCGTCAGCGGGCCGCCCTTCTCACAATCACCGAAGGAGAACTCCATCTTGTTTCGATACTCGCTGCTGCACGGGCTGCCCTTGATGCCCTCGAAGATTGCTTCAAAGCGATCCTCTCCCAGCACCGGAACAAACAGGTTACGGATCTGGCCTTCCTTGATTTTCAATTCTTCCTCGTATGGGATTCCTTGATACAAGCATCCACCACAGATTCCATAGTTTGAACACTGGGGATTCTGCTCCAATGGAGACTTCTCCACCACTTCTAGCAGGCGTCCCTCCATGCGGTCCTTCCGCTTCTTGGATAAGACAAAGCGCACCTTCTGTCCGGGAATGGCGTTCTTCACCTGTACATGCTGCATCACGCGTTCGCTGCGGGTCGGTTGTCCCTTCTCTTGGATGATCACCTCATCCTCTAACTCCACGATGCCTTTATTGGGGAACTTGATTTCTGTTACGATGCCCTCGTACTGTTGACCTTTTTTCATACATACCTCTTAAACATAATAAAAGCCGCGGCCTAAGTGGTCGCGGCTTGAAGTTCTCATACTTATTTCTCATCAAACAAGTCTTCGTCATCATCATCAAAGGCGTCATCGAAATCGTCATCGAACTCATCCTTGTAAGATGGATTCATGTACTTATAAACCGCATACGCGATACCTGCAATGATGGCAACGATGCCAACGATTGTCACAATTGTCTTGATTACTTTCTTCGTATTCATAGGTTTTGCTGCCCCCTTCTTCCGGTATTTCATGATGCTCTTACCGAAGTCTGTAACTACATCCACTTTGTCTTCCAGAAAATCCCGCAATTCGTCGATATCAATGAGATTTGCAAGGTCTTCTTTGGTAATTCTTCTAATATCCATATCAGCACCTACCCCAATTCCCGTTCTGCGGGTTATTCATATTGAAATTATAACACATCCGGAGGCAGATGCCATAGAAAAAAGCTAAACCCGCGTCATCTTTGCAAAGCTTGCAAACATTTTCTTGCGTCCCACGGTGTCAAACTCCACGGTTACTTCGAAATCACGGCCGCCGTCGTTGATGGAAATCACTTCTCCCTCACCGAACTTCGGATGACGCACACGGTCGCCCTCCCCGTAATCCAGGGCCTTTTTCTCAATCTTGGTACCGAAATTCCTAGTTGCTGCCATAGGCTTCTTCTGGGTGAAAATCGGATTGATCTTCTGGGTTGGCGCATCGTCCAGGAAATCCGGGAAAAAGCGCTGCTTCTGCTCATAAACTTCGCCATCCAATAAGTCTGAAGGAATCTCCTTGACGAAGCGGGAAACCGCACCATACTGGGTCTCGCCACGCACCATACGCGCCTTGGCGGAGGTCATGGTCAGCTGCTTCATGGCACGGGTTATGCCCACATAGCACAACCGGCGTTCTTCCTCGATTTCCGCATCGCTATCGTCCGCTGTGATGGACATATAGCTTGGAAAAAGACCATCCTCCATGCCTGCCATATACACATTGGGAAATTCCAATCCCTTGGCTGCGTGCAAGGTCATCAGCACCACATAATCCTCGGACTCATCCAAGGAATCGATGTCTGCAATGAGTGCCACCTCTTCTAAGAATCCGGAGAGCGTAGCATCCTCATGCTCCTGCTCGTATGCCACCGCCTTGGTGTAGAATTCTTCGATATTCTCAATGCGGGCGGTTGCCTCGTCGGTTCCCTCCGCTTCCAATTCTGCCTCGTATCCGGTCTGGTCGATGATCTCGCGGATAATGCCTGCCACGCCCAAATCCGGGAGCTGGCTGCGCATCAGTTGGATAAACAACACAAAGGGCTCTACCTTTTTCTCTAGCTTCTTTAGGGTCGGATCCACGCCAAGTTCCAGCAGAGCATCGTAAAAAGGAATGCTGCGAAGTGCTGAATAATCCGCTACCCGTTCAATAGAGGTCGCTCCGATGCCTCGCTTCGGCACGTTGATGATACGGCGCACCGCCAAGTCGTCCTGGGCATTATCCACGGTCTTTAAGTAGGCCAGGATGTCCTTGACTTCCTTACGGCTGTAGAAGTTGACGCCACCCACAATCTTATAAGGAATGTTCTCCACAATGAACTTCTCCTCTAAGAGACGGGACTGGGCGTTGGTACGATACAACACTGCGCAATCCTTGTACGCGTAGGTACCCTTGCGCACCTTGGAATTGATGTCCATGGCGATGTACTGGGCCTCTTCGTAGGCGCTGTCGAACTGCTTGAACTTCACCCGCTCGCCCTGGGCGTTGTCCGTCCACAGACGCTTCTCCTTACGGCCCTCGTTGTTGGCAATGACGCCATTGGCCGTATCTAAGATGAACTTGGTGGAGCGATAATTCTGCTCTAACTTAATCACGCAAGCATCCGGGAAATGCTGCTCGAAATTCAAAATATTATAGATGTTGGCTCCGCGGAACTTGTAGATGGACTGATCATCGTCACCCACCACGCACAGATTCTGACGACCACCGGCCAACAGGCGCACCAGTTCAAACTGCACCGTATTGGTATCCTGGTACTCGTCCACCATGATGTACTGAAATTTGTTTTGGTAAAACGTCAGCACTTCCGGATCCTGTTTCAATAAGTTCACACACTCCACCAACAAATCGTCGAAATCCATGGCGTTGTTGGCCCGCATTCTGGCCTGATACTCCCGATACACTCCGGCAATTCTGGACTTGGCCAAATCGCTGCCACAGTTTAGGGCGTACTCCTCTGCGGTAATCATCTCGTTCTTGGCGGAAGAGATGGCATTCAAGAAATAACGCTCCTTGAATTTCTTGGTGTCGATATTTAATTTTTTCAGCACTTCCTTCATCACCGTCTTGGTATCGTCGGTATCATAGATGGAAAAATTGGTTCCATAACCGATACGATCCCCGAAGCGCCGAAGGATGCGGACACAACTGGAGTGGAAGGTAGCCACCCAAATCTGCTCTGCACCCATACCGATGAGGTCGTTGATTCGCTGCCGCATCTCGCCTGCAGCCTTGTTTGTAAAAGTAATGGCCATGATGTGATATGGTTCCACACCATTGGCCATAAGGTTTGCAACACGGTGAACCAACACGCGGGTCTTACCGGATCCCGCACCAGCCAAAATAAGCAGGGGTCCTTCGGTGGTAGTCACCGCACGTTGCTGTTCCGGATTTAAATTTTCTAATAAATTCATAAAAACTTAAGCCTTTTCATTTCCTTCTAAGCGCTCAAATACCACGTCATAGCCATCGTCGCCATAGTTAACGGCACGATTGACACGGCTGATGGTTGCGGTAGATGCGCCGGTTTTCTCCACGATTTCCTGATAGGTTCTCTCCTCACGGAGCATGGACGCTACCTGGAAGCGTTGTCTCAAATCTTCCAACTCGTTGACGGTACACAGGTCCGTAAAAAAGTTATAGGCTTCCTCTCTGGTTTGCAGACAAAGAATGCCGTCCATCAAATGATCCATTGCTTCATCATGTAGATTTTTTTTGCTCATAAAAAATTTACCTTTCTCATGCGTGCGCTTACAAAGAATTGCGGCTCTCTTAGAGAATAATTACGCCACGCTCCTTGGCATAAGCGACTTCTTCTTCCGGCCAGATAGAGGACTGTACCTCTCCGATGTGGCACTTGCGGAGGAAAAACATACAGATACGGGACTGACCAATACCTCCTCCAATGGTATATGGCAGTTTCTTCTCCAGCACGCCCTTCTGGAATGGCAACTGCTCACGCTCCAGACAGCCGGCTTTCTCCAGCTGTGTGTGCAGGCTTTCTTCATCCACACGAATTCCCATGGAAGAAAGCTCTAATGCAATATCCGTCACCGGATAGTACACAATGATATCGCCGTTAAGTGCCCAGTCATCATAGTCCGGTGCACGGCCATCGTGCTTCTCTCCGTTGGTCAAAAGGTCACCGATCTGCATGATAAAGACGGCACCCTTCTCCTTGGCAATCAGGTATTCCCGCTCCTTGGCAGTCTTATCCGGATACATATCCAGAAGTTCCTGAGACGTGATAAAGGAAATCTGCTCCGGTAAAAAGCACTGAATGTACTCATAGTTGTTGGACATATGCTTCTCGGTTACGCGAAGTGCTGCATATACGGCCTTCACGGTCTCCTGCAAGGTTTCCATCGTCCGCTGTTCCTTGGTGATGATTTTCTCCCAATCCCACTGATCCACGTAGATGGAGTGGATATTGTCCGTATCCTCATCTCTGCGGATGGCGTTCATATCGGTATAGAGGCCTTCGCCGACGTTGAACTCATATCGTCCCAAGGCCATACGCTTCCACTTTGCAAGGGAGTGTACCACTTCCACCTGCTTATCATCCAGTTCCTTCACGCCGAAGCTGACCGGACGCTCCACACCGTTCAAGTTATCGTTCAATCCACTCTCCGGTGTTACAAACAGTGGCGCTGACACACGATGTAAGTTCAATTCCGTTGCCAACTGCTCCTGAAAAAAGTCCTTGACCTTCTTAATTGCAATCTGTGTCTCCTTCAAGTTCAGCGCCGGGCTGTAACCCTCCGGTATTACTATTTTGCTCATCTTCTTTTCCTTCTTTTTTCTTTTTTTCTTTTTCCGTCGCCTGTTCTGCTCAGTTGCTATTCTATATTTTCACGCGAGGACGCTTGCGCTACAGGTTCGGACGTAATGGACACATACAAAGCTGCTTACGCACCTTTTAGTGCCAACGTCCTCACATGCTCGCTACTGAAAACATAGAATAACAACCTGCATCACAGGCTATATTAAATAACAAAACAAAACCCAATGTACAAGGATTTTGAGCAAGTCGGATGTACCACCGGAAGGGCATACATCCAACGGACGCCTCTACCACTCGTACGGGTGCATGCGCACCCATGGTATATTCCGCGCAGAGCGACACTTGCTGGTACAATGCGGTTCACAGGCGATTTCTATGAGTCGCTATACTGTATTTCCCGCACCGCATCCACACTTGCTGGTACAACACGGTTCACAGGCGATTTCTATGAGTCGCTATACTGTATTTTCTGTAGCGAGTGTGTGGAAACGTCGGTACTAAAAGGTGCGCAAGCAGCTTTGTACGTACCGCTACGTTTACACCTCATAGCGCAAGCGATCTCGCGGGAAAATATAGTATAGCGACGAATACAGAAATTGCCGTCAAAAAACACATGTATTCGTACCAGCAAGTGACACTCATAGTACAAGCAATCTCGCGAGAAAATATAGTATAGCGACGAATACAGAAATTGCCGTCAAAAAACGCATGTATTCGTACCAGCAAGTGACACTCAAGCGGCCAATAACTATAGTTCGCAGGTACCAACCGTACGAGGGAAAGGCAGAACATCACGGATGTTGCCCATGCCGGTCAGGTACATAACGCAACGCTCAAAACCGAGACCGAAGCCTGCGTGGCGAGCGGAGCCGTACTTACGTAGATCAAGATAGAACTGGTAGTCCTCAAGACCCATACCAAGTTCTTTCATGCGGTTGGTCAGGATGTCCAGGTCGTCCTCACGCTGAGAACCACCGATGATTTCACCGATGCCAGGAACCAAGCAGTCCATCGCAGCAACGGTCTTGCCATCCTCGTTGAGTTTCATATAGAAGGCTTTGATTTCCTTCGGATAATCGGTGACGAAGACCGGACGCTTGAAGACTTCCTCGGTGAGGTAACGCTCATGCTCGGTCTGAAGGTCGCAACCCCAGAATACCTTGTAATCAAACTTGTCGTTGTGCTTCTCCAATTCCTTGATGGCATCGGTGTAGGTGATGCGACCGAAATCAGAAGAAACCACATGGTTTAAGCGATCAATTAATCCCTTGTCAACGAACTTGTTGAAGAACTCCATCTCTTCCGGAGCATTCTCCATCACGTAAGTGATGACATACTTTAACATGTCCTCGGCAAGTTCCATATCATCTTCCAGATCAGCAAATGCGATTTCCGGCTCAATCATCCAGAACTCAGCCGCATGACGGGTGGTGTTGGAGTTTTCTGCACGGAAGGTCGGTCCAAAGGTGTAGATGTTCTTGAACGCCATAGCAAAGGTCTCACCGTTGAGCTGACCGGATACGGTCAAATTGGTACTTTTGCCAAAGAAGTCCTGGCTGTAATC
>JAILOI010000109.1 GCA_024690885.1 Lachnospiraceae bacterium
GGCTGCAAACACCACATAGCCGGTAGTTGCAATCAAATCCGATCCCATCGCCGGCAAACCGATGTTACAGATTTCCTTCATAGTGGCACCATCCCAACGCAGTTCGTTGTAATTCCAACGAAGTGCCGTCTTCCGACGATAAACCACATACATAGCGATACCACCGATGCTATAAGCGATGGCCGACGCAATTGCCGCACCGGTAACGCCCCAATCCAGCACGTAAATCAACACCCAGTTTAAGATGGTGTTAATCACATTCTCCGCCAGATTCACCAGCATGGGCGACTTGGTATCCAGGGTTCCGCGAATTGCTTCACCGAAAATCATATTCCCTGCACGGAATACCATGGGCATACTAATGATAAAAAAGTACCGGCTTGCTTCTTTCTGAATAGCGGGATCTGCCCCCATCCAAATGGGAATATACGGAGAAAGCGCCATGGCGATGGCCCCCACGCCGAACCCGCAAATCAGGGTCAAAAAAAAGGCCTGCTTTGAAACTGCTTCCATGGCCGCCTTGTCGTTTCGTCCATACGCTTGCGAAATCAGTGCCAGCACCGCAATACCCATGGCATAAACTGCACCATTGACCATCCAGGAAATTGTGGTGGTGGTACTAACCGCCGCCGTGGCCTGCTCGCCCAAGTGTCCCACCATGGCGGTATCCACGTACTGAAGCAGTACACTCATAACCTCCTCTAGGATGGTCGGAATGGATAGGGTAATTAAAGTTGTTAACACATTACGATAGGATCGTTTGGATATCATGCTTTTCTAATAAATTCCTTCTTCCCACTTCTTCAGGATCCGCTTTCGAACCCGGGCAAACAAATACCAGGCAAAAAATCCGGTGGTCAGCCAGGCTGCTGCATCCGATGCAACCGCCATGGCATAACTGCCCACAAACATGGAACCGATGGCCATCGCCAGGCGTGCCACTAATTCCATAATTCCCAAGGTCATGGCGGTCATACCATAACCGCAACCCTGAATCGTGTTTCGATAAATAAAAATCATTGCTAGTGGTATAAAGCATACCACACAAAAACGGATATAGGTAGTTGCATAAGGCAACAATTCATCGATGTTGACGTCTGCAGCAAAAAACAGGCGAATCAAATGCGGCAGCAACAATAAGGTCAGAGCACCGGCAATCAACGAATAAATAATACCAATTCGGTTTGCTTCCCGTACACCGGCATCAATTCGCTCCATATCCCGCTTTCCGTAGTTCTGGCCTACGTAAGCTGCCATGGTCTGGCCCAGGCTCATCATACCCTGGGTTAAGAGGTTTTGTACCTTGCCGGCAGCGGTAAATCCGGCCACTGCGGTAGCGCCATAGATGTTGATGGCCGACTGCATCACCATGGTTCCGGATGCGGTAATTCCAAACTGCAACGCCATAGGAACCCCCACCGTCAGCTGCTTTCTGGTATAGCATGGATGCAGCTTCCAATCCTCTCGTCTGGGACGTAATACGTCCACCTTGGAATAAATATAGATTACGCACAGAATCGCAGAAACGCCCTGGGAAACATCTGTTGCAAGAGCCGCCCCCCGCACGCCCATATGGAAGTTTAAGATGAACACCAAATCCAGCACAATATTTAAGCAGGCAGAAAAAATCAAAAATACCAAGGGCATCGTACTGTTGCCCACCGCACGCAAGAAACTGGAGAATAAGTTATAGAACACCAGCGCAAAAATACCCATACAGATGGTACTGATATAGGCATAGGCATCTGCATAGATTTCCGTCGGTGTATTCATCAGGCGAAGCAAAGGATGCATCACCGATAGACTCAACACCGTAAGGATTGCGCATACGATCACCGCTAGAATGACACCGTTGGATACGGTCTGTCTGGTTTGCTCATATTCACCTGCACCATACTTCTGGCTGGTAAGCACCGTGAAACCGGTGGCCATACCATTCGCCAGTCCCACCACCAGGAACATAATCGTGCCGGTAGAACCAACTGCCGCCAAGGCGTTGGCGCCCACGTACTTTCCGACGATGATTGTATCGACCATGTTGTAAAGCTGTTGGAAAATATTGCCCAGAAGAAGGGGCCATGCAAATTTTAAGATTAATTGAAGGGGACTTCCCTGTGTCATTTTCGTTTCCATAGACACATATTAGCACGTGCGCATTTAAATTGCACCCAATTTTTTATTTTACTTTTTTCTAAAACAAACACCCCCTTATCCGTAGGATAAGAGGGTGTATTTTAGATGTTTCTGTATTTTAGTTCTCGCCGTACTTCGACAATGCCTGGGCCTGTTTGTAGATACCCTTCAAGGTCTGATCGAACTCATCAAACTTGTCCACAGCTGCGTTCATGGAAGTTACGCCCTCACTGGAAAGAGCCGCCACTTCCTCACTGGTTGCAGAGAGGTTGGAAATGCTGTCATTGATTTCACTGGTGGATGCTCCAATGGCTTCCATACTCTTGCCGATGGCGTGGAAGCTTTCCACCAACGCATCCACGTTGGTATTGATCTGGCTAAAGTTCTCCTCAGCGACACGAATCATCTCATTCTGCTCATCCACTGCAGCCACCGTATTGTCGATACTGTTCATGGCAGTGTTGGCATTCTCCGTCAATTCCCCAATGATCTGGGTAATGTTGGAGCTTGCGGAAGAGGTCTGCTCCGACAATTGCCGAATCTCTTCTGCTACAACAGCAAAGCCACGTCCGGCCTCACCGGCACGTGCAGCCTCAATGGACGCATTCAGCGCCAGCAAATTGGTCTGTCCGGAAATTGCAATGATGGTTCCCACCATATCCTGCACGGATTCAATTTTATCTAAGACTGCCTTGGTAGATGCTACGGTTACACGGCTGGCATCATTTACCAAAGCCGCCTTCTCACGCAAGGACTCGATGGCACGCTGGCCTTCCTTGACGGTCTCCTGGGTATCCTGGGATGCCGCAATCATCTCCTTACGCTGTGCATCCGCAGTCTCTGTCTGCATCTGGATATCCTGAATCTGAGCTGCCTGTGTGGTAACGGATTCTGCTGTACTCTCCGTGGAATCTGCGATGTTCTTCATAGACATATCGCTCTTGTCCACAATTTCCCGCAAATCATCCATATGGGAATTGGCCTCATCAAAGAGATTGGAAATATTCTTGGCAACTTTGCGCATCTGATGTCCGGCCTCTTGTTGCTGCTCGGCACCGCTCTGGATGGCTTCGTTGTTCTCTTCGTTAAATTGTTTCAATAGTCGAATGCTAAAATTAGCTGCAATACCAACCAGCACCATAATAAAGACGGAAACAACTGCCGTATAGGAAGAAACCTCGCCCTTCGTCATCAAGATAATCAGTTCCACAATACCGGAGATGGTAATCACCAGATTGCCACCGAAGACAATCTTCTCATTCATATAAACAAAGGCGGAAAACAGCACCGGATACCCCATGCCCAAATACAGCATGTTCATCTGTGCCAGCATACATGCCACATATACCACGGATGAACCGCCCATAATCAAAATCGCACCCAGCTTCTCGCCGCGATGCTTCATATATCCACCAATGCCTAAGCCCATTCCGATTACGATAAAAATAATCTGCATATACTCACGCATTGCAAATCCATCTCGGAATCCTCCAACCAGCACCAGCGAAATCGCTGCTACGTTGATCAATGCATTGATGATAAACGCACGATTATTCGCACGCTCAAATTGTGTCTCTGTCATATTGTCATTCCTCCTCATATGGTATTTACATCAATCCCCATCGATAGTCCTATTATAGCACAAAAATGGACAGACGCCTATTTTTAGAACACCTGTCCAAATTTATACACTATAAATTCTGTATCCGACTCTGGATGTAATCATATACCACATCCGTCGTCTTCTCGATTCCTAAGCGGGTACTGTTGATGCACATATCATAGAGTCTTGAATCGCCCCACTTCATATTCGCATAGTGATTATGATATGCCTTCCGGTACTTATCATGGGTCAGCATGGTCACTTCCGCATCCTTCAGATTCAGGTTGTTGACCTGTGCTGTCCGAGCAATCTTGGCATCCCGATCGGCCACCACGAAGATGGAAATCAGTCCCGGATACTCACTGAGCACCGACTCCGCACATCGTCCCACAATGACAAAGGACTCGCCGGATGCTGCCTTCTTGCGCATATAATCAAATTGCAACTGCGCGATCTGTTCCTCCGGAGAATTGTTGTAGCCCCGTACGGTTCGAGAAAAGAAAGAACTATGCTTCTTCTCCTCGAATTCCTTCAAGGTCTTCGGATCTACATTCATCTCCTTGGCAATCTGATTGAGAATTTCATGGTCGTAATATGGCAAGTTCATCCGTTCTGCAATGGCTTTGGCAATTACATGTCCCCCACTGCCATACTCACGTCCCACTGATATAATCACTTGTTTATCCATATGTGTTTCCCCTTTCCGTAATACAAGTTGTCTCCTACCCCTATTGTATCACATGTTATAGATAACGAACATAGATGGAAATCATGGAAATCAGGATTACCATAATCGTTGCCGGCACCGCTGCTGCACAGTATTTCTTCCAGCTTACCGGATATCCGTTTTTCGCTGCCACTGCCGTTCCTACAACGTTGGCACTTGCTCCGATTGGGGTTGCACTTCCTCCGATATCCGTACCCATGGACAAGGTCCACGCCAGGGTACTCAAATCCACCCCCTGGGTTGCAGCCAAGGTCTGAATTACCGGCACCATGGTTGCCGCAAACGGAATATTGTCCACGAAGGCCGATGCAAACGCAGATACCCAAAGAATAATCGCCACCATCACGTACACATTGCCGTTACTGATTGTCGCAATCAATCCCGCAATCAATTCCAGAATTCCGGTCTGCTCCAATCCACCAACCACGATAAAAAGTCCGATGAAAAACAGCAGGGTCTTATAGTCCACCCGCTTTATAATCTTCGGCGTCACTCTTCCTGCCACCAGGATGGTCAGTGCCGCCACAATCACGCCAATGGACGCCACAGTCAATCCCGTTGCTGCATGGGTCACCAAAAGCACCACAGCCAGCGCAAAAATCATACTACTCAGTATGAATCCCCGTACATCGGTAATGGCTTCCTTCGGATCCGGATACTCGATATCTCCATCCTCCTGATCCGACTCGATGATTTCTTTTCGATAGGCCAAATAGAAAAAGAGTATGGTAAACACCAGCGATATGGCTGCAATCACACCCGTATGTCCCAAGAAATCAAAGAAGGAATATCCCAGTGCCGTTCCAATGATGATGTTTGGCGGATCTCCACTCATGGTCGCCGATCCTCCCAAATTGGCACAGAATATTTCTGCCAAGATCAGCGGTACCGGTGTAAACTTCAGCAGTTGTGCCAGTTCAATGGTTACCGCTGCCAAAAACAGTATAACCGTAATACTATCGATGAACATGGACAACACCGCCGACATGATCATAAAGGTTATGAAAATCGGTATGGTCTGATACTTCACTGCCTTCGCAATCTGCAAGCACAGCCACCGGAAAAAACCGGCTTCTGCCATACCCTCTACCATCACCATCATGCCCGCAATAAAGATGATGGTCGCCCAGTTAACACCGGAAGAAGACTCGGTAGCCTCCCCAGCCACATGCCAAAACTCCGCTGTAAAAATGGTATGCACATTCAACGTCGCCAACAAGGCCTTCATGCTTCGCATGCCCAGGCCGAACACGAACACCATGGTAGCCAATCCGCATCCCATGGTTACCCAATGTCGCTCCCACTTGCCTTGCACAATCGCCGCAAACATAAACACAAAAATGATAACAGCTATAATTTGTGCCAACATAAAATTCGTCCCCTCTCTCAAACAGATTCAAACTATATAACTATATGTAACACAAAATCTTCTCAATAGTAACCATTTTTTCCACAACCTGTGTACTTTCTTTCACTCGCAGTCAAAACCCCTGTTGCCGTCTCCCGCCCGCTTACATTGCCCGCGTTCTTCCGCCCCTGCCCGGCGTATTCGCTCCTCTGCCGCCGGCACCACGCTCCGGGGCCAAGGGGGCTCTTCCCACACGACTTCCAATCATGATTTTCTAAGCATCCAACCGCGCATCTTTTATTTGGGCGTATTCGTTCAATGATTTACAATTCGTCCTCACCGGTTTGCCCCGTGGCGGACAACCCTACGTCTCTGATTGGCCCTATGGCCTTGTATTCCACATTTTTCGAACTTGGAACGCGCGTTAGTACCGCAAAAATGGATGTTGCAAATTGGATTGGCATCCCGCGCCATGGACGGCGCGGGGAGTAAAAGCACAAAGCATGGATGCGATTCTTTTGCGGTGTCAATCCAGCAACATCCATTTTGTCGCGGTACTTCGCAAGTGGAACCTGAGAAAAATGGTGGAATATGAGGATCATAGGGCCTGTAAGAAATCGCTATGTCCGCCCGGAAACAAACAGGTTCATAGAATTGTAAATGCAGTGAACGGACACGCCCAGGGGATGCGCTCCTTTGGATGCAAGAAAATCTATGATTCTCGCGAATCGTGGGAAGAGCCCCCTTGGCCCCGGAGCGTGGTGCCGGTGGCGGGCCCCGAAAAATGAAATAGCCCGGCGGAGAACCACCGGGCTATTTCCCTTTATTGAGGGATTCAGAAAAGTCAATTTATGACTTACCTGTCTTGTGATTGGACACTACGTCGAAGACAACGGCTGCGAGTAAAACGCCACCCTTAACAACGTACTGCCACATGTCGGAAAGACCGAAGATGGACATACCCTGGTTGATAACACCGAGGAGTAATGCACCGATCATGATACCAGGAACGGTACCGGATCCACCGTAAGCGCTTGCACCACCGATGAAGCAGGAAGCGATTGCGTCCATCTCGAAGGAGTTACCCATGTTACCGTCAACGGAACCGATACGGGAAGCCATCAACAGACCGGAGAAAGCAGCTAAGAAGCTCATCCAGAAGTAAGCACGGAAGTAAACCTTACGAGGGTCAATACCGGATAACTTGGTTGCTTTTTCGTTACCACCAACGGCGTAGAAGTAACGGCCGAAAACAGTGGAACTGGTTAAGAAAGCGAAGATTAATACAACGAGTAAGATCCAGATTAACATAACCGGGATGCCCTTGTACTGCATCAACTTGAAGGAGTAAGCAACGATCAAGATGGCAATGATACCGGTTCTAAGATAGGTACCAAGTGCAGGGGCAACATCGTAGCCATTCTTTTTCTGGCTGGCACGACGTAAAATAGTGATCAAAACAACTAAGATTGCAACGATGATACCAAGAATCAAAGCAGAAACACAGTTGTTCTGAGTGTCGAGACCAGGAATGGTGATGTAAGAAGTAAAAATCTTCAAGAAACCATCGTTGGAAACGCTGATGGTTCTGGAATCCAGAATAACACGAGCGAATCCACGGAATAGGAACATACCACCTAAGGTACAAATGAATGGTGGGATGTGTACATAACCAATTAAGTATCCCTGCCATACACCGATCAAAGCACCAACTCCAAGGGAAGCAATGATAGCAACCGGAGCAGGAGCACCAAGAGAAAGAATCTTGGCAGATAAAGCAGCGGATAAGCAGAGGGTGGAGCCAACGGACAAGTCGACGTTACCACCGGTTAAGATACATAGGAGCATACCGCAGGCCATAACCAAAACGTATGCGTTCTGTAAAACTAAGTTTGAAATGTTCTGTGCCATTAAGTTCTTTCCGCCGGTTAGGAACGAAAAGAAAATGAATACAACAACCAGGGCGATTACCATGGTGTACTTTTTAATAAATGCTTTGAAGTTCATAATTCCCCTCCTATTGATGTTGTTTGTCAGAAGCTAAGATTGCGCTCATGATCTTTTCCTGGGTAGCCTCTTCCTTGGTAAATTCACCAACCATTTCACCTTCGTTCATAACGTAGATGCGGTCACACATACCAAGAAGTTCCGGAAGTTCGGAAGAAATCATAACAACAGCTTTGCCCTGAGCTACCATGTCATTCATGATGCAGTAAATCTCGTATTTTGCACCAACGTCGATACCACGGGTTGGCTCATCGAGGATTAACACATCCGGTTCTGCAAACATCCACTTGGATAAGAGGACTTTCTGCTGGTTACCACCGGAGAGGTTACCTACCGCCTGCTGAATGCTCGGGGTCTTGGTCTTCATTGCTTTTACATACTCTTCTGCAGCTTTGTTTTCTTCAGCGACATTGATGATGCCGCGCTTGTTACTAACCTTGTCCATCTTCGCCATGGTGGTATTCCAAGCGATGGAATCGGAAAGAACCAAACCGTTGACCTTACGATCCTCGGTTGCATAAGCAAGTCCGTGTTCGATGGCATCATGCTCATTCTTCAGATGCACTTCCTTGCCGTTAATGAATTCCTGACCGGAAATGTGAGAGCCGTAGCTGCGACCGAAGAGAGACATAGCAAGCTCGGTACGACCGGCACCCTGAAGTCCGGAGAAACCAACGATTTCACCCTTGTGAACCTTGAAGCTCACGTTCTTGTCTACACACTTTTCGGTGTAAACCGGATGATAAACCGTCCAATTCTTTGCTTCAAATAAAACTTCGTTGCCCACATTGTGCTCACGACTCGGGAAACGATTGGTAAGTTCACGACCAACCATGCCCTTGATGATACGTTCCTCATCGATGTTGTGATCTGCGTTAGAGATGGTCTCAATGGTGGCACCATCACGAAGTACCGTGATGTTGTCTGCGCAGTAGGCAACCTCGTTCAACTTGTGTGTAATGATGATGGAAGTTAAGCCTTCCTTCTTAAAACCAAGAAGCATATCGAGAAGCATCTTGGAATCTTCCTCGTTCAATGAAGATGTCGGCTCATCTAAGATCAACAGCTTAACGCTCTTAGAAAGCGCTTTTGCAATTTCAACCAGCTGCTGCTTACCGGTACCGATATCCTTAATCAATACGTTGGACTTTTCTTTTAAGCCAACGCGCTGCATCTGTGTCTGAGCCTCACTGTAGGTTCTTGCCCAGTCAATCTTGCCAATGCTGTTCTTACGCTCATTTCCCAAAAACATATTCTCAGCAATGGTCAACTCAGGAATCAATGCAAGTTCCTGATGAATAATTACAATACCTTTGTTCTCCGAATCATGGATGTTGTTAAAGGTACATTTTTCTCCGTTATAAATAATGTCACCGGTGTATTCTCCGAACGGAATAGTTCCGGAAAGTACGTTCATCAAAGTGGACTTTCCTGCACCATTCTCACCAACAAGCGCATGGATTTCACCGCGCTCAACCTGGAGATTTACATCGTCCAAAGCTTTTACACCGGGGTAAAGCTTGGTAATATTTTTCATTTCCAATATGTAATCTGCCAATGTATTCCCTCCTGCCTTACACCTTGCAGTGCAGTTCAAATGTTCCCTCAATAAAAAGTTCCCAAAAAATCGGGGTAGGGCAGAGGCCCCGCCCCGAAAAACTTTATATAACCTTTGAAACTTTTAAAATACTAGTTTGTTGCCTGTGGATATCCGTTGTCATCTAAGGTGTAGTATCCGGTGTCAACAAGTTCCTTCTGAAGGTTGTCCTTGGTAACAACAGTAGGTACTAACAAGTAAGATGGGATCACACCGGTACCATTGTCATAAGACTCGGTATCGTATGCACAATCGAAGCTCCATCCTGCGGAACCGATTAAGCCAGCGTCAGGAGTCTCGCCATTTAACAATGCAACACCAAGATCAAGTGTAGCAACTGCCTCGTTCGCAACTGCCTTGTATACGGTCATGGTCTGCTTGCCATCAACAAGGTTTGCAAGGTTTGCAACGTCACCATCCTGTCCGGTGATGATTACATCCTTCACATCGCCCCAGTAGTTGTTCTCAATTGCCTGAGTAACACCAAGAGCGGTAGAGTCGTTAGAGCAAAGAGCAACATCAAGCTTGGTCTTGCCATCGCCGTAGTTAGAACCTAAGATGTTCTCCATTCTGTTCATAGCGTTCTTGGTATCCCACTGTGGTGTAGCAACCTGATCGAACTTGGTCTGTCCGGATGGAACTACCAATGTTCCGGCATCGATGTACTCCTTCAATGCATCATAAGCACCATTGAAGAAGAAACCAGCGTTGTTATCTGCAGGATCACCAGCTGTGAACTCGATGTTGTAAGTCTTGTCACCAGCGTTCTTCAGATCCAACTGATCGATAACGAATTCACCCTGTAACTTACCTACGGTGTAGTTATCGAAAGATACATAGTAGCTGATTGCATCGGTGTTCATGATCAAACGGTCATAAGAAATAACCGGAATGTTTGCATCCTTTGCATCTGCAAGTACCTGAGATAAGGACTCACCATCTACTGCAGCAACTACAAGCAAGTCTACGTCGTCAGCAATAAGTCCTTCAATATCCTTTACCTGCTGATCAATCTTGTTGTCAGAATAGGTAAGTTCAACTGCGTATCCCTTGCTTTCGAACTGCTCCTTCAAGTAAGAACCATCACGATTCCATCTCTCAAGAGACTGTGTCGGCATTGCGATACCTACGGTCTGCTCTCCACTAGCAGTGGTCTCAGCTGCGTCATCCGCCTTCTCCTCGGTTGCTGCTGGTGCAGTAGTCTCGGTTTCCTCGGTAGCAGCTTCCCCACAACCTGTTGCTAATGTAGCTACCATCGTAGCAGCAAGTAAAACTGATAATAACTTTTTCTTCATATAAGCTTTCTCCCTCCTTAATACAAAGATTGGTTTTTTGATAGTCAAATCGTATCATTTCCTCCGGCACACATTCTTGCCAATGAGTAGCATATTTTTTTGAAAATAAAAAAAGACCCCAGGTGTTACCCAAAGATCTTTTCCTAATTTGTGCTAACGGTGTGCTAGTCCTCCTCTATGTCCTCTTCCGTTTCCTCTTCCTTAACGAAATAGACCTCCTCTGCAGAGTGGAAACCGCCCTTAATTATTACACTTTCCATGTTTTCCGCCGTTACCGCCACCGGCTGTAATTCCAGATATGGGACATCGAAGTTTCCATCACTAACGGTAGGCAAGGACTCTAAATCCGCGGTTCCCTTGGCCAGTTTTACTGCATATTGTGCTGCGGCCGTTGCTTCCTCTTCCACGGACTTAAATACTGTTACCAACTGGGTGCCCTGGACAATGCGCTGGCAGGCCATCAAGTCACCGTCCTGTCCGGTGATGAGTACTTTGCCGGCCAGACGTTCCTCAGACAAGGCCCGGAAGGCCTGGGTTGCAATATCATCATTGCCACATAACACACCGGCCACGTCCGGATGCTCCGCCAATGCTTCCTTAACTGCTTCATATCCTTCTGCCGCATTCCAGTTCTCACAACGGTAGGTGTATACAATCTCCAGATTGGAGTCCTTGAGTTCCTTATTGATGCCCCGCTCAACCTGTTTCACGTTCTCATCCGTCAGCGGTCCGCCAATCATGAAAATTTTACCGCCCTCCGGAAGGGCCTCCCGCAATCGTCCCGCCATCAGATGTCCCACTTCTTCATTATCAAAGGAGATATAGAGATCCACATCACCATTCACCACGGCGCGGTCGTAACTGATTACGGATATTCCCGCATCCTTGGCTTCTGCCACCACATTGGAGATAGCGGTACAATCCACCGGAATAATCACAATCACATCTACCTGCTGCTTAATTAAGTAGCGAATCTGATTGATTTGCTCCTTCACGTCTCCATTGGCGCTCTGGACATTCACCTTGGCTCCCAACTTCTCTGCGGCAGAGATGAATACATTCCGATCCCGAATCCAGCGTTCAATAACAAAGGAATCGAAGCTCATACCGATAACAATTTCATCGTCTGCCCCCTTAGTGTTGGCACCGTCACCTTTTTCCGTTGCCGCCTGGCATCCACCCAACACCAACGAAGTGCACAGGCACAGCGCTAGGACCACGGTTCCCCAAATACGTTTCCCTTTTCCCATATTCATATCGTTCCCCTCAAATTACCCCCGATATTCCGACGGCGATACGCCTTCGTACTTACGGAATATACGGCTAAAATAGTTTGGATCGCTGTAGCCGCACAGGCCACAGATTTCTTTGATACTGTATTTCGGATTCACCAGATATTCCTTGGCTTTGGTGATTCTGGTCTGGGTCAGGTACTCAATGAAGTTCTCCCCTACTTCCTGCTTAAAAAGCTTACTGAAGTAGTACGGGCTGATGTCCACCTGCCGGGCCACATCGTCCAAGGTAATCTCTTCCGAAAAATGTTCCTTAATATAGGTAAGTGAGCGACTCACCACGCTGTCGGAGGTTTCCTCCTTGGTGGTCTGAATCTCGTCACAAATCTTGCGAATCTGTTCAAAAAACCAGTCATGCAGTTCCCTTTCACTATTCAGATGCGCCACATCCTCTAAGTAATTCTCATGGTGACGGAACTCCATACGCAAGGTTCCGGCTTCCTGAGCCTTCTGCTCAATCCGAAGTACGATTTCCAACAAACGCATCTTGATATCGCCCATAGAATACTGCTTGGCTGCAAAGAACCACTCCATAATCTCTGCCGCGCAGGACATGGCGCCGTTCTGGTCCGCCTTCATGCCCAGCTGAATCAAACGGGACTCCAGCTCCATGGGATAATCCATGGTTTCTTCCGTCGCTGCGGACACGTCCATGATATGTACCACGTGACGGTCGCTTCGCGAGAGGGCTCGGATGGCATCCTTAAATGATAAGTAGATATCGTCGATGGAGTTCACATTACCGATGCCGGCACGAAATTGCAGATCCAAATCCGACTCCATCTTACGGATGCTGTTTCGCACCCGAGAAATCATCTCTACACGTTGCTCGTAACTTGGATGCTCTCGATCAAAGGGCACATAGAGCATCAAGCGGTTACCCATGATTGGTCCCACAATACAGTCCATAAATGCATGAAGGGTTTCCACCATCATAGTAAAGTTCTTGTTCGCACGGACATTCGACCCCATGGCGTTGGTCAGCTTACCCTGTTCAAAGGTATCACCGAATTCCAAGACCACCATGTAGCCGTACTCCTCATGAATATCCAGCATCTCCAGATAGTTTCTGGAGCTTCCGCTTTCATCCTTCTGTAGCAGATTATTGATGAAGGCGCTTTCTAGCATAGGGATGACAATCTCCAGCTTCTCCCGCACCTTCAAATCTGCGCTGCGCTTCTTCCGGGTTGCTTCCACCTTCTGCATGGCCCGTACGCAAACGTCGATGATTTTCTGCTTATTCACCGGCTTCATCACGTATTCCATAACACCTAGATTCACCGCTTCCTGGGCATAGCCAAAGCGGTCGTATGCGGTGATAATGACAAATACAATGGATGTATCAAACTTCCGGATTTCCTGAATGGCCTGGATTCCGGATAAGCCCGGCATCTGAATATCCACGAAAGCGATATCCGGACGGAATCCCTGCGCCTGCTCGATAACCTCCCGGCCGGTTTTCGCGATGGCAATTTCACAATCGCTTCCAAAATTTTGCTGTATTGTATTTTTGATGGAATCACGCATGATTCCTTCGTCGTCTGCTACAAGTATGCGAAACATTCCTGTCTCCTTTATATTTCCTTCTTCGGCAACCGCAGAATCACCTTGGTGCCTTGATCCTCCCCTGGGCTCACAATCTCCACTACATCGGTATCATCGTAGTAGAGGGACAGTCGCGAAATAACATTATCAAGTCCGATGCCGGTGGAATCATCCTCATGGGTGGTTTCTACCCGCATCATAATGTTGTCAATCTGCTCCCTGGTCATGCCCTTGCCGTTATCTTCCACCACTACAACCACACGATCGGGATCGTTGTGGATGGTTAAGCGAATCCAGCCTTCCCCTATCATATCACGAATTCCGTGATTGACTGCATTTTCTACCAACGGCTGTAAAATCATGCTGGGGATGCGATAATTCAGGGCGGATTCATCCACTTCCTTGGAGAACATAATCTCTCCGGCGAAGCGAACATTCAATATATAAATATAATTTTCTACCACGGACAACTCTTCTGCAATCCGCGCATCTTCCGTGCCCTTCTTGACGTTGTAACGGAAGAAATCCGCCATCTTGCCCAAGAACACCGCCGTCTTCTCATCGTCCTCCATCTCCGCCAACTGCACACCGGCATTTAGGGAGTTAAATAAGAAGTGTGGATTAATCTGTGCCTGCAAAAAGCGCAGCTGTGCTTCCTTCAAGTGATTTTCCATCAGAAGCTCCTGCTCCTTCATCATCTGTTCTTTCTCTGCGCCCTCTCGCACCTTCTCAATATAGAGGTTCAAGGAATCCAACATACCGTTGAAAGCCCTGGTCACAATACTGATTTCATCCTGACTGTCCGGATCCGGAATGCGTTGGCTGAAGTTTCCGGCACCTACCCGGGCGGCAGCTTCCGATAACTGAGCCAGCGGCGCCACAATTCCACGGGTGGTGGAAGCCACTACAATAATACCGATGACCATAATGATGATAATCAGTGCGGCAGAGGCCACCTCCATATAATTGAGGGCCTGCTGCAGCGTCTGATAACTACGGGCGTTGTTCTGGAACAACAACTCGTTTAGTTCCGCCAAATCCGTATTGATAAAACCGTAAAGCTCCATGGCCTTCTCATAGTTCTGCCGATAACCCTCGACGTTCATACCACGCTTGGCGGTGATGGCATTATCCGCATAATTTAAGAAATCCTCCGACATGGATCGGATGTTCTTCTGCAGCAGCATCACCCGGTTGTCGCTGGCTTTGTTGCTTAATTTCCCGGTCAACGTCCGGAAGTTCTCCTCCTCTAAGTAGAACTGGGACAGTGCCACATAATCCCGGACCTCTAAGTACTGGTACAAATCCTCCTGCACCACATCTAAGTTCTGGCGCAGTTCCGTCATGTTAACGTTACTGGCGTAAACCGTGTCCAGGCGACGAATCAGGGAGTTGATCATAAAGTACATAATCACCGTACTGATCAACATCAGCACACTGGTAAAAAGTACCACAAACATTAATTTTCTCTGGATGGGGTAATCCTGCCACTTGCGTCTACTCATGGGCCACCCCTTCCTTGGTCATAAACTCTAGGTCTACGCCATAATATGCATTGGTGTAACCGGTGGTTTCATACTCAAGCAACGCATCCACACTCTCGGTCCCCATCTCCTGCGTATCCATAACCAACGTGGTCGCAACCACATCATTCTCCAATGCCTCTTCAATCATGGGACTTAGGGCATATCCCACCACCTGCACCTTGCCAACCAGGTTGTAATCAACGATGGCCTGATACGCAATCTCCGTCGTTGCTGTGGAGAAACACACCACATACTCCGGCACCTCTTCCTGGTTTCGGAACAGTTCCTGAATATCTTCATCCGCAAGGAAAAATCCCTCGGTTGCCACCCGGTTCGCTGCACAAGACACCCGCTTCTTGGTCTTCTCGTGATTGACCACGTCGGTATTGATCTGGGTGAAAATCTGGTACTGATTGGCATCCACCCGATCATCCGTCAAAAGCACCTTGATGTTGTATTCTTCCTCATCATCCGGCACCAAATCAATTAAGGTTTTCGCATATTCCGTACCCAGGGATACGGGATTAATTCCAATATAACTAATGCGCTGGGATTGGGGCACATCTTCCATCAGGGTCACCACCGGAATGCCCCGATTGGTTGCCTCATTGATTTTCTCTTCCAGGCCCGCTTCTGTATTGGCCACCAGAATAATGCCATCTACACCGCAGGCCATGCTTTTGTCCATCAAATCACACATGGTATATGTGCTTTCCGGTGTCCAGGTCAAAAGCTCCACATAGGCGCCGTTGGCGTTGGCTTCTTCCTGGGCATAATCGTAGACCTCGTTCCAGTAGGAGGCATAGGTATCATCGGTAATCAGCGCAAAATGCTGGTCGTAGGTGGTGACGTTCTCCTCCCGGTTTACCCCCACCCGATCCAGGATGGAGTGATATGCCACGTAAGCAGATAGAGTCACTGCCACAATAATCACCATTCCGATGGCAACCGGATTCGTAATTCCGCTATTTAATTTTCGCATCTTTCCCTTTTTTGCACTCATGATACACTAAAGTATAGCAGAAATGCCCCGTGGAAACCACGGGACATCCTTGTTATCACTAGCACTTTTTCGTTATCGGAGCCGATATTATTCTGCTCCCAAATAGGTGTAATCCTGTGCGGTAATTGCTTCCTTGACCGCTGCTTCATCAAAGTCACCGGACAACTGCAATACAGCGTTGTTGGCGGTATGGCTTGGGGTTGCCTCTGCAACAAATGGTAATGCCTCCAATGTCTTCTTCACACGAGCCTCACAATGCTCGCACATCATTCCTTCGATTTTAACTGTCTTTGTCATGGTCTGTTCCTCACTTTCCTGATTGGTTTCTATTACTATATCTGTTGGATTTACAACAGTTTTACGCGGTTTATCCCGTCGTCCGTCATGGACATCCAGAAGGTTTAGGCGCAATGCATTCATCACCACACAGAAGCTGGATAAGCTCATGGCCGCTGCACCAAGCATCGGTGTCATGGTAATTCCAAAGAGGTGGATATAAGCACCTGCTGCCGTCGGAATCAACAGGGTATTATAAATCAATGCCCAGAAGAGATTCTCCACAATATTGGTATAAGTACGACGACTAAGCCGGATGGCCGCTGCCGCATCCCGCAGACTGTTTTTCATCAGCACCACGTCTGCTGCATCCACAGCCACATCAGCCCCGGCACCGATGGCGATTCCAATATCCGCGCGGGTTAAGGCCGGTGCATCATTGATTCCGTCTCCAATCATCGCCACCTTACCATAGGTCTGCAGTTTCTGAATGACCGCATCCTTGCCTTCCGGCAGTACCCCTGCCACAACCCGGTCCACACCGGCCTGAGCACCGATGGCTTCCGCCGTCTGCGGATTGTCGCCGGTGAGCATCACCACATAGATGCCCATCTTCTTAAGCTCGGCAATGGCACGGGCAGAATCTTCTTTGATGGTATCTGCCACTGCTATGATACCAAGCAGTTTCTCGCCACTGGCAAAATACAAGGGTGTTTTGCCCATACTTGCCAATGCGCCTGCCTGCTTGGACAGTTCCCCTTGTGCGAAGGATGCCCGACATTTGTCTTGGATAAATCCTTCGTTGCCGCCATAGTAGAATACGTCATCTATGCGTCCCCGCAATCCGTTTCCCGGGAAGATGGCAAAGTCACTGACTTCTTCCGGAATCATGGAATGCTCGGCTGCATAGGTGGTAATGGCTTTCGCCAGGGGATGTTCGCTTTTTGCCTCCAGGGCCAGTGCCACCCGAAGAAGTTCTTCCGACGAAACACCCTCCGTCGGACATACATCCGTTACCCGCGGCATACCCTCGGTGATGGTGCCGGTTTTATCCAATGCCACGATTTCCACATTGCCGGTTTCCTGCAGGCTCTCGGCATTCTTAAACAAGATACCGTTCTTCGCACCCATGCCGTTACCCACCATAATGGCCACCGGCGTCGCAAGTCCCAACGCACAAGGGCAGCTGACTACCAGTACCGTAATGGCACGTGCCAGAGAGAAGCCAATGGGCGCGCCCACCAACATCCATACAAGGAAGGTAACAATTGCTATTCCAATCACTGCCGGAACAAACACGCCGGAAATTCGATCGGCCAGGCGTGCTACCGGTGCCTTGGTCGCTGCCGCGTCGCTCACCATCTGAATGATTTGCGCCAGTGTCGTATCTTCCCCAACCCGGGTTGCGCGACAGGTCAAGAATCCGGACTGGTTTAAGGTTGCGGAGGATACCCGATCCCCCTGGGCCTTATCCACCGGGATACTCTCTCCGGTTAAAGCAGCTTCGTTCACTGCACTCTCACCGGAAAGTACCACGCCATCCACCGGGATTTGTTCTCCCGGGCGCACCACAAACACATCGCCGATGGCCACTTCATCGATGGATACCTCCACCTCTTTATTTTCACGCAAGATGGTGGCGGTCTTTGGGGTCAGTCGCATCAGACCTTTTAACGCGTTGGTGGTTTTCCCCTTAGAATATGCTTCTAACATCTTGCCTAAGGTAATGAGGGCCAGAATCATAGCCGATGACTCAAAGTAAAACTCCATCATCAACTTCTGGATTCGGGCTGCATCTCCATCCACCACTGCCCGTGTCATCAAAAACAGTATCACCACGGAGTATACGAATCCCGAGGCGGAGCCAAGTGCAATCAGCGAATCCATATTCGGTGCCCGATGAGCCAGGGACCGAAATCCGCTGATGAAAAACTTCCGGTTGATGATCATCACCACGATGCATAGTAGCA
The DNA here is from genome assembly GCA_024690885.1 of Lachnospiraceae bacterium. Taxonomy (GTDB): domain Bacteria; phylum Bacillota; class Clostridia; order Lachnospirales; family Lachnospiraceae; genus XBD2001. Next base: position 18,323 of record JAILOI010000109.1, read on the forward strand.
TCTCCAGCAGCCCCATGGCCACATGATTTCCTTCAAAAAAACCGGGCAGAGGCCAGCCAAACATCATATGTCCCATGGACACATACATCAATAGCAAGAGAAATCCCAGGGAGGAAATCAAACGATTCCGCAGGCGCGGGGTCTCCCGATCCTTGAGGGCATCCTCCTCGGCTGCTAATTTCTCCAGCACGCTCTGCTTTGCTTTGGTTTCTGTATTCTTCGGGCTTGCGCCATAGCCGGCATCGGTGACCGCCTTCACAATCGCTTCCGGATCTGCGTCACCCTCCACGCCCATGGAGTTGGTTAATAAGGACACGGAGCAGGCACTGACGCCGGGCACTGCAGAAACCGCTTTCTCCACGCGCGCCTGGCAGGCAGCACAGCTCATGCCGGTCACATTGTACTGTTCCATATGTGCATCTCCTATTTCATTAATTTCTGAATGGTTGCTACCAAATCATCCACCGTCTCTTCCTTGCCCGCCTTGATGTCGTCGGTGACACAGGTTCGAATGTGGTTGGCCAGCAATTCCTTGTTAAAGGCATTGACTGCTGCGGTGACAGCTGCCGCCTGCATCAAAATATCCGTGCAGTAGCAGTCCTCTTCCACCATACGACGAACGCCTCGAATCTGGCCCTCGATACGGCTCAGACGATTCAATAGCGCCTTCTGTTCCTGCTGACTGCGATCCTTCTTCTTGTGGGAGCAGCAGCATTCCTTCTCTATCTTCTTCTCACTCATACAAAAATCCTCACTTGCAAAAATACCCCACGGGGGTATCCTGTTCTGCTCACAGAATATACCCCCCTAGGGTATTTGTCAACCATCTCTTTTGTATACAAAAATCCCGGTTGTTTCAAACAACCGGGACTTATCTTTTACGCTTTTTTCATTTCCTTATATTCCGAACGACTCAACATCTTTGCGGTTCCACAGCATGGACAGTAAATCATACGCTTGGTTGTCCATCCAAACACCGGAATAAAGAAAATGGTTGCTGCCGCCTTCTCTCTTGCCAGAGACTGTTCTACGGTGTGATGGCAGTTCGGGCAAACACGGTTTCCAAGGCTTCGGTCGATTTTAATTTTGCGTCTGGTTCCATAAAGTATAAACATCTGTCTTCCTCCTAAGCAATTAAACTGCTTTCATTGCTTGCGCAACGCTTGATCAAATACTCCTGTGCCGTGTTGTAGTCCGCAACATTCTGCTTCTGCATACACTGAGACACATAGAAGGTCTCGTTGTTTCTGGTTTCCAATGCAATTGCCTTGCAGGTATAATTGTAGTTTCCATAAAAGCAATTGGAAGTGTAGACATTCACCAAATCTGCCAATGGAATGATGTAGATTTCCTGACGGAAACGGCCATAATAGCAGACATAGTTTTCTGTAATCATCAACTGTGCCCGGCACAAATCCATCACGCCCGGCTTCTGTGCTTCACTCATAAATGCATTCAAGTATTCCTTACCGGAGCCTTGATCCAAGGCACGATATACTTTGTTTGCATTTTTCTCCTTGTCCAGGTTAAACACTTTCGCATACGTCAACATATTGATACTCCCTTTCTTGTTTGTGTTACCACCTTGTTTTATATCTATTTTCGTAGGATACTTTCTCATCCGTCGGTTCCTTCGAATCTGTGAGAATCAACAATACTGCAACCGCTCCTACAATGATAAATATCACATTGAATAATCCGGTATATAAGACATCTTCCTTCTGTTTCTCCCGCTCCACTTCGTTTCGCGTAAGATTGGGGCTATATGCCGGAAACACTAGATTGTCAATGACATCTGCGTCTTCGATTACCTCAGCCTTCTTATATTCTTCCAGAAGTTCATCGCGCCAGGACACCAAATCATCATCGTCCGGATGCTTTTTGACCTCTACATACATGGGTTCCCAATAGGTGCCCCATTCGCCTTCCTCTAGGTAGGCTTCTACGTCTTTGTAATCATATGCATGCGTAGCAATCTCAATGGGAACAATGCACTGTTGTCCATCTTTATCGAAGAATGCGCCCACACAATAATAGTTTCGATCCTCCATTGCATAAGCATCTAAGAATATAAACTGCGGAATATAGTACGTGCTGTATTCATCTATTTCCTCTCTGGAAATGGTGGATACGTCCGTAACCGTATGATTACGTGAACCGGAAAAATACTCAATATCCAGTAGAATGGCACATATTCCCAACAACACCGTAACGACTAAGAGCACAATGCCCACCGTACGACGTCGAATCATCGAAGTCGCAAGAATTAACATTTTATTCCTCCCGTTTTCCCACGGGAAATATTGTCGCATTTTTAATTTTCTTTTTCAATTCCTTGAAACGATTATACTCAAGTGTCGTGGGATTTTTCGTGCCATTTGCAAGGCGCTGCAAGAGAAGTTTCATATGATTCCTTCCTGTGCAGGAAAGATTGTCCGGTTTTGCAAGGCGCTGTGGAGATTATGTTTACTGCGCAAGATGTAGCAGATAGGCTTCCACTTCATAGAGATTGAATGGATGGTCTTTGGTTTCATACGTAAGAATCAAATTTTTCCCCAGAAATATACCATTGCTTTGATATTCTTCCAGCTTGATTAAGTTTTTCTCTAAGTAGGATGTTTGGTCGATGAGACCGAGATGTTCATGATAGAATACCTCTCTGGTATTCCGGTTCAAGACGGTAAAATCCGGATAACGACGTTTGCCGTTTTTTAAGCGAAGTTCGCATTCATAGCGATAAGGAATGTTGTGATCGTAATAGAAATTCGCGATCATTAATTCGGACTTGGAACGTGTCAAATCCCCCTTCTTGGTTTTGAGTTTTTTCTCTTCTTCCCATCCGCATTCAGCTTCATAGGGCTCGGTCTCCCACCACGTGGCATATGCATCATCGCTCATCACCAGTGGATCAACCAATGCTCGCCGCATGGGGGAATAATGATCCATAATTCCATCCACTCGCTTGTGATCATAGGTGTTTAAGAATTGACGTAACTGCCCGAGCTCCCGCTGTATGCGCTGTTGCAAAGTATTCTGGTAATCTCTTTGGGCCAGTGCTTTTGCAATGTGGTCCTCCTCGCGGTGTAGGTAGGTGCTCTTAGGGCTTCCTTTTTGCTTAATATAATATACGGCACAATTCCCCTGTTTTGATATACGCAATCTCCCCTCCGGAGCTTCCACCGGATGACTGATTAATTCTTTCTCTACTTTCTCTAAATAACGCATACGTTTTAACATGATTTGCTTGATATTTTCCATTTTTTCTCCTTTCTTTGTGTTTGTTTACATGGATCATACAATCGCTATGCCATATCTTTGCTATATCCCGGTGTATTTCGTATGTTGGACTAGGACCGTTTTTTCACTTTCCGGATTTTCGTCCTAGCGTTCTGGGACCTGGGCTAAGACTGTTTTTTAATTCACCGGTTTTCGTCCTAGTTTTTCGCATGCCGGACTAAGACCGTTTTTTCGCTTTCCGGATTTTAGTCCTAGCGTTCTGGGGCCTGGGCTAAGACTGATTTTTAATTCCCGGATTTTAGTCCTAGTTTTTCACATGCCGGACTAGGACTCTTTTTCAATATCCGGATTTTCGTCCTAGTTTCCCCAGAACAATACTAGGACTATTTCCCGATTTCCAAGTTTTCGTCCTAGTTTTCCCGGCGCCCTACACCCAAAACATTTCGCTGCGCGCACCATACGTCCGTTGCACCCATGCACAAACGCATTTCCGCACAACATAACTACATGCAAG
>JAILOI010000130.1 GCA_024690885.1 Lachnospiraceae bacterium
TTGCCGGAATTTTTTCAGAAGGTTTATATCTTCTTCCCATTCCCATATGCCATCAACGCCATGCGAGAGAGTGTGGCCGGATTCTATGAGAATGACTACACCATCTATTTATTGCAGCTGGGTATCTTTATTCCGGTGGCGTTGGCGATTGGAATTTGGATTCGTCGACCTTTTAAACGAATGAACCACTTTATGGAAGAACGTATGGAAGAGACGGGTATGATGTAATATGGCACAGGATAAAAAGCAAACCTACGAAGAATTTTATAAAAACTATTTGTTGGAACAACAACAAATCCATGCTGCGAACCAGAAAAAGATTCGGGTGGGACTCAAGGTGAATATTTTTTTGCCTCTGGTGTTTCTGGTCTTAAGTTTTCTGACCCATAGTTCCAAGTTGATTTTCCTGATTCTCTGGATTGTCTCCTTGTTTGGCATTGCCTTCTACCTGATGTATGTGGAGTATACGGATCATCTGATGCAAAAGCGGTTGGCATCCATGGCGGAATCCGTTGCAGAGGACGCGCTCATTGGAGAAGCGTTGGCAGAAGCCGGAGATCGTGCATCTGCACGAATCAGTCAGCGTGCAGAACAGATGGAAGCCATGGTGAAGGAAAAACTTCCAAAACAAGTGGAAGAGCAGAAGGTGGCAAAGCAGGTGGCCGGTAGATGGAAAGCGTTTACGATGGCTTGCGCCAATATCTTTCGGGTGTTTTGGAATGATGCGATACATTTATCCAGGAATGTGGTTGCAATGGTCGTCATCATTGGTTTGTCGGTGATTCCTTGTTTGTATGCCTGGTTTAATATTTTATCCAACTGGGCGCCTTATGAGGCAGAGGCCACCGGAAATCTCATGGTTGCAGTAGCCAGTGAGGATACCGGAGTCCAACTGGAAGGCAAGGAATTGAATGTGGGCACCAAGATTGTTGATAATCTGAAGGCCAATAACAGTATTCACTGGGTGTTTTTAGACACCGAGGAAGCGGCCATCGCCGGCGTAAATGCCGGTGATTACTATGCGGCATTGGTGGTGTCGGAGACTTTTTCCCAGGATTTGGTGAGCTTTATCGGCGGCGACGTGACCCATCCGAGTTTGGCTTATTATGAGAATGCCAAGAAGAATGCCATCGCGCCCAAGATTACCGGCAAGGTGAAGACCACGGTGCAAAAGGAAGTAAACGAAGCCTTTGTAGCCACGCTCGCAGGCAGTGTGTTAGAAGCGGGTCAGAGCATAACGGAAGGCGGGGATGAGACCCTATCCTCGGCAGCCCTTACGAAGATGAAGGGCCTGGATACGGATTTGAGCACGGTGTTGACCATCTTAGATTCCTATATCAGTATGTTAGATACCACGGATAGCTTGATGCAGGCCGCCAATCAGGTATCGGATGAACTGGATGTTTTGATGAATTCAGCGGAGACGGTGATCAACTCTGCCAATGCCACGGTTTCGGCTTCCAGAGCTACGGTAGATACGGTTTCCGATTTGATTACGTTGAAGATGCAACAGATGGATATGACCCTTGTGATGCTAGATCGAACCATCCAAAGCTATGCAGATGGGGCCGGGGACTTAGGGGCCCAGGCTAATGCGGCCATCGCTTCTGTGCCTACCTTAAGCACGGACCAGGTGGATACCATCGTGACGGAAGCCAATGCGGCCATTGATGCAGATGCCACCTTAAGCGATGCTGAGAAGACGACCAAGAAAGAATTGATTTCAAATGCGGCCGATGAGGTCAAAAGCCAGATGGGCACTTTAAATACGGATTTGGAAACCTTCCGAAGCGCGGCTGAGAAAACCAATACGGATGCGGATGCACTATATACCACGTTATCTTCGGATATCAGTAGTTGTCGCACCCAGTTACAGAGCCTTTCCAATACCTACCAGAACCAGGTAAAGCCTCAACTGAAAAATTCCATCAGTAAGGTGGAGCATTCAATTCTTGAGGTGAAGGAATTACTGAATGTTTCTTCCGATAGTATTTCGGATATTGCAGCCATTCTCGGAACCTATCCGGATATGATGTCCCTCGGACGCGACCATTTGGTGGAATCCCGTACGGCTGTATCGGATATGCAAGGGAAGTTGCGGGATTTGATTTCCGATATGGAAGGATTGAATGGCAACGAACGATATGCCATGGTGATGAAGTTGTTACAGACGGACCCGGAGTTGATTTCCGACTTTATTTCGGAACCCATTGCCCTAGAGCAAAAGCCTTTGTATGCCATCGACACCAACGGTTCCGCTACAGCACCTTTCTATATTGTATTATCCATCTGGGTGGGTGCGTTGATTCTTGTGGCTATTCTAAAAACCGAAGTCAAAGACTGCCCGGTGGTTGGGGTGAAGCGGTATCAGGAATTCTTCGGACGATACCTAAGCTTTTTTGCCATTGGGCAGTTACAGACCTTGATTACGGTATTAGGAGCATTGTTATATGTGAATATCCAATGCAAGCATCCGTTTCTGTTGTGGTTGGCGATGGCTTTTACCAGTATGACCTATACCTTTTTCCTCTATGCCTTAACCTATGCGTTTGGTGCGGTGGGAGAGGCCATTGCGGTGGTCCTTATGGTATTGCAGGTGGCCGGTAGTGGCGGCACCTTCCCGGTGGAAGTGCTGCCCATGGTGTATCGGGTGCTGTATCGATTCATGCCGTTTAACTATAGTATGAATGCGGCGCGGGAATGCATTGCCGGAATGTATGGCACGGCCTATTGGACGAATTTGCTGGCACTGTGTGCCTACATTGTCCTATCGGTGGTGATTGGACTTTTGATCAGTGTTCCATGCAAGCGACTGAATGAGAAAATTGAAGCCAGCAAAGCCGGCTCGGATTTAATGGCATAGGAGTATCCCAAGTTTTCGGAGTTGTTGGTAAATCTTAGTAATCAAAGTGTTACAAAAGACAAGAAAACGATATAATCCATGAAAGCTTTTTTCGTATTATGATACATGCTTACAACAAAGATGTGGAGGTAGTGTATGAAGCGTTTGGAAGGCTATATGCATGGCATTAACTTAGGTGGATGGTTATCACAATGTGATCACACGAAGGAACGCTATGATACGTTTATTACGGAAGACGACATCAAAACCATCAGCAGCTGGGGATTGGATCATATCCGGGTGCCGGTGGATTACAATTTGGTGGAAGAAGCAGATGGCAGCTATATCGAGTCCGGGTTTGCTTATTTCCAGAAGGTACTGGATTGGTGTGGAACCTATGGATTACATATGGTGTTGGATTTACATAAGACCTATGGATACAGCTTCGACGCCGGTGAGGGAGAATGCGGCTTCTTTGATAGCGTGCAGGCCCAGGAACGCTTCTATCGGTTATGGGAAAACTTCGCCACACGCTTTGGCAAGTATCATGATCGCTTGTGCTTTGAACTTTTAAACGAGGTAACGGACAAGGAATATGGAGAGAAGTGGAACGAGATTGCCACCACTTGCATTGCAAGGATTCGCAAGATTGCTCCGAAGATTTCCATTCTCTTGGGCGGTTATTATAACAACAGCATTGAAGCACTCAAGGACTTGCCGCAGCCTATGGATGAGGGCATCATCTATAATTTTCACTGCTATGAGCCTCTGATTTTCACCCATCAGGGAGCGCCGTGGATTGATAGCATGGATACCTCATTCCGGATGCCGTTTGCATCCACTTACGAAACCTACGATCAGGCGAGTAAGCAGCAGCTGACCCAGTTTACGGAAAGCATGGATGCCTATGATCCGAAGGCTTGCATGGGCGTGGAGTTTTTCGAACATCTGATGGAAGAAGCAGTAGCCGTGGCCGAGGAACGTAACGTGGCGCTATATTGTGGAGAATACGGCGTCATCGATCGAGCAACGCCGGAAGATGCGTTGGCTTGGTATCAGATGATCTGTTCCTGCTTCGACCGTTACGGCATCGGACGTGCGGCCTGGAGCTACAAGGAGATGGATTTTGGTATTTCGGATACCAGAATGGATGGGGTCCGACAGCAGTTATGTAATATATTGTGATGGGATCCTTTATGAGGGATGAAGAACCGGAAGCAGTTTGCTTCCGGTTCTTTTTATATCCCCCCAGGGGGCTTAAAGTCCCCAGTTTTTGGTGGTACAATCGAGAACGACTTTTTAGAAAAACACAGGAGCGTAATTATGAAAAAGGGACAGAAAATTCTAGCGTTGTTATTAGCAGGTGTTCTGTCTGTGTCCATGTTTGGATGCGGACAGACGAAGCAGGCAGCCGGTGATGCGAAGGAGGTAGCGACAGAGACAGAAAGCGAGGATAACATCCTTCGTGTCGCAACTTCTTTTGCTTACCCGAGTCTGGATGTGCATAAGGAATATTATGGATGGTATACATCCATCTATGGTATTTCTGAGACGTTGTTCAAGTTGGATGCGGATAGTAAAGCAGTACCTTTCCTTGCCAAGGATGCAGTTGCAGATGGTACCACTTGGACCATTACGTTGAATGACAGCGTTGCTTTCTCCAACGGAGAAGCGTTGACTGCAGATATGGTCATCCGTAACATCCAGCGTATTGCTGAAATCAACAGTCGGTTTGACATCTTTGGAACCTTCACTTATGAAGCAAAGGATGATAAGACCATTGTAATCTCTACCGGAGATGAAGTTTATCCAACTCTAAAGAGTGATTTGGCCAGCCCGGAATTTGGAATGGTAGACTTGGATCATACCAAGGATTTTGATCACAATCCGATTTGTACCGGACCTTTTGTCATTCAGGAATTTATTCCGGAAGGGGATGTGACCGTTGCCCGTAATGAGCATTACTGGGGTGGAGATGTCAATCTCGATGGCGCAATCTTCTATTACATGCAGGAAGATGATCCGAAGCTTCTGGCAATGCAGAGTGGAGAGATTGATTGTTATAACAGCGTTTCTTCCGCAGCACTGGAAGTGTACAAGCAGGAACCGGACAAGTACAATGTGACATCCGTAGCCGGAACTCGGTTACAGTTTTATATCGTCAATGAAAATCGTTTGGATGATGCAGTTCGTGAAGCCATCACTTTGACGGTGGATAAGGACGCAATTGCAACCTACCTGAAAGGCACCGTCACTGCTGCAAGTGCACCATTCCCAAGCACTTCTGCTTACAGCCAGGTGTCCATTCCTGCAGTTGATACGGCAAAAGCAAAGAAACTCTTAGAGAAAGACGGTTATACCTTAAACGCAGATGGTATCTATGAGAAGGATGGAAAGCCATTGCAGATTAACATTGCTTACTATGCAGCAAGATCTTTGGATACGGTTGCAATTTTAATGCAGGAACAGCTGCGTGCAGTTGGTATTGATTCCGTATTGACCGTGGAAGAAGATCCGGATGCGACCTATATTTCCACCGGTGATTTCGATTTGGCGTTGTACAGCATGATTTCCGATAAGTGTGGTGATCCGTTGTACTTCATTGATTCTACTTTAGCCAAGGATGCTTACTATAACGTTGGTGGATTTGAAGATGCGAAGTGTCAGGAATTGATTGAGCAGCTGCGTGTGGAAACCGACATTGATCAGAGAGCAAAGCTTGCAAATCAGATTCTTCAGATTGCCATCGATGATCATGCCTTTGGCTATGTCGGATTGTTTAACCATACGACCGTTATGAAGCCGGGAGTCAGCGGATTTGCGGAGGATAGTCCGTTTGATTTCTATGGAATTGATGCAAATACAACAAAGTAAGATATGAAAAAACAAATTGCAATACGAGTCATCGAATTAATTCTGTTATTAATTGTATTAAGTTTACTTACGTTTGCATTAATGTATATTGCACCGGGCGACCCTGCGGAGAAGCGACTTTCTTCACAGGGTGTCGCTGTTACCAGGGAAGTGCTTCAGGCAGAACGTGAGCGTATGGGACTGTTGCGCCCATTTTTCGTGCGGTATGGGGAATGGTTTGTCGGAATCCTCCATGGGGACTTCGGAATCTCCTTCAAGGACGATTTGCCGGTCGCTCCGAAGTTGTGGAACGGGTTGCAAAATACCATTGTACTTGCCATGGGAAGTCTTCTGTTATCGCTATTGGTTTCTGTTCCGGTAGGAATTTTTTCTGCTGTGAAAAGAAACAGTATGTTTGATCATATTGCCAGAATCCTTTCTTTTGTAGGAAATTCATTGCCAAACTTTCTGATTTCCGTACTATTGATGTACTTTTTCTGCATTCAGTTGGATGCCTTTCCGATTATTGCTACGGGAAGTTTGCAAGGTTTGATCTTGCCGACACTGTCTCTGGCAATTCCCATGGCCTCCCGTTTTACCAGACAGATTCGTACGGAAGTGGCGACACAGATGGATGAGGATTATGTGGTTGGTCTTCGGTTAAAAGGCGTGAAGGAACACTACATTCTCCTACGTAATGTGTTCCATAATTCCATCGGGCATATCTTTACCATTGTGGCATTACAGATTGGTACGCTAATGGGGGGAAGTGTTGTAATTGAAACAATCTTCCGGTGGCCGGGAATCGGTAAGCTGGTGATGGATTCCATCACAGCCAGAGATTATCCGGTGATTATGGGATTTGTCCTAATCATGGGAACGATTTATGTGGGCATCAATTTGATTTCGGACATTGTAAATCGAATCATAGATCCGAGGGTGGAGTGGTGATGAAAGAGCAGAAGCATATCAAACGTAGATTCATCCTATCCGCAGTCGTAGCTGTGATTTTGATTCTGATAGCAATTTTTTCCCACCAATTGGCACCTCACGATCCGTATCAGACCAATGCGGCACTGATTCGGAAAGCACCGAGCATGGAATATCTCTTTGGTACGGATAATTTGGGGCGTTGCGTGTTCTCAAGAGTATTATATGGAGCGAAAACCACCATTTTTGCCACCTTCTTTTTGGTGGCCATATCCTTTGTCATCGGAACAATCGCCGGTATGATTTGTGGCTATTACGGAGGAATTGCGGATAATATTCTCATGCGTCTGGCGGACTTGATGTTGGCGTTTCCACAGATGGTAGTGGCCATTGCGGTGGCCGGAATCTTAGGCGGAGGTCTCATGGGTGCCATGATTGCTTTGGGGATTACCATGTGGACCTCCTTTGCTCGATTGGCCCGCAGTCATACCTTATCGATTAAGAAAGCACCTTATATTACGGCGTCCAAATTGGCGGGAAAAGGTGGAGCCTATATTCTGTGTGTCCATGTGTTGCCTAATATCTTAGAGCCGGTGCTGATCAGTGCATTGACACAGATTGGTACAACCATGATTGGAATCTCCGGGTTATCCTTCTTAGGACTTGGTGTGGTTGCACCGGAGGCAGAATGGGGCTCTATGATCAGTGAAGCACGCGCATATATTCAGATTGCCCCCTGGGCGGTATTGTACCCGGCGGCTGCAACCATTATCACCATCGTGGTATTTAACTACCTGGGCGATGCGATGATGGAATATCGCAATCGGCACTAATTGGAATGAGGACGATTATGACAGAAACATTACTGAACCTATCGGATGTATCCTTAAGCTATGATGGGACGCCGGTGGTGGAACATGTGAATCTACAGATTGTACCAGGGGAAATCTTATGCATCGTGGGGGAGAGCGGAAGCGGTAAGACATCCTTGTTACGAGGCATCTGTGACGCAGGGGAAGTGCAGGTGGATGGCGGAGAGATTTCCTTTCATAATGACCAGATTCCGTGTTGTACTTCCAACGATCGAAGGAAGGCTTTGGGATGTGGCATCGGAATTATCATGCAAAATCCCTCCGGAACCTTCAATCCCTTACGGCGGTTTGATGTGCAGATTCGAGAGATGATGCAGTCTCATGGAATGAGCTATCAGAAGGAAGACGTGATTGGGTTATTCGAACAGATGGGATTAACCAATGGGGAAGAAATCTTAACCAGCCGACCCTATGAGATGAGCGGTGGCATGAATCAGCGAATTGCTATCGCCAGCACCATGCTGTTAGAACCCAAGCTGTTGTTATGTGATGAACCCACCAGTGCATTGGATGTCACCAGTGCCGGTCTGGTGGTAGAACTGTTGTGCCGGTATCGCAAGAAATACAACGTCGGAATTCTTATGGTGACCCACAATTTGGGCATTGCATATCAGATGGCAGATACCATCGGTATCATGCGCAGTGGTCGTATGGTGGAATATGGTGCAGCCCGGGAGATTTTTCATCACCCGAAGGAAGAATACACGAAACAATTACTACACGACGTGCCGAAACTGGCAGGATATCGCAATGAATAAAACAGAAATCGTTCTAGAGGGACGAAATATCACCAAACAGTATAAGACCAAAGGCCGCAAGATACAGTCCCTGTCTGATGTAAATTTCGCATTACATCGGGGAGAGATTCTAGGCGTTGTTGGAGAAAGCGGAAGCGGGAAAAGTACGCTTTTGAAAATGATTACCGGAATGGAACGCATGGATGCGGGAGACTTGTATCATGAAGGCACTTCCTATACCAACAGCCACCCCGGCAAGACGGGAAAGTTTCTGCAGATGATTTTTCAGGACGCTTACGGATCCTTTGATCCAAGAAGAACCATGAAACAATCGCTGTTAGAAATCCAACATACTTCCATGCAGGATGTGTTGGATATGATTGAGAAAGTTGGTTTGACTCCGGACTTATTGGAGCGGAAGCCAAGACAGCTATCCGGTGGGCAGTGCCAGCGTATGTCCATTGCACGGGCGCTTCTATCCCATGTGGATATTCTCTTATGTGATGAGATTACCAGTGCGTTGGATGTGTCGACCCAGGCCCAGGTGGTAACTTTGTTATCGGACTTACGTAAGAAGGAAGGACTATCCATTATTTTTGTATCTCATGACTTGGCATTGGTCGGCAACCTCTGTGATCGCATTATGGTGTTAAAAGACGGTACATGCGTGGAAGACGGGAAAACGGAGGATGTCATCTGGCATCCGAAGGATGCTTATACCAAGTTGTTATTATCCAACGCAATCACCATTACGGAGTAGGAAGGAAGCTGCATGGAAAAAGAACCATTACATGTACAAAATCATGCATACTGGATGTGGCGTGCAGCCGGTTATTCCCAGGTGAATCAGGAAGAACTCTCCGGGATTCAGCGCTCCACCTGGTCCAAGCTTTTGGATGAACTCCTGATGTCCCATCCGAGCCTTTCGAAACGAAAACGACAGGAGATTCGCATTCTGGATATCGGTTGTGGCCCCGGATTTTTATCCATTATTCTAACCGCGCTTGGCTATCGGGTAACCTCCGGTGATTTTGCGGAATCCATGTTGGAACAGGCCAAAGAGAATGCCGGTCCACTGGCAGAGCAGATGGAGTTTCGCATAGAGAATGCCATGGATGTAAGCTTTGCGGATGAAACCTTCGATGTGGTGTTATCGAGAAACCTGACTTGGAACTTACCGGATCCGAAGGCTGCCTATGCGGAGTGGCTTCGGGTACTAAAGCCCCAGGGGTTGCTGTTGGTATTTGATGCCAATTGGTATCATTACCTTCGGGACGATGCCCGCAAGGAAGCATACGAATTGGACCGTGCCAATGTTGCGAAGGCCGGATATGAGGATTACAACGTGGGTGAGAACTTCGATGTAATGGAGTCCATTGCACTTCAGTTGCCACTTACGAATCTGCACCGCCCGGCTTGGGATGAAGCGGTATTTCGCGGTTATGGGGTGCGTTCGGTTGAAGTAACAGAGGATATTGGTTCCTGTGTCTATTCCGAGAAAGAAAAAATGAACTATGCATCGAGCCCGATGTTCATGATTAAGGTAGTAAAAGAATGAGTGAATTAAAACAGATTCCGTTTGATGAGGAACCCATGGAAATCAAGGATGCGGTGGTGTCTTATTGGACAAAGCGTGCTGAGAGTTTTGCGGAACACAAGCATGCGGAAATCCATAGCGACAAGGTGGCGTTGTGGCGGGAAGAATTCCGTCAGCTTTTGCCGAAGCAGGAAGGTCTTCGGATTTTGGATGTGGGCTGTGGTAGCGGTTTCTTTGAAGCGGTACTGGCGCCGATGGGACATCAGGTGACCGGAATTGATTTGACGCCGGAGATGATTGAAAAAGGAAACGCACTTTTGGAACATCACGGTGTGGATGCAACTCTTCTTGTGATGGATGCGGAGCAACCGGATTTTGAGGAAGAAAGCTTTGATGTGATTGTCAGCCGTAATCTGATCTGGACCCTGCCACATCCGGTGGAGGCATACGAGCGATGGATGAAGCTGTTAAAACCCGGCGGAATGCTTGTGGTCTATGATGCAGAGTATGCCAAGGGATTCCATAAGTATAACTGGCAGGAAAACTGTGCCCATAAGGGCGTGGCTGATGCAATGAAAGAAGAGTGCCATAAAATCTACCATATGCTGTCTATCAGTTCTTTCGATCGTCCGATTTGGGATTTGGAGGTCTTACAGGCATTGGGGTTTCACGATGTGTATTCGGATACGTCTGTTGGTGATCGCATCTATGCAACGCAGGATGATTTCTATATGCCGGATCGGATGTTTGGCATTTATGCAGTGAAATAATGGATAAGAACCGGAAGAAAAATCCTTCCGGTTCTTTTTATCTCTTGATTTTTGTGTATAATAGTATAGTTAGTGAGAAAATCTTGATAATTATAGGAGAATATATAGATGAGAATCGGAACCGGTTATGATGTCCATAAGCTGGTGGAAGGTCGCAAACTGATTATCGGTGGCGTAGAGATACCACACAGATTAGGACTTTTGGGACATTCGGATGCGGATGTTTTATTACATGCAATTATGGATGCACTTCTTGGTGCGGCAGCACTTGGAGATATTGGAAAGCATTTTCCGGATACAGACGCGAAGTACAAGGATGCAGATTCCATGAAACTATTGGAGGAAGTGCGTGGCTTATTATTTGAACAGGGATATGTGGTTGGCAACATTGATGCAACCGTGATTGCCCAGCAGCCCAAGCTTCGTCCATATATTGACGAGATGATTGCCAATGTGGCACGGGTGTTGGAAATCCAACCGAATCAGGTAAACATCAAAGCAACGACGGAAGAGCACTTAGGTTTTACCGGACGAGAGGAAGGCATTTCCTCTCAGGCTGTCTGTATCTTAGAATCCATCTATGATGGCAGCAATGCCGTATTCGGTGAGGTTGCTTCCTGTGGTGGTTGCAGTGGATGCGCCGGACGATAGAGACGATTATGGAAAGGGAAGAGGAGAATCATTAAACATGCAGAAATTTACGTTTTACAATACATTACATCGTGAGGTTGAGGAGTTTATTCCGAGAGAAGAAGGCAAGGTAAGTATGTATACCTGCGGACCTACCGTATATCATTTTGCACATATCGGTAACATCCGTACCTATATCATGCAGGATGTGCTCATCAAGTCTTTGGAGTACGCCGGATATGATGTAAAGCGTGTGATGAATATTACAGACGTGGGACACTTATCTTCCGATGCAGATACCGGCGAAGACAAGATGGTGGCCGGAGCGAAGCGTGAGCACAAGACCGTTATGGAGATTGCCAAGTTCTATACCGATGCGTTCTTCAAGGATTTCGATGCCGTTGGCAATAAGCGACCGGATGTGGTCGAGCCGGCAACCAACTGTATTCCGGAATTTATTCATATGGTGGAGGTCCTGCTTGAGAAGGGATATGCCTATATCGCCGGTGGCAATGTGTATTTTGACACCAGCAAATTACAGGACTACTACGTTTTTTCTTCCGCTGTTGAGAAGGAAGCTTTGGAAGTCGGTGTGCGTGACGATGTAGAAGAGGATACCAACAAGAAGAACAAAACGGACTTCGTACTATGGTTTACCAAGTCCAAGTTCGAAGATCAGGCCTTGAAGTGGGAGAGCCCGTGGGGCGTTGGTTACCCGGGATGGCACATCGAGTGCTCCTGCATTTCTATGAAGCACTTGGGTGAATATATCGATATCCATTGTGGCGGCGTGGACAATATCTTCCCACATCACACCAATGAGATTGCACAGTCAGAAAGCTATCTGGGACATGAGTGGTGCAAGTACTGGTTCCACAGCAACCATCTGAACGACCAGTCCGGTAAGATGTCCAAGTCCAAGGGCGCCATCCTTACCGTATCGGTATTGCAGGAGAAGGGGTACGACCCGTTGGTATATCGCTTGTTCTGCTTACAGTCTCATTATCGTAAGCCGCTGGTATTCTCTTATGAGAATTTGGATAATACCAAGGCTGCTTATAACAAGCTGGTGAAGAAGGTTTCGGAATTCAAACCGGAGGGCGCTGTGGATGAAGCGGTGAAGGCTGCGTTCGAAGCAAAGTTCTGCGAACAGATTTCCAACGACTTAAATACAGCCATGGCGATTACCGTGTTATACGATGCATTGAAGGCAGATACCAACGATGCAACCAAGCTTGCCATCGTCGAGAGCTTTGATCGCGTGTTATCCTTGGATCTGATTGGTCATGCCAAGGCACTTTCCGAGGAAGATGCCGGTGTGGATGAAGAATTAGAGGCTTATATCCAGGATGCCATTGCCCGTCGTGCAGAGGCAAAGAAGGCCAAGGATTTTGCAACGGCAGATGCAATTCGTGATGAACTTCTGGCAAAAGGAATCGTAATTAAAGATACCCGCGAGGGTGTGGTATGGAGTAGAGCATAGTCTATGGAACAGAATTGGTATCAATATATCAGTGACAAATTTGGCGTGGAGGATAAGGACATTCG
>JAILOI010000006.1 GCA_024690885.1 Lachnospiraceae bacterium
AAAATTCAGCGCATTGCTGTACATAAAGACGATCAATGGCATGCACCCGAATGAAGCCGTGAAACGTAAGCGTTTTGAAGATCTGACTCCTGTATTTCCTCATGAAAGGATAAGGCTGGAAACCAGGGGATGTCTCCCTGCCCTGAGGATAGTGGATCTGCTTTCACCTATAGGCAAAGGGCAGCGTGGAATGATCGTTTCACAGCCCAAAGCCGGCAAGACAACACTGCTGAAACAGATAGCCAAAGCCATTCAGACCAATTACCCCGGGATACATGTCATTATATTGCTTATTGACGAAAGGCCTGAGGAAGTTACGGATATGAAGGAGTATATACAGGGTCCCAATGTGGAAGTGATATACTCGACATTTGACGAACTTCCCGAAAATCATAAAAGGGTATCCGAAATGGCCGTAGAAAGGGCAAAACGTCTGGTAGAACATGGCAGGGATGTAGTCATCCTTTTGGACAGCATCACCAGGCTGGCAAGGGCGTATAACCTTACCTGCCAGCCCAGCGGAAGAACCCTTTCCGGCGGACTTGATCCGGCTGCGCTGCATATGCCCAAGAAATTCTTCGGTGCCGCCCGCTGCATGCGTGAAGGCGGATCGTTGACAGTGCTGGCCACAGCTCTGGTAGAGACCGGAAGCCGCATGGATGATGTTGTGTTTGAGGAGTTCAAGGGAACAGGCAATATGGAACTGGTTCTGGACAGAAACCTGTCTGAACGGCGGATATTCCCTGCTATCGATCTTCCGAGGTCCAGTACGAGAAGAGAGGATCTGCTGCTCAATAAAGATGAGATCGATGCCAATAATATATTGAGGCGCGCATTCAACTCTTCAAAAACCGATGAAGCAATAGAAAAAATAATCGGAATGTTTTCACGTACCAGGACGAATGCGGAATTCATTGATGTGCTGAAAAACACAAGATTATACTAATTAAATCATAATATAATATATAATTAAAACAGGAATTAAATAATGCTATGAATGACATAAGAAAAGAGATAGAAAAAAGAAGGACTTTTGCAATCATTTCACACCCTGACGCAGGCAAGACCACTCTTACCGAGAAACTGCTTCTGTATGGAGGAGCGATCAATCTGGCCGGTTCCGTCAAGGCTAAAAAAACATCCAGACACGCGGTTTCCGACTGGATGGAGATAGAGAAGGAGCGTGGTATTTCGGTTACCAGTTCTGTTATGCAGTTCGAGTATAACGGATACTGCATAAATATCCTGGATACTCCCGGCCATCAGGATTTCTCGGAGGACACTTACAGAACTCTCATGGCTGCGGACTCCGCTGTCATGGTCATAGACGGCTCAAAAGGTGTTGAGGCACAGACCATTAAACTGTTTAAGGTCTGTGTCATGAGACATATTCCGATCTTTACTTTTATCAATAAGATGGACAGGGAAGCCAGGGATACCTATGAACTGCTCGATGAGATAGAGACGGTTCTGGGGATCCGCACATGTCCTATGGACTGGCCTATAGGTTCGGGCAAGGGCTTTCAGGGAGTGTATGACCGTCAGACACGGAAGATCAGCAGGTATTTCGCGGCCAATAACGGTATGAAGGAAGTCGAGTCCGTAGAAGCAGTGATAGGTGATCCTTCTCTCGACGAGCTGCTTGGAAAAACCGCTCACGACAAACTTAAAGAGGAAATAGAACTTGTAGAAGGCGCCACGGATGCCTTTGATCTTAAAAGAGTGCAGGCAGGCGATCTGACCCCGGTATTCTTCGGCTCGGCATTAAATAATTTCGGTGTGGAGAATTTCCTGAAATACTTTCTGAATCTTACTCCTCCGCCGTTGGCCAGAATGGCAGGTGGAAACGAGATCGATCCCATGGACAATCCCTTCTCTGCCTTTGTATTTAAGATACAGGCCAATATGAACAAGGCTCACAGGGATCGTATAGCTTTTATGAGAGTATGTTCGGGCCGTTTTGACGCGGACAGGGAAGTGTTTCATGTACAGGGGAACAAAAAATTGAGGCTTTCTCAGCCTCAGCAGATGATGGCCGAAGAACGCAAGGGCATCAGTGAGGCTTATGCCGGTGATATCATCGGAGTATTTGATCCGGGAATATTCTCCATAGGGGATACGGTATGCAGCCCCGAAATGAAGGTGTGCTATGAAGGAATACCTACGTTTGCTCCCGAGCATTTCGCGAAGATCAGACAGGCCGATACAATGAAACGCAAGCAGTTCATAAAAGGAGTAATGCAGATAGCACAGGAAGGCGCGATCCAGATATTCCAGGAGTTTAATTCGGGAATGGAAGAGATCATTGTCGGGGTAGTGGGAGTACTGCAGTTTGATGTCCTGAAATTCAGGCTGGAATCGGAATACGGTGTGGAGATACGCATGGATCCGCTTCCTTACGAGTACGTAAGATGGGTTGTTGAGACTCCGAAAAGGCTGGAAGATCTCAATGTCACGTCTGATACCAAGCGAGTCAAGGATCTTAAAGACAATCCTCTATTGCTGTTTGCCCATGAATGGAGCGTAAGGACTGTGGCAGAAAGAAACCCCGGTCTCGTACTGGAAGAGTTTTCCAAAAACTGAGACGGATATGAATTCTTGATTTATAATCGAAATAGTATTATAATAAACATTTATGGAAAAACTATTGATCATAGCCGGAACAAATGCTTCCGGAAAATCCGATCTGGGTGTCAGGCTTGCCCTTGAAACCGGAGCCGGAATCGTGTCTGCTGATTCCAGGCAGGTATTTTGCGGACTTGATCTGGGATCGGGCAAGATCAGGCCGGAAGAGATGAAGGGTGTTCCGCATCATCTGCTGGATGTGGTCCGACCCGGTGAGTTTTTTTCGCTGAAACAGTATCAGGAGATGGCTTATAAGGCTATAGATGATATACTGTGCTCAGGCAGGAGAGCTTATCTGGTAGGTGGGACCGGGCTGTATATCAACGCTGTGGCAGACGGTTATGTGCTGTCGGACGCAAAGCCGGATGAAGAAGTGCGCCAAAGGGTCGAAGCCATGACTCTGGAAGAATTGAAAAGCTTGATAGAAAAGGAAAATCCTTCTGAATTATTAAATGTTGATTTAAAAAATAAACGACGGTTGGAACG
This sequence comes from Lachnospiraceae bacterium, assembly GCA_024690885.1. Lineage (GTDB taxonomy): Bacteria > Bacillota > Clostridia > Lachnospirales > Lachnospiraceae > XBD2001. The sequence continues at coordinate 3,112 of JAILOI010000006.1, forward strand.
CTCGGCCGAGAAGATCATCGCTAACGCCCCTCGAAATCTTCCGTCTGTTCCACGGTATGAAACCTGCATTATAGGGGTTACCTGGCCACGCGAGATCCTCTACGAAAGGATCAGGGTAAGGCTTCAAAGACGTCTGGAAGAGGGAATGCTCGATGAGGTAAAGCGGCTGCTGGATAGTGGGGTAAGTGAGGATTTTTTGTACAGGCTGGGTCTGGAATACAGATACGCCATGATGTATATCCGCGGAGACTTTGGCTCATATGAAGCGTTTTTTGACAAACTGTTTATGGAAATCCGACATCTGGCCAAGGAACAGATGACCTGGTTCAGAAAGAGGAAGGACATTCACTGGATAGATATGTCCAAAGATCCGTTTGACGAAGCGTTGCAGCTTACGCGATCCTTCTATGGCGATAACGGATAGCGAAAATAAAAATGCGGAAAGGCAGGCGGGATAATTGCTGCAGGTCATGATAGTATCCGGAATGTCCGGTTCCGGTAAGTCTAAGGCTCTTGATTTTTTTGAGGATAATGGCTATTATTGTCTGGATAATCTCCCATCGAAACTATTGGTAGATATTGTCCGCATGCTTGGTCAACTTGAGGACTTTCCAAATAAAGCGTGTATTACTATCGATGTCAGGGATGTAAATATCTACAAGGAAGCAGGTAAAGCTTTAAATGCCCTGAAAGAGATCGCGGATATTAAGCTTCTGTTTCTGGAATGTGATTCATCTGTACTGCTTAAACGCTACAAGGAAACCAGACGTCTTCATCCGCTGATGATGAGTAATCCCGAACTCGATCTGGAGAGTGCTATAGAGACGGAAAGGGGATTACTGGCTGATTTGAGGGCAGCTGCAGATTTTACGGTCGATACGTCCATGCTGTCGACAGTTCAGTTCAGAGAAAAGCTTCTGGAGACGATCCCGGCATCATTGTCAAAACCCATGACTGTAAGCTTTGTGGCTTTTGGTTATAAATATGGCATAAGCGCGGACTTTGATCTGGTATTTGATGTCAGGTGCCTGCCCAATCCTTTTTATGTGGAAGACCTTAAAGGGCTTACCGGAAAGGATAAAGAAGTTCGCGACTTTGTTATGTCCAGCGCGGACTCGCAGGCTTTATTTGCCAGGATCAGAGAATATCTTGATACCGCGATCCCCATGTATGAGAAGGAAGGGAAGGCTCAGCTGGTGGTAGGCTTCGGCTGTACCGGAGGACAGCACAGGTCACTTACATTCGCCATTCTCATGGCGGATTATTATAGGGAAAAAGGATATCAGACCAGTGCGATAGCAAGGGATACGGCACGAAATATCAGGAATATCAGTGACAGGGAACAGTAAATATGGATAATAAGACTAAAGACAGTATCATTTTTGATGTATGCCGAACCTTGGTACATTTTGAAGAATGCAAGGGCGTAAGACAGTGTCTGGAGATTGTCGGCAAAGGAATGGGCATTGATGGCGGTCTGGTCATGCGTACAAATGAGATCCCCTTTTTGCTGGAGATGAGATGTATGTGGGATCCTTCTCATAAGATACGCGATGACAGGCTGATGCTGGACTACTCATCCAATCCTGATAATGAGCTGCTTAATCCTTTCGGAAAAGACGGAAGATTAAATGTGGTATATGATGTGGACGCCGAGGAATTTGATCCGGTAACCAGAGGATTCTTTGATGCTGTGGGCGCGAAGGCCTTTGTCGGATGCTCTATGGTGATGGATAAGGATTACCTGGGCGGTATGTGCTTTTACCGATTTGAAAAATATGAATGGAGTGAACTGGAACTGGATACCATCAGAGAAGTGACTTCTCTGGTTTCTTATGTGGTTTCACGCATGAAGCTCAATGAATCATTCCATTATCTGCTGGAGCAGGCCAATAAAAATTATAATGAAGCGGACAATGCCAAAGCCCGGTTCCTGACCAATATCACCAATGAAATGCGGACGCCGCTTAATTCTGCGATGGGTATGATATCCATTATGAGGCATAATATCCAGAGCCCTGATGTTACTGCTGATTGCATAGGCCGCATGGAGAATCTGATAAAGCAGTTGATAGATCTGGTGGCGGATTGTGCCGATATGTCTTTGGTAAAGGGTTTGGATCACGAACTGAACAGGATATGGGTGACTTTGGAGTATGTGATTTCGGGTGTCAGAAAGTTTGTCGATCCTTTGGCAGCAGGCAAAAAGCAGCATATTGATTATAAATTCGATCCCGAATTGTCGATCCTGGCCGACGATATCAAGCTGGCGCGGATCATCATCAACGCAGTGAACAACTCATGCAGGAATTCACCGGAGAGTACAGATATCAGCGTATCGTTTAGGATCGAGCCCACCGGTTCAAAACAGACTATGCTTATCATAAGCGTAAAGGATGAAAATTCAGAATTCGATCCTGAAAATGTTCTGCGCGTATTTGACCCCTTTGTCAGTATCATGGGGAAGAGTGGAACGTCAAACAGTACAGGCGTCAATATGGCAATCACAAAGCACCTGACAGAAATGATGAACGGGTCATGCGAGTTTTTTGCGGACGGAGCGGGGACGGAATTTGTTGCAAGCATTCCTGTGGAGGTCAAGGGGGACACCAGGCTGTCAGCGCCTGCAGCTCAGCCTGAAGAAGAGCCAAATGAATACAGCGAAGTATATATCGGGAGACGGATACTTATCGTTGAAGATAATATGGTCATGGGCGAGATACTTGCCACGCTTATGGGGTATCGCGGGTTGGAAACCGATGTGGTACTCAACGGAAAAGAGGCATGCGATGCATATCTTACACATGATGCGTTTTATTATGACATGATATTTATGGATATCCAAATGCCGGTAATGGATGGTGTGGAGGCGACAAAACAAATCAGAGGAAGTAATATGCAGGATGCGGCTATTATTCCGATCATCGCGTTATCCGCTACTTCTTTGCCGGAGGATTCCATGAACGCGAAAAACGCGGGGATGAATGCGTATCTGCATAAGCCGGTAGATGAAAAGGAATTGTTTATTACTATTGATAAATTCCTGATATAGTAGTATTATTTTGTACTGTAGTCATTTTTTATTACTGAAAGAGGACAGCATGAAACAATCGAATACATATCTGCAGTTATTGGTAAAGATTTCGGCGGTATTCATCGTAGTTCTTGCCGTTTCTATATACAATGATTCCGGTAGTACGGATGCCCGTGCAGAGGAAGGACAGACCGTTACTGAAGAGCTGATGCCGACGGTCGCTGCAGAAATCGTAACACCTGCGGTCGTTGCCGAAATAAGCGACACAGAAGATACATCACAGGACAAGGTGCTGACACCCGATCCCGGCACAACGGATATTTCTGACGATGTCGTACAGGAAGGTGAAAACAGTAGTGTTACAGACGACGATACAGAGATAATCGGTGATGATGTTATTGAAGACGGCAGCAGGGAAGTGATCGATCCCGTTGTTCCGCACGGATTTGTTTATCTTGATCCCGATGAGGATGAAATAGCTGATGTGGCGGCGTCGGTTGATGAAGCTTATGAGGAGGCTGAATATCCGGAACACATAAGCGCGTTACTGGTAACGTCTCCTTCACATTTTGACGCCGATGTTGTCGCCTCGGCTTTACGGATACCTACTGACAGTGATAATGACCGGTACAGGTACATCACCGGCGTCGATAAAAAGAGATATGTTGTCGGAGACATGCCCGAAGGATTTAAGAATGATGACGAAGCCTCAGAACACATGGTAACCATTGAGGTTCCCGTATGGAAAATGGATGCGAACGGCGATAAACGTCCTTCATACTGGCCGCTTACCATAAATGAGAATCTGGTGGACAGCGTAAAGTGTATATTCAGTGATATCTTCCTGTTGGATATTAAATTTCCATTTAATTATCTCTCGGGATATAAGTACAGGAAGGTAGGTGGAGTCGGGCTTGTCAATTCAAAACTGATGTCTACTCATGCTTTTGGTGTCGCTATTGATATCAACATGGGCGATTATGACAACGATTACTTCCTGGGTAAAGGAAACGACTTAAGAAATAAAGATAATCCATATTGCATACCTGATGAAGTGATAGATATATTTGAACGCTATGGCTGGTTCTGGGGCGGAAATTACGAAATATGCGCCGACACCATGCACTTCCAGTACTATGAGCTGGGTTTCCTTCAATACGAACATGATGAGCCGTTTCCCATTCTTTCCCGGAGCACGGCAGGAATGAGTGCGAGCGTGATCCGCAATCTGACTCAGCGACTTGTAAGGCTGGGATATCTTGAAAAAGAAACAGAAAACTTTGATGATAAAGTGGATGCAGCGGTCAGGGCGTTTCAGGCTGAACATGGGCTTGAAGCTGACGGCGTGGTCAGATATGCTACATGGGAGCCCCTCATCAACCTTACTCATGATATGAGTTATGTATTCTAATATTTTTATCGGCTTTATGCCGGAAGGAGAGATAAAATGATAGATTTAAAATTTTTACGTGAGAACCCCGACGTGGTTCGTCAGAACATCAGAAACAAGTTTCAGGATCAGAAGCTTCCTCTGGTTGATGAGGTGATCAGTATCGATACCGATCGCAGGACAACCCAGGGGGAAGCGGATGAACTTAGAAATAAGCGCAACCAGATGAGCAAGCAGATCGGAGCTCTGATGGGACAGGGCAAGAAGGAAGAAGCAGAGGAGATCAAGAAACAGGTCGCTGAGTTTGGAGACAGGCTTGCGGAACTTGAAAAGAAACAGGCGGAGCTGGAAGCGGAAGTTACTAAGCGCATGATGCTCATTCCCAATATCATTGATCCCAGCGTTCCTATAGGCAAGGACGATTCCTGCAATGTGGAACTGGAACGCTTCGGTGAGCCTGCGGTTCCTGATTTTGAGATCCCTTATCATACGGACATTATGGAGAAGCTGCACGGTATCGACCTGGATGCGGCCAGAAGGGTTGCCGGCAATGGTTTCTATTATCTGATGGGCGATATAGCCAGACTTCATTCAGCTGTTATCAGCTATGCCAGGGATTTCATGATCGACAGAGGCTTTACCTACTGCGTTCCGCCTTTCATGATCAGAAGTGACGTAGTTACCGGAGTAATGAGTTTTGCTGAAATGGATGCCATGATGTACAAGATCGAAGGTGAGGATCTGTACCTGATCGGTACCAGCGAACATTCCATGATCGGAAAGTATATAGATACGATGGTTCAGGAGGACACTCTGCCCCATACGCTCACCAGCTATTCACCCTGCTTCCGCAAGGAAAAAGGAGCTCACGGAATAGAGGAGAGAGGCGTATACCGCATCCATCAGTTTGAAAAGCAGGAAATGATAGTTATCTGCAAGCCTGAGGACAGTATGACCTGGTATGACAAGCTGTGGAAGAATACGGTAGATCTTTTCAGATCCATGGATATACCGGTGCGTACATTGGAGTGCTGTTCGGGCGATCTTGCGGATCTGAAGGTTAAATCCTGTGATGTGGAGGCATGGTCGCCCAGACAGAAGAAATACTTTGAAGTGGGTTCCTGCTCAAATCTTGGCGATGCACAGGCGAGGCGTCTTCGTATCCGTGTAGTCGGAGAAGGCGGAAAAAAATATTTTGCCCATACACTTAACAATACCGTGGTAGCACCTCCCCGTATGCTGATAGCCTTCCTTGAAAATAATCTCAATGCAGACGGAAGTGTGAACATTCCGAAGGTACTTCAGCCTTATATGGGCGGAAAGACAGTGATCACGCCTTGATCTGGCAGTAAACTGACCGTCGGTAATTTAAACACGATTTAAATATTTATTAAATCTATATTTATAAATTGATGCGATTATTGAGCACAGGCTTTTGACCTGTGCTCATTGTCTAAAACACTGGTCGTGGATACGGGATGCTAAACAATGGAGAATATTCTTATAACAGGTGCCTCTAGAGGGATCGGAAGGGCGATCGCTCTTCGGCTCGCCGGGAGAAACTGTAATTTATTCATTAACTCGTCAGGTGTTTCACAGCAGCTGGAAGAAACGGAAATACTTGCGTCAGAGATAAAAAGGAATGCTTCCGTATCAGGTAATGTTTTCAGGTTTAAGGCGGATGTGTCCGATCCGTCAGCGGTACGGGAAATGTTTGGTTATATTTCCGGTAAGACCGCGGGAGGCAATATCGATATACTGGTCAATAACGCCGGGATATCACATATAGGCCTTGTACAGGATGTTACTGACGATATCTGGGATCGTATGATCGGTGTCAATCTTTCCTCAGTACATTATTGCTGCAGGGCAGCCGTTCCGCATATGATCGCTCATGGCAGGGGACGGATCATAAACATATCCTCTGTGTGGGGATGCTGCGGAGCCTCATGTGAGGTTGCGTATTCAGCTTCCAAGGGCGGAGTAAACGCTTATACAAAAGCGCTGGCCAAGGAACTGGCTCCATCGGGGATCGCAGTCAACGCGATCGCCTGCGGGTGCATAGACACAGGTATGAATGACCATCTGAATGCCGCTGAGAAGGAAGAACTCTGCGCTTCAATACCGGCCGGACGTTTTTCGTCGGCAGATGAGGTTGCGGAACTCGTAGACGCGATGTGTGATCAAAGCTTATATCTGACCGGTCAGATCATCGGGTTTGACGGGGGATGGATCTGACGAAAGACGGTGAAAAAATGCGTAAGATCGTGCTCCTGGTTATAACGCTCCTTCTGCTCACACTGGCGGTATTTGCAGGTTTTTCCCTGATAAATACTCAAAGGGGAGAAAGAAAACCCATGCCTGTTATCACAAAAGTCCCGGAGCCAAAGTTAAATCCGGCAGGGTTTTCGCAGATCATATATGAAATCGACACGGATAGCGGGCGGATAGCAAATATACTTGCAGGGATAATATCACAGGATAAGTCCTGTTTTGATCTGATCGGGATCGACACGGATATCAGCTACACCATGAGCGGGGAGTTGTACTCGGAACTTACTCCGGCCAATGTCACCCTGCCTCAGACAGTGCGGATGTACAATCTGTATGAATATTACGGCAGTGACAAAGCTTATGATGCCGGAAGACAGATAATCGGCGAAATGCTTGGAATAAGGTTCGAATCCAGCGCGGTATTCGAAGCCGGCGGATTTGACGAAGATCTGTATCTTAAAGCCAGACAATGTGAAAATGCCGAAGTGCGCTATCATGAGCTCCCGGTGATACGGCACAATGAGAACACGCTGCCTGATGCCGATGCGATAGGAAACATGATCTTTGAAATAATCCGGAGCGATTATTAAGCATAACTAGTACATCGATTCTTAAATAACTGGACCGAATGCTTGACGGCTTTAGCGATAGCACACGCCTGAAAGTCTCGCCGTAGCCCGCTACGTCTGCGTTTTCAGACATGTACTCTCGGGCAAGCATTCGGCACATTAGTCCAGTTATTTCGCGATCGATGTACTAGGAAATCATTTAATATCCCAAACGGAAGGTTTTTAAAACATGGTCAAGAAAGAAAACTCCACTAACACAAAAAAGACTGAGATCCTGATAAAAACCGCTTTGACGCTGGGGCTGATCTTGGCCTTGCTCATAGCGTTCAAAGCCGGGATGTCGTTTGGCGCCGGAGCCGGTGAGCCAGGAACACAGGCCGATCCTATAGTTACCTTGAGTTATCTTGAGTCAAGACTGGCAAACATGGATAATACAGGAGAAGGCGGATACACGTCTCAAACCGGCTCAGGCAAAAACGGGGGCATGACTAAAATTACGCTGAGCAAAGGAGATGTGCTGAACCTTGATCAGGGTACTCTGCTGGTGATATATTCCGGAAGCGGCATTGTTGCCGGAAGTTCAGGCCTTGTAAATATCAGCTCCGGAGAATTGTTTAAAGACGGAATGACGGCTGTTCTCTACTCGTTATATATGGGGCTTGCAGGTGACAGCGCGGTTCTGGCGAAGGGGGAAATGACCGTATACATTTCCGGCGGATATTCACTGGATTAAGCGTTTGTTCAGGTTATGCAATTTTCACAAAAAATAAAATTAGATTTTAGTAGTTCTAGATATGGTATTTTATTGGCAAGTTGTGTATGATTATCTTGATGTGGCAGGGTGGAAAACCACTAATAATACTGCCAAAAGAAATTTAAGGAGATGTAAAATGGCAAGTTTATCGTTAAAGAACATTCAGAAGGTTTATCCTAACGGTTTTGTGGCTGTTAAGGACTTTAACCTTGAGATCGAAGACAAGGAATTCATCATATTCGTAGGTCCTTCAGGCTGTGGCAAGTCCACTACGCTTCGTATGATCGCCGGACTTGAGGAGATCACCCAGGGTGAGCTCTGGATCGGTGACAAGCTCATGAATGACGTTGAGCCCAAGGATCGTGATATCGCGATGGTATTCCAGAACTACGCGCTGTATCCTCATATGTCTGTTTATGACAATATGGCATTTGGTCTTAAGCTGCGCAAGACTCCCAAGGCAGAGATAGATAAGCTGGTTCACGAGGCTGCCAAGATTCTTGATATAGAGCACCTGCTTGACCGTAAACCCAAGGCTTTGTCCGGTGGACAGAGACAGCGTGTTGCTATGGGTCGTGCAATCGTTCGTAACCCTAAGGTATTCCTCATGGATGAGCCGCTTTCCAACTTGGATGCAAAGCTTCGTGTTCAGATGAGAATTGAGATCTCCAAGTTACATGATAGACTTGGTGCAACCATCATCTACGTTACCCATGATCAGACTGAGGCTATGACCCTTGGTACCAGAATCGTAGTTATGAAGGACGGTGTTGTTCAGCAGATCGACTCTCCTCAGAACTTATATTCCAAGCCATGCAACCAGTTCGTAGCTGGATTTATCGGATCTCCTCAGATGAACTTCATCGATGCTAAGATCAAGGTAAACGGAACTGCTGTTACCGCTACCATCGGCGACAAGGAAATCACTGTTCCTGCTTCTAAGACCAAGGCATTAATCGATGGTGGTTATGATGGAAAGACCGTAGTACTTGGTATTCGTCCGGAAGACATCCATGACTCCCAGATGTTCATCGATGCTTCTCCAAACAGCGTAATCGAGTCTACCATCCGTGTATACGAGTTGCTTGGTGCTGAAGTATTCTTGTACTTCGATTATGCAGGCGCTCAGATCACTGCACGTGTTGATCCTCGTACAACCGCTAAGACCGGTGATACCATCAGCTTCGCACTTGATATGGAGAAGTCTCACTTCTTCGACAAGGAGACCGGAGTTACCATTACCAACTAGTCTTAAGACCTTGCATTGACGCTTCTTTCGGAATTGTTTAAGATAGAACTAACCAATGAATTATGGGGGTTTTACTTATGAATTACGAACAGAAGCGAGATGCACTGTTAAAAAAATTATACAAAGAAACCGGGATTACTTTTGAAATCACAGAGAATACCAATGACGAGGTTCAGACGATTGAGAAATTGGAACAGCTTCTTCATCACCTTCCCTCCGATGACAATCGTAATTTCTTCTTTCAACAATTCCTCCTTGGGCAATTGCCTAAGGAGGAAATTGTTCCTGGATTACACCGGTTTCATGTCGAGAAAGGCACCCCGGTGGTGCTTTTTTTGATTGCCTTCCGCCAGCCCTATTCCAGAGAGACCCTCTCCATTCTTAGCAGTATGTCTTCTCCGGGAGCGGACCACTTCGTAAAGATGGACGATACGCATGTGGCCTGGCTTCGGGAATTAAAAACCGCTGCTACAGAAGAGGAATTATACGAGACCGTTGCTTCCACCACCGATATGCTCGGTACCGAAGCCATGATTTCCGCTCGTATCGCCTACGATCGCTGTGTCTCTGATCCTCTGCTGCTGCCGGAATTATACCAGAACGCCTATCTAGCTCTAGAAATCGGTTCCCTGTTCTTCGCATCGGAAACCGTTCTATCCTACCATCGGATGGGCATGGAGAAGTTGATCTTCCAGCTTCCGCATCATGCGTGCATCGAATTCCTGCACGATCATTTTACGGACTTTGATTTCAAGGATTTGGACAGCGAGTCCCGCAATACCATCCAAGCCTTCTTAGACAACGGCCTCAGCATTGCGGAAACGGCTCGTGCCCTCTACGTGCATCGTAACACCTTGATTTATCGTATCGATAAATTTGAAAAGCAGACGGGTCTGGACATCCGCAAGTTTGAAGACGCCATGATCTGTAAGATTGGTCTGATGATTGCCGATGCCTTAATCGCCGGTAAATAAAGAAATCCTCGCTTCCTAATGAATAGAAAGCGAGGATTTTTTATGCCTCTTTATGAACTTTGCTTGGCGCTTTCCGCCACAGATTGTCTAACACACGCTCATCCGGCTCGAATAAGAGCTTCTCTTCTGTGGTACTGCCCTGTGGCTTAAACACCAGGGTATAGTACCGATGAGTGGCGTCATGTGCGGTGCAATCGTAAGTCTTCAGGTTTCGTCCGCTATAGGCGCTAACCGGTTCACTTTTGCCCGGAGCAATCACCACAACACTCTCCATCGGAATGGTAAGTAAGTGCTTGCGCTTGCGCTGCCAGCGAATGATATCGATGTCCAACTCTCCATCGGTGACGGAGTACTCATACTCGATATTCACCTGCAAATACATAAAATACAGCAGTGCCAGCAAGATTAAAAACATCACCAAAATCACCGGCTGCAAAAACAGGATGCCATTCAGTCCTACAAACACCGTCAACGCAACCATAATGCCCAGGGTGACCTTGGTCATCGGGGGATTCCGACGCGCTACAATCTGCTCTACAAATAAACTCTGTTCCATAATTTCCCTCGCTTTACATATCTAGATTGGTCGGAAGGAAAAAGAAACCTCCAGCGGCTTGCTGTTGTCGATGCAATACTCCGGATGGGTCTTCGCACCCCAGGTATCGTCACCACCTACACCCATCTGGGCCAGGCCGACACGTACATAGGTATGCTGCACCGGCGGCAAGTGGTTCGGATGTGTGGCGCAATCCATCTCATGCGGGGAGTACGGCAATACAGACAGGCTTAAGTTCTCGCCTTCGATACGATAACCACGACCACGGTGATCCGTAATCTCTGCATATCGTACGTCCGTCTTGTTGCCACATTCCTGCGGTACCAAGTACTTAGCCATATTCTCTGCCACGCTGCGACGGTATACACCCATCTTGGCGTGATTGCGATCCATATAAGTTTCCTCCGGTCCACGACCATACCACATCATCTTATCATAATCTGCATCGAATGTCATGAGTACGGACAATTCCGGAAGCTCGCCCACATCGGCGCTGGCGTCTAAGTGTAGGGTGATATCAATCACGCCATCTCCGTGCACCACATAAGTAAGAAGCGCATCCTTGGCCGGTGTGGTTGGCAGATGGTAGGTATAGGTGATTTCCACCGTATCCTTGCCTTCTTTGACCTCATAAGAGGTTGCTTTTCTGCCATCCGCATACTTCGGCGTTGCATACATGCTTGCCAGCTTCCATGCACCTGCTCGGAAGGGAAGCAGGTTTGCAATATCATTCTCCGTCATTGGTCGCCAGAAATTTGGCCGTGGCGGTGTCTGAATCATCTCTCGCCCGCCGTATACGTAGGAGATCAGTCCACCCTGAAGATTGGAAAACAACAGCTCGAAATCTTCTCCACGTACGCCGGTATTACACCAGCCCTGGGTGACGGTCATTGGCTTCGGCGCATGTACAGCCTTGGCACGTTGACCGATGACGGTCTGTCCATAGGCCACCTCGTGTCCGGCCTTGGCCCAGAGGGTATCCTCTGCCAACTGGAAGGAGACCGTCAGTACATATTCCCCTTCATCCTCCGGCAGGGTAATCGGTAGTGGCATGGTGTTCTCGGACTGTGGGTCCGCTTCCATGCGTCCACTCTGTCGATCCACTTCGACTCCATCCTTCTCCAAGGTAATCACACACTGATATTCCTTGGTTTCGGTAAACAGGTGATCATTCTTAATCACCACCGCATCTCCATCAAAGCCGATGCGGATATTCTGATAGTTGTACTTCACTTCCTGCATCTTCGGGGACGGATCACGATCCTTGCCATAGACAATACCGTTACCACTGAAGCTTCCGTCATTGGGGCGGTCCCCAAAGTCACTGCCATAGCCCTGGAATTCCACACCATAGCGGTCCTTTAACGTCATGGACTGGTCAATATAATCCCAGATGAATCCGCCCTGGAACAGCGGCTCCTCATGGGTTAAATCCGTGTACTTATGCATCGCGCCACAGGAATTTCCCATGGCATGGGTATATTCACAGTTGATGTATGGCTTATCCCGGTGGGTTTTTAAGAACTCCCGGATTTCATCTGCCGGGGTATACATGGTACTGTACATATCCGTGGTATCCGGATATCTGGGGTCCCAATGTACGCCTTCGTAATGAACCAGTCGGGTGTTGTCCCAATCATGGAAGGCATCATGCATCTTCTGCAAATCGCTACCACCAAAGGACTCATTGCCACAGGACCATATCAGGATAGAGGCGTGGTTTTTGTCACGCTCAAACATGGACTTTGCACGATCTAAAATCAGTTCTAAGTACTCCGGCCGATCCCCCGGCACGGAATAAGAGATGTCGTTATAACCCCGTCCGATACTATCCCAAACACCGTGGGTTTCTAAGTTGGTTTCATCAATCACATAGATTCCATAGCGATCACACAGGCGATACAGCATGGTGCGGTTTGGATAGTGAGAGGTACGGATGGCGTTGATGTTATTTTGCTTCATGGTGATGATATCTTTTTCAATATCCTCATCCCGGATGCAGCGTCCGTTGTTGGCGGAGAACTCATGTCGGTTCACGCCGTGGAAGATGATCCGCTTGCCGTTTAGGCACATTACATGATCGATCAATTCAAAACGACGGAAGCCCACCTTCTCCGTGAGAATCTCCTGGAAGTTGCCCTTCTCATCGTATACTTCGATACGCAAATCATAGAGGTTTGGATGCTCTGCGCTCCACTTTCTTGGCATTGCCACCGGGAATCTGGCTTCGGTTTCTCCGCCCAGTTCTGCTTCTCCTACCACTACTTCGCCGGTTTCATCCCAGAGTACCACCTTGGCCTTGCCTGCTGCCGTACTCACAAAATTCAGCACCAGCGTCGCATCCTCATAGGCATCGTCTAACAGGGTACGAATCCGCAAATCCCGCACATGGGTACTTGGGGTGGTGTAGAGATACACATCCCGGAAGATTCCGGAGAATCGGAAGAAATCCTGGTCCTCACACCAGCTACCTGCGGTAAACCGGAAGACCATCACGGAAATCTTGTTCTCTCCATCCCGTCGTACATATGGGGTGATGTCAAACTCGCTAGGAGTGAAGCTGTCCTCGCTGTAGCCCACGTATTGTCCGTTGACCCACAACGCAAATCCACTTTCCACACCCTGAAACGAGATGTACACCGGACCCTCAGCCATTATCTCAGGCAGGGTCACATACTTGGTGTAGCTTGCCACCGGATTGAAAATCCGAGGGATTTCTCCCGGCTCTACCGCCTCCTTGCCATCCCATGGATACTGGGTGTTCACATAGGCCGGCACGCCGTAACCTTCCATCTGAATATGACTTGGCACACGGATATCGTCCCACACCTTGCAATCATAGTCGGTCTCATAGAAATTCTGAATGGCCGAATCGTAGTTCTTGGCATAGGAGAACTTCCAGATGCCGTTTAACAGATAACGAAAATCCGATACGCCGGCTTCCTCTGCCGCGGTTGTATGATAGTAATCGTGATCGGAATGCGCACTGAATCGATTTTGCTGAAATATTTCCGGATTTTTTACAATCCCATAATCAAAAACTGTCACGATTTTCCTCCCTTTTTTCGAAAAAGGGCAAACTACCCCTGTCATTTGGTATTTGCCCTCTAAAAGTCTACACATCCTGCTACTTTACGGCACCGGTTATTCCTTCTGCGAACTGCTTCTGCAATACGAAGAAAATAATCATGGTTGGCAAGGAACAGAATAATACACCCATCATCAACAAACCGTAATCTACGGTGTATCCGTTGGATAAGTTTGCAACTAACATCTGCATGGTCATGGCGCTGTTATCGCTTAAGACCGCACGTGGCCACATGTAGGCATTCCATGCGTTCATGAAGGTGATAACTGCTGCTGCCGCATAGGTTGATTTCATAATCGGCATATACATGCGGAAAAAGATTGCAAGCTCCGAGAGTCCGTCAATTCGTGCTGCTTCCATAATGTCTACCGGGAAGTTTCTCGAATTCTGACGGAACATCATGATCATAAACGGGGTGGAGATTCCCGGTAAGATGAAGGCTGCCACCGTACTTAACAGATGGAAGGCAGACATCATACGAAACAGCGGAATCAAGGTTGCCACACCCGGAATCATCATGGCCAGAAGCAATATGGCAAATAACTTATCCTTCTTGGAATCGTGATACAGCTCGAATCCATATCCGGCCAGGGAGCAGATGAAGATACACAATACAGTCTGCACGCCCGCATACTTGAAGGAGTTCCACATGATATTTGCCAGTGGAGCACCGGATCCGATGGACTGCTGTAACAGGTTCTGGAAGTTATTCCATGCATTGGTTCCGAACCAGATTTTACCAACGGATACTTCATAGGAGGTATTCGTTGCTGCCGTTAACATCCAATAAATTGGGAAAACGGAAATAAAACATACAATAATTAAAAAGATATAACTTGGAATCAACCGTCTCTGGATAGCAGAGCTGTTGCTTACTTTCTTCTTTGTCTTAGTCACGCTTATCACCTACTTTCATGTTGATGAATGCCAAGATTCCTACCAGGATGAATACCACAAATGCAAGCGCAGATGCGTATCCGAACTTGGCAACACCCTGTCCGAGGGACAAGTTCCAGATATAATGTGACATGGTGATGGTGGTGTTAGACGGGCCGCCGTTGGTTAAGTTGACGGACTCATCGAACAACTGCAAGGTTCCGTTGATGGACATGATGGCGGTCATAACGATGACCGGACGAAGCAGCGGTACGGTGATGTACCAGAAGGTCTTCCATCCGTTGGCTCCGTCAATCTTGGATGCCTCATATACGGAATACTCAATATTCTGCAAACCGGCCAGGTAGAATACCATATTGTAACCGGTCCAGCGCCAAATCAAACCGATGATGATGACGGCACGGGCGGTTGCGGTGGTTCCCAACCAGTTGATGTTTTCACTGATAATTCCCAGATTCATTAATCCGGAATTGATTAAGCCCTGGGTTGCAAACAGGGATTTGAAAATCAATGCATAGGATACAAGGGATACGGCACATGGCATGAAGACCATGGTACGGAATAATCCCCGGAACTTTAAGTCCTTGTTATTTAATATCTGTGCCAACAGGATTGCGAGAACCAACATAATCGGCACTTCGATGATCAGGTATAAGAAGGTATTGCCCATCGCGGTCAAGAACGTCTTATCCTGTAATATTCGCGCGTAATTGTGGAACAGCGGCTCCTGCCACTGCATATTTGCACTGGATCCCTTTTTCAGGGAAATAATAAACGCCTGGACCATCGGGTAGAAACTCATGATAAAAATCAAGATTGTGGCAGGCGCCAGAAACAGCCATCCAGCTCGTTGCTGTTTCGCTTGAATGTTTCTTTCCTTACTCAAGATAAATCCCCCTTTCTTTTAAAAAACGGGGAATCGGATAGCCCGATCCCCCGATTCAATCAGTTTATACAGTTCGGTTTTGTATCTTATGATTACTCTTCCATTGCGAATTCCACTTCGCTCTGGGCATTTTCAATTTCTGCATCCAGGTCTGCACCATTCTGTACGTTGGTGATCATGTTACCAACAGAGGTACGTAAGGTGTAGTGATAGTCGTTCTGCTCGATGGTTGGTACATGTGTTCCCATCTCTACGATCTTGGTGTAGATTGCCTGATCGTTGAAGAATGCAACACCTTCCTGATATACATCGGACTCTGCTGCAGATACACATGTCGTGATAACACCGCCGTTACGAAGTGCGTTATCATAAGTATCCATAGCGCCTGCTCCACCACCGAAGGTGTAAGCCAGGAATGCCTGAGCTAATTCTACCTTCTCGCAGTTTCCTGTGATGTAAAGAGAAGAACCACCGTTGGATGCATAACCTTCCTTACCGGTTAAGGTTGGGATGGTTGTAATCTCCCACTTACCACTTGCGCTCTCATTCTGCTCGATGGTTGGGATAATCCAGTTACCGTTGAATACGCCTGCTACCTGATCACCAATGATGGTTGCATCGGTGTAGTCAGACCAGCTGTTGCTTAAGAGGATGGTTCCGTCATTTGCACCTTCTACGATGACTTCGATGATCTGCTTGAAGGTGTCGTTACCAACCAAGTTTGGCTTGCCATCTTTCCACTGGGACTGGCCTTCTGCCTGTAACATCATGTAAGGAAGATCATCACCACTGTGATCCATGGATAACAATGCATATCCGGTCTTCTCTTTCACATCTCTTGCAATCTCTAACCATCTTTCCCAAGTAATTCCGGTTACATCATCGATGGTGTATCCAGCCTCTTCCAGAACATCGATACGA
Organism: Lachnospiraceae bacterium; assembly: GCA_024690885.1. Classification (GTDB taxonomy): domain Bacteria; phylum Bacillota; class Clostridia; order Lachnospirales; family Lachnospiraceae; genus XBD2001. The sequence goes on from JAILOI010000006.1 coordinate 19,704, forward strand.
TAAGCGAATACACAGGTTCCGTTATCAACCGGTGCTCCATAATGCTTGCCGTCGATGGTGCTGTAGGATAACTTCTCTGCTCCGAAGTCGTTCCAATCAATGTCAGCGCCCTCTAAATCCTGCCAAGCATCTGGGTAGTTGGCTACATAGCTCTGAATGTAATGATCCTGGAATAATACGATATCCGGTAACTGGCTGTAATCGTTGGATGATCCTGCCAATGTTACTGCCTGCTCTACGTCGGTAGATCCGGATACGGTCTGAACCTCTAACTTGAAGTCCGGATTCTCTTTCTTGTAAGCTTCTGCTGCAGCTTCCAATGCCGGAATGTTGAAGTTTGCATCCCATGCGGATACGGTTAATGTGTTTGGATCCTCGGATGTACCGATTAACTCAACCGGTGCTTCCTCTTCGGTTCCACCAGCAGCTGCCTCGCCTGCATCTGCTCCGTCAGTTCCTGCTGCGCTTCCGCCATTGCCACCACATGCTACAAAGGATGTGGTTACCATTGCTGCTACCAGCATCATTGAAAGTAATTTCTTCTTCATCAAAAACCCTCCTTGTTTGTTCCGTGGGAAATTTGACAAGCTCTTTGTTTTCACCCTTGTTAAACTTGCACTAAAAACTCCCCTGTTCTTTCGAAGATGTGTACATTATAACGTCTAATTATTGCTATATGTGAGTATAAATAACTCAATTTTTTGCAAATTCGACTACACTTCCTTCCCTTCCCAGCCTTTTTCAGCGGTTATGCGGAAATTTGCCAGACCGCCTTCTAGGGTCACTTCCGTCTTCTTCCACTCCACCGGCGTCTTGCCGGTAAGGCGCTTGAAATTTCGGTTAAACGTAGACGGGGTGGTGTATCCGATGTGATAACAGATATCCTCCATGGTCATATCCCCGCGCTGAATCAGAGCACAGGCCCGATCGATGCGAATCATATTCACATAATCTAAGGGCTTCATGTTCATGCTCTCTTCAAAAATCCGGCGAAAATGACTTTCACTTAAGCCACATACCTCTGCCAAATCAGCGATTTTGATATCCTCCCGATAGTGGTCCCCCACGTATCCGATGGCATCCCGGATGTAGGTATTAATCTTCGATGAGCGCTTCGCCTTCTCCCGTTCCTCATCCAGTCGCAGCACCTCGATGATGAAGGAATGGATATAGCCCTTCAAACTTTCCCGATAATACAAGGGCTGTTCCCTGCATTCCTGAATGATTTTGAGAATCAGCTTTGCAAGCGCCGGATGATTCTTCACGCTTTTTAGGGTGCCGCGCTTGTTGAAAATACGCAGCATCTCCTCGGCACTGATCTCGTCACATTTGATTTCGTTTTGGATAAAATCTTTGATATTGATAAATAGGAATTCCCACTTGCAGATATTGCCGGAATCACTGATGGTGGTGTGTGGGATGTTCTCCGGAATGATGGTAAACATCTTGTCGGAGTAGCGATAAGAGCGGTCTTCGATGATGAGCTCACCGCTGCCGTGATAGCAGAAACCGATCTCCAGATAATTATGAAAATGGAGCATCCGTCCCATACCCAGGCCGTACTCCTGCTCCCAGCCCTTACCGAGCTTGGCCAGTACATAGTCCCCCTTGGGTATATCATAGTAACGGAACTCCATTTTCTGCTTTTCTCTTGACATGCCCCTTGCCCCCTTTTGCAAAAATGACTTTATTTCATCATATCACGGGGTCTGGCATAATTCAATTTGCATAATCCAATCATTCGTATATACGAAATGTCTTTCGGCCGGCTTCCTTGGCCCGATACAAGGCGCGGTCTGCCCGACGATATAAATCGCCAAAATCTCTGACTTCCTCCCCCGGCTTCTCATAGTTTAAGATGGCAATTCCGATGGAGAGGGATGTGACATTGTCGTATCCGTTCTGCTTCAACTCTTCGTCATAATCTGTAATTAAGTTCATTGAAAACTCCGATAATGCCTCCCGGGTTGTCTCCCCCCGGTAGTAAATACAGAACTCATCACCACCCAATCTTGCAGCACAAAATACATTCTCGGACAGCTTGGATTTATACCGCTTAAGGCAGGAGGCCAAGACGATCAGCGCCATATCTCCCACCTGATGTCCGTAAGTATCATTCACGTGTTTGAACTTATCCAAATCCACCATGAAAAAGGCGCCATTCTCCTTATTTTCAATGGCCTGCTCCATGCGATTTTCCATCCATCGACGATTATAGATTCCGGTAAGGTCATCATGATTGGAGGTCTCCAGTACCCGGTCATAGGCCTGATAATGCTCCGTTAAATCATATACCCAGAGGATATCTCCGGTATGATGCCCCTGCTCTAATACCGGCTCCACCTTCATCTCGTAGGTGTAACCATCCAATTCGATGGTACTGCTCTTTTTACGGAAGGCCTCCTCCACATAAGGAATCTTGAAGGCATCGTCGAACTTTTTGAATGCTCCAAACAAGCCATGCATGGACTCGTTGTGGTAGAGCACCTTGTGATTTCGATCCATGACCAATACACCGGTCTGTCCGCGGCTTAGAGCGCTGCTGAAGTTTACCGTAACCGAATCCAGGTAATTGTAGCGCACCAGTGCCTGGGTAATAAAAAAGGCGGTAAACGGGATGAACAACGCCGGGATTTCGTATCCGTTGGTGATGTTCAGCGGCTTGATGATATAGGCACCCCACATGGCAATGAGGGCATAGAGCAACAAACTGAGGCGCTTCTTCTGGGTGGTCGTTCCGTGTATGGCTGAGTATATGCCAATTCCCACATGGAGCGCACAGATGAGGGCCGAGTATAGGACAAATCCATAGAAGACCGGTCCGTAGCCTTCGATTTCCAGACGCGGGAATGGTCCCGCCGTGGTATTGATGGACAATCCGGTATAAAACAGGTGATTCTCTTCGTAGGTAAACAGATAGTACATGACCACCACTGTCACTACAGCCTGAATGCAGTAGAGGGTCCGTGGCATTCGCACGTGACACAGCTCCTGATTACAGTATGTAACTGCAACAAACACCATACACAGTGCCAGATATTGCAGTTTGGTGGCAGCATAGGCGCCGGCCACATCCCCGGCAGTAATCTCCAGAAGAAATCCGAAGACGTACATGGTTCCGAAGGTCAGGAAAAAGGTAACGGATACCTGAGCTCTGGATGGACGCTGAGATAAGACGTACATCAGAAGGAAAAATCCAATTACCAGAGAAATCACGTGGGCGTGGATATAGATATCCTGCCAGGTAGCACTCGTTATGAAATACTTAATATACGCCAACACAATGAAATGGGTTGGGTAAAAGTGATAGAAGAAGATGTTGGGAATTTTGTCGCTTCCCTTCTTGCCATTGTAGAAATACAGCGGAATCAGCGCAATGACGAAGAAGATCAGGTATACCCGCTCCTCCACCGTCCAGTCGTATACGGAGTAGTGATACTGCTGATTGAGAATAATCATAATAATCAGTACCGTCTCCATAACGACCGTCGCAAGGGTAAAACGCTTGGCCGCCGTCTTGAAGTTTCCACTGTAGTAGAAAATAAACACGTATACAATCGGCATCACAACCCATCCACCGATGGCCATCGACACTAAAAACAAGCCGGCTACAATCAGGATGCGTGTGGTCTTCTTCCACGCCACATGCTCCATGGTCGCCAGGGCGAGCAATGCCAGCAGCAAATCAAAGATGATGTTTTGCCGATAATAATATTCCTCATGGAAAAATACATAAAACGGAATGATGGTAATAATCGCAAAGTTTACCATCCGAAAGATGTAAGCCTTCAGGTTCTTGGTATGGCGATAGCCTTCGGCCACAAAGTAACACATAATCGGCAAGGTCAATCGTCCGATGATGTGCATGAACTGTCCCAGGGGTGACATAAAATCAACAAATCCCCAAGCGGTATGATCGATTACCATTGCAAAAATCGCAATGAGCTTTAGATGTGTTCGGTTTAATTCTAACTTCTTCATAACTCCCCCACCAATAATTCTCCGCCCCCTTATTATAGCAAAAACACACACATCCTCAAGGGATGTGTGTTGCATAATGGAACACTAATCTAGCGGTCAATTACGATGGTCACCGGGCCATCATTCTCCGAGTCTACCAGCATATCGGCACCAAACTCGCCGCACTCCACGTGAAATCCCTGTTCGCGACATTCCCGAATTACCTGTTCATAGAGCGGAATGGCGAGATCCGGGCGGGCTGCATCAGAAAATCCCGGTCTCCTTGAAGAAACATCCGCATACAGGGTAAACTGGCTCACAATCAGTAAGTTGTTACAGCCTGCATCCGTCGGATTCAAATTCATCTTGCCAGCCTCATCTTCAAACACCCGAAGGCCCATAATCCGGTCTGCCATCCAACTGGCGGTTGCTTCCGTATCCTCCTTATGAACCCCTAATAAAACCAAAAATCCTTTTTCTATCTTACCAACCACTTCTCCATCGATGGAAACGGAGGCGTGGTTTACTCTTGTTACAACTGCTCGCATGCTTATCCTTTCTGTTGCTTCTCGCTTTTGTCCACGCCTCTATTATCCAAATTGTCCCATGCCCCGTCAATGGGTTCGGGGGAAACGCTACTCCTTCTTTTCAACTAGAAGTTCACCAAATCTGAGACGCTTATTCTCCCATTTGGATAGAAAATCATTTATAATATTCCTAACAAGCTTATCTTGTATCTCGTTTAGAGGAAAGGAGATTTTTACTATGGAAATTACATTAGAAGCAGTAGAGCAGGTCATGGAGCAGACCGGCGTAGATTATAAGGCAGCCAAGCAAGCCTTGCTCGACAACGACGGAGACGTGGATGCAGCCATCAAATCCATCCAGCCTGCAACTTCCGAGTTGACGGATGACATCAAGGACTTGATGGAGAAGTTGAAAAAGAAAGTTGCCGAGGGCAATGTGGATCGCGTCCAGATTAAGAAGGACGACGAAGTGGTGTTAAGCGTTCCGGTGAATGTTGGTATCGTCGGTGGTTTGGTTGGATTAGCCGCCGCACCCTTCGCATTGATTGCCGGTTCCCTGGCTGCATTTGGATTTGGATGCCGCTTGGTAATTATGAAAAAAGACGGCACAACAGATGAAATCGTATAGGATGAAAAAACACCTTCCAAAGTTTCCTCTGGAAGGTGTTTTTTTGTGTACTTCTTAGTCCTGTACGTATGGCATCAATGCAATGTGACGTGCACGCTTGATTGCTACAGTCAAAGCTCTCTGATGCTTTGCGCAGTTTCCTGTGATTCTTCTAGGAAGGATCTTACCACGCTCAGAGATGTATCTCTTAAGCTTGTTGGTGTCCTTATAGTCGATTACATTATCTTTGCCACAGAATACGCAAACTTTCTTTCTTCTGCGCATAGGTCTACGTCTAGCGCCGTCTGGTCTGTCAGATTTATTAAAAGCCATGATTTTTCCTCCTATTCAATTCAAAAGGACTTCTTATGCAAATGGAAGCTCATCTTCAATTCCGTCCGGAATATTCATGAATCCATCTCCTGCATCTGCTGTAGGTGCAGGCATATCATTGCCGCCGAAGTCACTGGATGCTGCGGAAGAGTTCTTGCTCTCAGCAAACTCCACGCTGTTAACGATAATTCTCATTCCATAGACCATCTGGCCTTCCTTGTTGGTGTAATTATCGTTCTGTAATTCACCCTCGATTACGACTTTCGTTCCCTTACGAAGATACTTCTCTACGAATTCTCCCTGCTTTCCAAAACTGGTGCAGTTGAAGAAATCTGCAGTTGGCTGACCCTCACGCTTGAATCGACGGTCTACAGCTATGCTGTAACGTGCGACTGCTGTGTTGTTGGCTCCACCATATCTAACTTCGGGATCTCTGGTAAGTCGTCCCATCATAATAACTTTGTTCATACGATCTCCTTATCCGATCTTACTGCTCGTCCTGACGAACAACTAAGAAACGAAGAACGTTATCCATAATACGAACATTGTCTTCGATCTCTGCAGGAGCGGTTGGCTCTGCATCGAAATGAATGAAATAATAGTAAGCTTCGTTCATCTTCTCGATCTCGTAAGCTAACTTCTGCTTACCCCAATCATCAACGTCCGTAACAGTTCCACCAAATCTAGCAATGTATTCCTTTGCTTTCTCAACTGTGGCTGTTCTAGCATCGTCTTCGATCTTAGCGTTGACAACGAGTGCTAATTCATACTTGTTCATTTGTTTACCTCCTTTTGGTCTTTTGGCCCTCTTCCTCCATAGAAAAGAGCAAGGATATTTTCATATACCACGAATTGATATATTACCATCTTTCCCCTGTTTTTTCAAGTGCTTTTTCGGATGGCTTTGATATTTTTTTCAATTTTTGTTCGAGGTATCATCAGCTGATGTCCGCAGCCTAGGCACTTGATGCGCAGGTCTCCTCCTACATATAGTACCTCCCATTCCTTACTACCGCAGGGATGGGGTTTTTTCATGGTGAGAATGTCTCCCACGTCGATGTTCATTGCCATGCTACACCTCGATTTGGGACAGCACTTCGCCAATGGCATCGGTGATGACCAAATCCGCCCTGGTATCGCGTGCGGTGGCGGACTTATTAATCAGTACCAGATACTTGCCCCGGAAGTAATCGATTAATCCTGCTGCCGGATATACCACCAGAGAGGTTCCTCCGATGATTAACATATCCGCATGCTCCAATTCATAGATGGATTCCTGCAGAATGTTCTGGTCCAGGCCTTCCTCATAGAGCACCACGTCCGGCTTGATATCGCCGCCGCAGGCATCACACTTGGGCACTGCTACCCCCTCAGCCTTCTGCTTCAGCATATAATCCCCATCGAAAAACTTGCCGCAAGATAGGCAATAATTTCTTAGGGTGCTGCCATGAAGTTCCAACACCTTCTTACTTCCCGCCTTCTGGTGTAAGCCATCGATGTTCTGGGTAATCACTGCGGCTAGCTTTCCCGCTGCTTCCATCTCGGCCAACTTCTTATGAGCCGCGTTGGGCTCGATGCCGTCAATCATAATCTTGTCATTGTAGAACCGATAGAACTCCGGCTTGTTTCTTACATAGAAGGTATGGCTTAGGATGGTCTCCGGCGGATAATCATACTTCTGATTATAGAGTCCGTCCACGCTTCGAAAATCCGGTATCCCACTCTCTGTGGACACGCCGGCTCCGCCGAAAAAGACGATGCGCTTGGATTCATTGACCATCTGTTGCAGTTGTTTGATTTTCTCTGTATCCATATGTCTCCCCCTTTTATGTTTCCTCCGTTAGGAGGGCGTTATATATTTCCCGCTTGCTTACGCCGCGGTCTTTGGCCATCTCTTTCATGGCGGACTTTTTGTCCATGCCCCGGTTGAGGTAGGTATTCAGATGTTCCTGTAGACTCATCTCCTCCCACTGGGCTCTGGCTTCCTCTACCACCGCTTCCTTGGATTTGCCTTCGATGACGAGGACGTACTCCCCGCGCGGCTCCCTCTCCTCATATTCGGCAATGGCGCCGTCGATGGTGGTTTTATCCTTCTCTTCAAACTTCTTGGTCAGCTCCCGACACAAGGTAATTCCCCGGTCACCTCCAAGTGCATCCCGAAGCTCCACGAGGGTCTTCTTCAGGTGATGAGGCGCCTCGTATACGATGAGGGTTCTGGTATCCCGGCTCATCTCCTCTAGCACTCGCGCCCGCTCCTTCTTATCCTTGGGTAAAAAGGCTTCAAAGGAAAATCTTCGGGAAGATTGTCCGCTCATTGTAATGGCAGTTACAGCTGCACAGGCGCCCGGGATGGTGGTTACCTCAATGCCGCGCTCATAGCACATGGCCACCAACTCTTCTCCCGGATCCGAGATGCCCGGCAATCCGGCGTCGGTGATTACGGCTACCTGCTCTCCTGCTGCCAATCGGCCTAAGAGATACTCCGCCTTGTCAATCTTATTAAATTCATGATAACTGGTCACCGGTGTGTGGATATCAAAATGATCCAACAATTTTCTGGAGGTTCTGGTATCTTCACAGGCGATCAAATCCACCCCTTTTAGGGTTTCAATGGCGCGGTAGGTCATATCCTCCATATTTCCGATGGGGGTTGCCACTAAGTACAGCATAGTTTTTCCTCTTTAATATCCGTAGGTTTCATAAATCTCCGGGGTATAGACCCCCGGCTTTTCGTAGACGATCAGTGGTGGTTCCACGGTGATACGGCTTCTGCCTCCCCGCAGGCCTTCGATTAAGACCATGTTGGGTTCCTTGTCCACATAAGGATATACCAGGCGCATGCGCTTAGGCTCGATGCCCTTGGCACTCATCATAGACAGAATCTCCACCAGTCGGAAGGGACGATGCACGAAATAGCAGCGGCCCTGGGGCTTTAGTAATTTTGCGGTTTGTGTGACCACATCCTCTAGATTACACAGCACCTCATGGCGGGCGATGGTTTTGGCATCTCCCTCGTTTTGCAGTCCATGTTGGGCTATCATGTATGGCGGGTTACAGGTCACCACGTCAAAGCTGGCTGCGCCGAAGATCTTGCTGGCCTCCTTGATATCGCCGGTGACAATCTCCACCTTGTCCTCGATACCGTTGTATTGCACACTGCGTCTTGCCATATCGGCACTTTCTTCCTGGATTTCCAATCCCACGAAGCGCTTTCCCGGGGTCTTTGCTTCAAGCAAAATAGGAAGAATCCCGGTTCCCGTTCCCAGGTCAACCACTGATTCTTCCTCTTTGACTTTCGCAAATCCACTGAGGAGAACTGCATCCATTCCGAAACAGAACTTGGCCGGATTCTGGATGATGCCGTACCCGTTCCGCTGCAAATCGTCTATGCGTTCTCCCTCTTTTAGCAGATTAGTTTTCTTTTCCATTTTGTTTCTGATTCTCGCCGCCCTCACCGTTGTTCTTATTCTTGTTGCGGTTACGATGACGTGGCTTATGTGGCTTCTTTGCTTTCTCTTCGCCGCCGGTTTGCTGTCCGTCCGCCTTATTTGGCTTGCCGTCCTCCCGGTGATTCTTATTATTCTTCTTATGATGATTGTTCTGGTTGCCCTCGGACTTGTTTCCGTTGTTCTGGTTACCGTTGCCTTGCTTGCGATCCCGCTTCTTGTTGTTGCGTTCCTTATGCTCCGGCTTGGATTCTTTGGCTTCCTTATTTTCCTTGTCCTTGGCTTCCCGATTCTGCTCTGCCTCTATGGCTTCGGAGACCACGGATTTCTCTTTCTTCTCGTGCTTCTCTTCCATACGGGCTTGCTTGAGCTTATTGGTGGTGCCCTTCTTCCGCGGGATGATGGTCAACTCATCGATGGAGTATTCCCGAATCTCTCGCTCATCATTCTCCTCAAACAAGACACGTACCAACTGCTTCAGGATGTTGGTATCGTAGACGATGCCACGTTCCTTGGCCTGGGTCACTGCCTCATCGCCCTTGTTTGGCATCCGCTCATTCAAGTATTCATAGGTTTCTTCCTCGTTCTTCAGGCAGCACATCAAACGGCCGCACACGCCGGAAATCTTGGTAGGATTCAAGGAGAGGTTCTGCTCCTTGGCCATCTTCATGGATACCGGTGCGAAATCGGATAAGAATGTTTTACAACACAACTCCCGTCCACAGATTCCGATACCGCCCAAAATCTTGGTTTCATCTCGCACACCAATCTGGCGCAACTCAATACGTGTACGGAATACGGATGCTAAATCCTTGACCAGTTCTCGAAAGTCTACCCGGTCATCTGCCGTAAAATAAAACAGCAGCTTATTGCGGTCAAAGGTATACTCCGTCTGTACCAGCTTCATCTCTAAGTTATGCTCGCGAATCTTCTGCTGGCCGATACGATAGGCTTCTTTCTCTTTGACAATGTTCTCTTCCACCCGCTTGATATCTTCTTCGGTGGCTTTACGCATAATTTCTTTTAACGGTTGCTTCGTTTTGTCATCTTCTACTTCCATCTCCGGTATGGATATCACACCCATCTCGACGCCCCGTGCGGTCTCCACGATGACACGGTCGTTCATCCGTAGGGTCAATCCGCTGGGATCAAAGTAGTAGCTCTTGCCGGCATTCCGGAAGCGAACCCCGATTATCTTTTTCATCTATGTATTCTCCTAGTATGTTTCCTTAATCGACAACAAGAGGGCATCCAAGGCCACTTCTCCCGATACATTGCTATATATCTGGCGCTTGGTTTTCTCGATGGATTTGAAGATCCACTCGATGCTTTCATAATCCAGCTTTCCTGCTTGTGTCCGAATCTGATGTAAGGCATCGGAATAGATTATCTGCGATGTCTTCTGACTCGCTTTATATAATAACACATCTCGATACCACACGACTAGTAAGTCCAGGAATTCCGGCAGGCTGATTTCCTCTTCTTCCTCTTCCCGGTCTTCTACCATGCTGATTTGTGCTTGTTTCTTGCGTTTGGCTTTGTATTTCTCGCTATATTCCTTGGCCAAATCCAAGGCTTCCGCATCGTTCATATTCAATACTTTTGCGGACAAACTCATTACATCCCGGCGCGCTTCCACGAAGGCGTCGCTTTGTGCCAACTTTTGGGCCCGTCCCAGATTCCCCTGGGAAAATGAGGTCAATACGTTGGCCTCGTAATCCGGAATATTATACTTCTGTATCAGATAGGGTTTGATGACCTCATCCCGTAAGGGTTTGATGTTTAATGTAACACAGCGGGATCGGATGGTCTGCAACAGCCGCTGGTCATTGCTGACCAATAGCAGGATAATGCCGTATTCCGGCGGTTCTTCGATGGTTTTGAGCAAGGCGTTTTGGGCGCTTTGGTCCATCTCGTCTGCGTGCTCAATGATATAGACCTTATAGGGACTGCTATAGGGTTTGATCTGCATATCTCCCACGATGTCCTCGCGCACCTGCTTTACCGGCGGGGCCGCGATGTACTTCACGTCCGGGTGATTATGGGTTTGCATCTGGTGGCAGCTTTTACAGCTTCCACAGGATTCTGCTCCCCCCTCTTCACACAACAAGGCTGCGACAAATGCCTCAGCCATCATCATCTTCCCGGATTCCGCTTCTCCATTGAGGATATACGCGTGGGATACTTTCTTCTGTTGTAGGGCACTCTGCAGGTGTGCCTTGATTTCTTCCTGTCCTATGATCTCGGAAAATGTCATGTGTCGTTGTTCCTTATGTTGAGATATCCAGCAGCAGGCCGCGGATTTCGTCCACGCGTCCTAGGATGCTCAGATGATCCTTCTCGTCTTTTACCAATTCTTCTGCCAGGTCATTCAAGTTCTTGTCTACTAATTTTACCATGCCGTAGACCCGATGGCGACCTCGTCGGTCCAGGAAATTCTCTCGGCTGAACTTATGGGATCGATTCACCACTTCGTTGACAAACTCCTTAACCAAGCCGCGATATTTCTTCATATCCCGGATATCCATATGCTCCGATATCTTCTTGCCCTGTTCTTCAATCTGGCCCATGAGGTTCGTTAGTTTTTCCTGTAATTCCTCGTCCTCGATGGCGCTTGCCAGGGTAAATTTGAATTCTTCGCCGGTCTTATTCACTTCTGTGGTGGGCTGCACCTGGTTTACCGGTGTCACCTCATTGACTTTCATGTGATCCATAAGACGTTCCTCTCTTACTTCCTTTTCCTATCGCTGCTTGATATAGGCTGCGATGGATTCCACCGTCTCTTCAATATCTGCACTGTTATCGAAGGACTTGTCGATGCCGTAGCTTTTCAGTCGCTCCGGGGAAAAGTCCCGACAATCCGCTAGGAACCGACGGCACATCTCCTCATACTTGGGCTGCACTTGCTTCTGCTCCCGATGCAGGGCGCGCTCTAAGCGCAAGCCATCCTCTACTTCTATATATATCGGTACAATTTCGCTATTTTTGTAGTAATCCTTCAACATTCCATAGGCTTCGAGGGTTCCGATGATGAGGTAATCCCCGGTTGCCAGGTCGATCTGGCCATCGTCTACGGTGAAATAATCCCAGCGTCCGTAGATGGTTTCGTAGCTTCTACCCTCGATAATTTTCCCTTCGGCTTCTAACTGGCGCCGCTTCCGCTCCGTAACGAAATGATACTCCACGCCTTCCACTTCCTTCTCTCGGATGGGGCGTGTGGTATAGGGTACTACTTTCTTTAATTTTAAGTCTTCCCGCTGCAACAGGCGTTTATAGATGGTGTCCTTGCCGGTTGAGCTTTTTCCTATGACGCAATATATCGTTCCCATAATGTTTCCTTATATGTCTGACTGCTTCTATGCTTCTGTTATGATTTCTATGGTGTCTTCTTCTGTGATGCCTTCCACTTGATAGCCGGCGGCCCGCGCTTTCTCCATAGCGTCGATGCCTGCCTGGCTTAGGCGCTCCCCGGGTGCATAAATCGGGACTCCCGGTGGATACAGGTTGAGATAGCCGCCTGCTACCCCGCCTGCTGCCGCTGATAGCTTACACATACTTGTTTCTGCTTCCGCCGCCTCGGCCAGTGGGAGCACGACTTCCCGCTTCGTTTGATAGAATGCTTCCACTTCCCGGATATCGATGGCTTTGTCCATGCCGCTGATTTCTAGGTCCAATCGACGCAGGGCTTTTTCCAATCGCCAAAATCCTTCTTCCTCATCCATCAAACTGGTCATCCCCAATGCGTAATGGAGGCTGGCCATCTCCAATTCCAGATGGTCTTCCTGTCGCAATGCTTCCATGATGGCTTCGCCGCTATAGGCTTCGCTTTTCCCTCGAATTAAGATCTTGGAGGGATCGCTTTCTCCCGGTGGGCAGGCCACGGTAAGATGTTCTAACGTCTCCATATGTGCCCGGAACTCTTCTAGGCGGGCGACGTAGCGTTCCATCTGTTCTCGCCCCTGGCCCTGTAAGTAGCGAAGCGCGATGGCTGTGGATGCCATCAATACATAGGAGGGAGAACTGCTTTCAAAGTATCCCAAATATTTCTGGATCCGTTTCGGATCGATACGCGACGCGGTCTGCCACAACAGGCAGGCGGTCTGGGTGAAGGTGGGCAAGGTCTTATGCAGACTGACCACCACACCATCGGCCCCTTGGTGTATGGGGTTTTGTGGAAATGCGGGATGCATTCCAAAGTGTGCTCCATGGGCCGCATCCACAATGAGGCTCATGCCTGCTGCATGTACCAAGTCTGCGATGGCCCTGATATCTGCACACAATCCCTCATAGGTGGGGGAGGTGATAATAACGGTGCTTGCCGTGGGGTGCGCGATTACTGCCGCTTCGATTTCTTCCGGTGTGGGTGGTTCCATCCAGCCTTCGTCGCTGATTTGCGGCATCAGGTAATGGGGCTGTAATCCCCGCATGGCCATGGCATGATAAATGCTGCGATGGCTACCGCGTGCTACGATGACCTCATCCCCCGGCTTGGTTGCGGCGAATATCAGTGCTTCGTTCCCACAGGTGGTTCCGTTCACCAGTATATAAGCCCGCTGGCATCCATACTGGGCAGCCCAATCCTGCTGCAACTTATTTAGTATTCCGGTGGCATGATGCAAATTATCAAATCCTTCGATTTCGGTGATATCGATTTGGTAGGGTTGCATCCCTAGTTTGGTGGTTCGCTTATGGCCCGGCATATGAAACGGGTATGCATCACTTTGACTATATGCAGTTAATGCTTGTTCCAAATCCATGGACCACGTCTCCTTCCCACTTATTTTTTAATCCAAAAATCGGCCTAATTCCGGCATCCAATCTCCGAAGAATGCTTCCTCTTTTGCGATTGCCATCCAGATCGGTTCTATGAAAAAAGACAACTTTTCATGTACTTCTTCCCAGGATGGCGACAATAATTTCTGTCGTCTGAGCAAAACTTTCCATTTGCGCTTCATATAGATATAGTCATGATATTCCTTCCAGAGGCTCCACTTTTTCTCATCGATAGCTAAGTGTTGCTCCTCTTGCATCTGGCGCATTTTCCGATAGAGCGCTCGTCCCTCCACCGTGGTTTTATTCAATATCTCATAGAGCTCGAGATAGAGTTCCATCTCATTGACTAGCTCCATGTAGGTAAACATCTGTTGCACGTGGTGAATGATGATCTCCTCCGGTGGCATCTCGTAGAGAATCAGTTCCCGACCATCCCCCATGACGGATGGCAAGATGCGCTTCGTTGGAAACAGCTCCTCTCCCTGAATCGGGTGGATGGTTATCTGAACCGGCACATACATATGCTCGGACCGGATGGTGAGCTCCAATGTGGCGCTTCGCTCGTTGGCACCTTCCCGGGGCATGCCTTCCACTTCGAATAATTCTTCCCGTTCCTGGCCGAAGGCCTTTACCCCCAGTGTCGCCAAGCGTTGCAACTCAACCAGTAGGGACAGTACCAATCGGGTGATATGCTTTCCGGTATAACTATAGTAGAGATGCTGCTCCATGCGCTGACCGTACTGCTTGGCCCCTAGGATTCCGCCGTTCTCTAACCACAGTTGCTCCCCTTCCGCCGTCTGGCTGATCAGGTTCGCTACTTCTTCCATCACATATCCATGTATCAAGTTTTTGGTCGGTATCTGTAGCGCTTCGCTGCGCTCTCGCATCCGTTCCAAATTCATGTCTTCTCTCCTGCTTACAACCAAACGCCTATCATGGTTTGGACTTTCTTACGGACTTTCCGCTCCTTGGCGTACTCCATCAGGGCGCCCACGTCCTTGCCCTCATCCTGGATGTAGGACAGCAAAGCCTGTTTGAAATCTTCCCGGTCCATCTTCTCCTCGTACTTTAATACGTCACAGATGAGTCGGTCGATGGTATAGATTTTCATCTTGTGGACGGCTTCATCCTTGCTTCCCGCATCGCTGACGGCAAAATCGATTTCCTGTACGCCCATCTCTAATACCTTCGGTTCTGTGTAATAGGGCTTTACCACCGGATACTCTACCCGGAATCTGGACTTGGAAACATTCTTGCTGATGGCGATGGACCACTCGTATGGCTGTTTCTTCAGATAGCCGTAGCAATACAATGCGCTCTCCATGGTCAGTATGCCTTCCGGATACATGGCCAGTATCAGCTCCTCTTCACTAAAGCCTGCATTTAAGGTGGTGGTATAGTAGCCGTTCTTCACCCGGCGCACATAACCCTCATCCATAAATTGGAGGATGCGTCGATAATCGATGCCCAACTCTAGAATATCCGAGGTCTTCACCAATCCACCGCTTTGTTCCACTAAGGCTTGGATTTGTTCCAACTGGTATGTCTTTTTCTCTTCCCGATCCATGCGAATTTCTTCGTCCATAGTACCTCACCATTTACCACTTTTATTTTCTACGTGTGGCATTTTCTAACATAATTATACGTATCTATTGAATTTGTGTCAAATATTCTTTTTGTCTTGTTTTGTCGTTTTATTGGGTTTATAATATTGATAGACAGAATTTGTTGTCTTTTTGGAGGTTATCATGGACATCAGTAAACCGGAGAGCAAAAATCCGTCTCGCAAGACTTGTGAGGAAACCATTCGCCGTATCCTGATGACGGAAGTTCTACAGAATGGTCAGAACAATCATTTTAAAAATGCCACGGATTTTATGGAGTATTTTGAGTCCCTCTATCCGGCCGGTCCGAGTTTATTAAAGCAGGTGCAGCGTGCCATCAAGGCCATGGACTTACCCAAGGATGAGCGTGGCTATTTCATCATCAACAAATCCAAGTCCCAGCTTTCCCAGGATCGGGATTTGACGCTGATGCTTCATCGCACCAATGCTTCCTTTGCTTCACTCGATCAATTGGATACGGTGTTTCTCGCTTGCGAACCCACCTATCGTAGTTATCTGAAGCAACTGATTGAGGAGTCCCAATCCCTCCGCGGGAAGTATGTGACTCTGGTGGATTCTTCCGACGGGCTCATCTTCTATACGGAGAATAAGTCTTCTCTTTTGAATCTGTTGAAGAATCTCTACGACGCGTAATCAACTACATTTTAACTATATAAAGAGAGCAATCCCCCGTTTTCCCAAGGGATTGCTCTTTTTATCTGATAATTTATGTGTTTGGATTTATTGACTTTTTTCTGATTTTTAACGTATGTTTTGTCGTTATTCTGTCTTTTTTATTGTTATCTTGTACTTATTATGTCTGCATTATCTGCTAGGACACCGTTTCTGTCCTTTAATCCAATTATTGTCTGATAATTAACGTCTTCTCCGTCTCCGCGGCCGTTTCGTCTTAATCCGATGCAATCCCCGGTTTGGATCCCGTCGTTCAGCACGGTATCGATGGATACGTGTGGAGAGTTCGTCCGCCTTGCGAATCAAAAAGACGATGAGGAAGATACCGCCCACCACACCAAGGATGACACCGAAGATGGTGAGAAAATCTACCCGATAATAGGCCACATCGGATCCGCCCTCTTCGACACTGAGATTGTGGAAGGGGTAACCGCCGCTTTCGTTCTTGTTATACAACAACTTCGCTTCGCCCACATACCGTCCCGCATAGGTGTACTTCAACTGTCCCACCACGGCCGGATTCTCTTCCTCCTTCATGGCTTCCACTGCAATCTCTGCCTGGGAGAGATTTGCCGTCTTCGGAAGAATCACCAATCCATCCTGGATTTCCACCAGCTCGATGTTCGTTCCAAGCGCTCCCAACTTCCGAGGCGACACATTGTCTGAGAGTCCCTCGTTATCTTCGATTTCGTACTGAGTAAAGTTATCGAAGCAATAATTAAACAGATTCGTAGTGTCCACATACTGATTGGTGCGATCCACATCCATCACCACACAGATGAGCGTCATACCGTTCTTCTTGGCATATGTCACCAGCGTCGCATTGGCCTCATCCGTAAATCCGGTTTTACCGCCCACACAATATTCATAGAGATATTCCGTGGTCTTATAGGTATTGAGCATGCAATGATGATTGTTTAAGTAGGTGATATCGCTGTGCTTGTTGGTGGGCGGTATCTGGTAGGCACGGGTTCCGGTAATCTTGGCAAATACCTGATTGCTGTATGCTGCCCGGGCAATCAGCGCCATATCGTAAGCACAGGTGTAATGGTCCTCCTTATGCAACCCGTTGGGATTACTAAAGTGTGTATTCTTACAGCCCAATTCTTTGGCCCGCTCATTCATCATCTGTACGAAAGTGTTGATGTCTCCTCCGCCCACGTGCTCGCCAATGGCATAGGCACACTCGTTGGCGGATTCCAACATCATGCCGTAGAGGCATTGCTCCATGGTCATCACTTCGTTTAGATCACGGGCGATGCTGGAAGTTCCCCCCAGGCTTTGGTCCACGGCCGCCTGGGAAAAGGTCACCTCTTCCTTCATATCACTATGCTCGATGGCCACCAGTGCGGTCATTATCTTGGTGATACTGGCCGGATAATGGGCATCGGTTTCATTTTTCTGATAGAGAATGGTTCCTGTGTTTTGATCCATAACGATGGCTGCGTTGGATTCCACTTCGATTCCGCTGGGCCAATAATTCTCAGCCTGTACCGGTTTGGCCGGAAACAAGCTTCCGATTATGACGCATCCGAAAATCAATCCCACAAGTCCCTTTACTGTATTTCGTTTCATGATTTTCTCTTTTCTTTCTGTTGCACTGTTTTTAGTATAATCGGTAAAAAATAATGTAGCAACCTTCTTTTCAATTTACCTTTTTCATTTCTGTGTTATAATATGCGATATGTGATGAAACGACTGTTGCAAAGGAGTTTTTATGAGACTTAGAAATATTCCCGGGGCCGACGAAGCCATTGCAAGTAGCCCCTATTGTATTCATGACGGCGCTTCCCATCGAGGAAGTTGGCATGAATTTCTAAACTGCGATACCATCCACATCGAAATCGGCATGGGCAAGGGCGCCTTCCTGTTCCAATTGGCTTCCCTGCATCCGGAGATTTCCTATATCGGAATTGAGCGTTACACCAGTGTGCTGTTACGCGCGGTTCAGAAGATGGAGGAGAATCCCTTACCGAATCTGCGGTTTCTATGCATCGATGCTGCTGAGATTACAGAGATTTTTGCTCCGGAAGAGATTGATCGGATTTATTTGAACTTCTCCGATCCCTGGCCGAAGGATCGCCATGCGAAACGTCGCCTCACCTCTTCCCGTCACTTGGCCTTGTATCATGAGATCATTCATCCGCAGGGTGATTTGGAGTTTAAGACGGACAACCAGGATTTGTTCACCTTCTCGCTCGAAGAAATTGAAGCATCTGAAGATTGGAACCTCATCGCTTCCACCCGGGATTTGCATCATCATGAAAGCATGAACGAGGGCAATGTAATGACCGAGTACGAGCAGAAGTTTTCTTCTCTTGGAAATCCTATCTGCAAGCTCATTGCTACACCCATCTTTTCTTAATCTAGTGAACAGATTACCACCTCTCCTTCCCATTCTTGGAAGGGGAGGTTTTTTATTCCAGTGAAAAATAAAAAAACCTCCATACCCATTCGGTATCGAGGTAAAAAAAAGATGCGCGATCAGGGTCTCGAACCCTGGACACCCTGATTAAGAGTCAGGTGCTCTACCAACTGAGCTAATCGCGCATGTCTTAACGACAGTGTTTATTATATAAGAGGCATCCTATAAATGCAAGCATTTTTTTCTTCTTTTTTTTAAAAAACCTACCACCCAATTGGATGGTAGGTTTTCTGTTACATATTTGCAAATAATGCTTCGATTTCTTCCGGTGTCATCATCTTGTTTGGATCTGACATATCCGGTTCCGCAGGTGTTGCTGCCGCCGGCTCCGGTGTTGGTTCCGGCTCTGGTGCTGGAGCTTCTGCCGCCCCACTGTTGGCCGCTGCAAACATAGCCTGAATCTCCTCTGCCGATAACTGCTTGTTTGGATCGTCGGATACCTCCGGTACAACCACCGGTTCCGGTTCTGGCTCTGGCTCCGGTTCCGGTGCTACTTCCTCTTCTACTTCCGGAATAGGCTCCGGCTCTATTGCCACTTCTTCTTCCATCTCCGGAAGTGGCTCCGGTTCAAGCGCTACTTCTTCCTCAATCTCCGGGATTGGTTCCGGCTCTATTACTACTTCTTCTTCGATTTCCGGAATTGCCTCCGGCTCTAATGCTACTTCTTCCTCGATTTCCGGAATTGCCTCCGGCTCTTCTTCTAATCCGATACCTTCGAAGGCAGCTGCTAAATCTTCTAATTCAACGGCAGCTTCCTCGGCAGACTCTTCTACCGTTTCACTTTCCTCGGCCATCTCCTCTAAGTTTAGATCAAAGGATGGCTCCTCGGTGGTTTCTTCTGATTCCTCTAAATTCAAATCAAATTCGCTTGCCAAGGATTCCAAATCCGGAAGTTCTTCTTCCATGGTTAAATCATCCAAGTTGATTTCCGGCATGGTTGGCATCTCCGGTTCTTCTGCCACCGGAGCCGGTGTCGGCGTTGGCTGAGGAATGGCCTGTGGCATTGGCTGTGGAACAACGGATGGTGCCGGAACGCCCTGCATCGGCTGCATAGCTTGGACCGCCATCATCACCGGTTGCTGCATAGACAATGCCCGCTGGGTTTGCTCAATGCTTTGTACCACCGACTGTACTTGCTGCATAGTGCTTCCCATCTGCTCCATGCGGCGCTCTAAGTCTGCACTCTTATTCATTAAGTCCGCTTTTGCTTCCTGCAACATGCGGTTTTGTTCTTTGAGAATTTCATTGCCGTTGTTCTGTAACTTCTCATTGAAGTTTAGAATTTGGTTTAATAGTTCTTCGTTAGAGCTCATGAGGGCATCGGCATTTTCTTTGCTTCTGCTAATCTGAACCTTGGCCATGGCCTTCTGTGCCTGGATGATATCGCTGGCCGGAACGGCGCCGCTTTCTTCCAAGTCTGCAATGCGATCCTGCAGTTCTTCAAAATTTTTACGAATTACCAAGTAAGAGGCCTTCTGTGTTTTGTAAAGCTCCTCATACTCCATCCGCTCCAACTTCTTGGTTTTCTGATTGTGAACAATCACCGAATTCAAAAAGATAAAGAGCACAATGATGAAGACGATTGCAATCACCGCCATCATAATGATACTCGGGCTTTTTAAGATGATATACAGCTCCGTAATTAAAAGGAGCACCGCAACGATTGCGCTGCAAATAATAATCATCTTCTCTTTTACTAAGGATTTTTCAATTACTTCTCTCTCATTGTCCATAGTAAGTCCTCCAGTTTGGCATTTTCAGAATATTAGGTAAAAAAATCCACTTATATACATATTTTAGAATATTTGTATATATAAATCAAGCATGTGGGCACGTCTTTCCACTAACCCGGTGGCAAAAAAAGAACTCGACAACCATCGAGTTCTTCACATGTTCCTAGGCGGATTCGAACCGCCGGCCTTCCGCTTAGGAGGCGGACGCTCTATCCTGCTGAGCTATAGAAACAAGTTGTGCTGCTTGAAACAGCACTTGTCTATTGTAGCCTATTTTCCTCATCATGACTAGAGGAATTCCATTGTTTAACGATAACCGGTCACATTTCCCTGAAGCCAGATGCGACCCTTGAATCGACGACCCACTTCCGGCTCACCTAAGAGATCCTTGGCGCTGATGCACACGTCACATTCCACTTCATTGCTAACTACATTCAATACATAGAGAATTTCCTTGGTCCACTCGTTCTCCACTCGGGCCACACCCTGAATCTCACCCATGATGGAATACTTGTCGCACTCAATTCCACTTGGCATAAAATAAGAATTGACGATGGTTAGGATATCTTCCTTCTCCACCCGATTGGTGATGTGGGAATACAAATCCATATCAATCAACGTCAACCGCTCGATGGCTTTCTGGTCACCCTCTCTGGCTGCCTGTATCAATTCCTTCCGCTTAGTTACGTTGCGCTTGGTTCGCTGTGCTTGTACCTCCGGGGTCTTTACCGGTAATACCACAGAACCATCCAGCGCCAAACCGGAAAGCTTTACGCCGCCGAAATTTACGATGCGCTGATTCCGCTGTTCTGAGATTAACACCTGGAACATATCTTGAACGAAGAAAATCAAGTCTACGCCCAGCTTCATTTCGTCGCAGATTCCCATCAGACTTTCCTTGTCAGAAGCGCGCACCAATTCCACCTTGGCACTGGTGGAAATGCGACTGCCATAACAATATGGAAAATAATATTCCCGATGGAACACATCGGCTTCATCGTAGGTACCTCTCAGTGCAATACCAATGCCCGGCGCCAATTCTCTACGAAGCTCTGCAAACTCGTTGCCCTCCGTGTCCAGTGCATGTTCAATGAAATCCGGATTCTCTTGGATTTGACGCAGAAAATATTCCATCTGCTTTTTGTTGATATCGTGGAAGCCCACGGATGTTAGATAACTATGCATAATCGTATCCTAATCTAAGAAGAAGCAAGGTTAACATAGAACCTTGCTTCAGATTTTACTTATTTGATGAAAGCGCTTTTTCTAATGCCTCTTCTTCTTCGCCTGCCAGTGTTACGATGGAATTACCATCGATGATTTCCTTGGTATAATTATAGCATCCTTCTCTACTATGAACAACATTGATAATGTAACCGTCGTTCTTCTCATTGAGCATGCATAAGGTGTAGCTCAACTTGCCGCCTAACTCTTCTAAGGCGTCGTACTTTACCAAACCATATTTGGTAAAAGCAAAGTTCAGCTTC
Source organism: Lachnospiraceae bacterium (assembly GCA_024690885.1). Taxonomy (GTDB): domain Bacteria; phylum Bacillota; class Clostridia; order Lachnospirales; family Lachnospiraceae; genus XBD2001. Next base: position 41,292 of record JAILOI010000006.1, read on the forward strand.
TTCTGCATGATTTCGATTTTACGCTCATTGGAAGCATTCGCTTCGGTTAGTTCTTCAATCTCATTCAACTTCTTGATCAAGGTTTCTTCCAGGGACTTACCGTTCTTGCCTCTCATAAAAGAAAGATATTTCTTCTTCATCTTACCGATTTTCACCAAAGCGACAATCATTAAAATGAACAGGATCAAAACGGCTGCTGCCAAACCAATGACAATATAATCTGTACTGATTCCTAAGTATTGTTCTATCATAGTCTCTCCCAAACGTATGTTTTGTTATTTTGCCTGCAGTAAATCGATGAATCGGTCTAACTCATCCTGGGAATAATACTCGATTTCCAACTTACCCTTCTGGTTATCCTTGGCATGGATGGAAACCTTGGTTCCAAGGGATTGCTTCAGCTTCTCTTCCAAGTTCCGATAGATGGCAACCAGCTTCGGATCTAACGCCGGCTTATCGGAGTTATTGTCGCCGCTGTCTTCCTTGTTCATGCGCTTGATTTCTTTCTCAACGTCACGCACGTTCATCTTCTCGTCGAAGACTCTCTGGGCAAACTCATACTGCTTATCCTTGTCATCAATTCCAAGGATTGCACGGGCATGTCCTTCCTGGATCATATCATCGATGATCATCTTCTGAACACGTTCATCCAATTTCAACAAACGCATGGAGTTGCTGATGGTGGTTCTGCTCTTAGATACACGCTCTGCAACTTCATCTTGTTTCATGTGAAACTCTTCAATCAAACGCTTATAGGCCAATGCCTCTTCGATTTTATTTAAGTCTTCACGCTGTAAGTTCTCAATCAAAGAAATCTCTGCAATCTCTCGATCCGTTAAGTCACGGATGATGACCGGGATTTCCTTCAACTCTGCCATACGTGCTGCACGCCAACGACGCTCACCGGCAACGATCATATAGTAATCGTCTTTCTTGGTAACCAACAATGGTTGTAACACACCGAAGTTCTTGATGTTCTCGGATAACTCAATCAATGCATCCTCATCAAAAAACTTTCGCGGCTGTTCCCGGTTCGGCTCAACCTTGTTGATGTCCACCATCACTCCGCCGCCGTTCTCATCGGAAGCTGCAACAACCGGTGCTTCCTCTTCTACTTTTGCAGTGATCAGAGAATCCAGTCCTCTACCCAATCCGCCTTTTTTACTTTTCGCTGCCATATATTCTTACCATCCTCTTAGATATCTTTACGGTCAATAATTTCTTTTGCTAAGTTTCGATAACTCTCTGCTCCGGCAGACTTGGAATCATATAAGTTGATTGGAAGTCCATGGGAAGGAGCTTCTGCCAGACGAACATTTCTAGGAATGATGGTCTTATAAACCGTTGCATTCAAATTCTGCTTTACTGTTTCTACCACTTCGGAAGATAAATTGGTACGTGCATCGTACATGGTAAATACCACGCCGTTGATCTTCAACTTGTTGTTCAATCTCTTCTTTACCAAATCAATGGTGGTAATCAACTGACTGATTCCCTCCAACGCATAGTACTCGCACTGGATTGGAACCAAAATACTTTCTGCAGTTGTCATCGCATTGATGGTTAACATATTCAAAGACGGAGGACAATCAATGATAATGAAATCATAATCTTGCTTTACATAATCAACTGCATTCTTCAGAATATATTCCTTGCCATCCACATCCAAGAGTTCTACTTCTGCACCGGCCAAGTCTACATCAGATGGAATCACCGTAAGTCCCGGAATATCTTCCACTTTGTTCATGCTCTCCTTGATGGTGCACTCGTCTAAGATTAAATCATAAACGGTATTCTCTAAGTTGCTTTTATCAATGCCTAATCCGCTGGTTGTATTTCCCTGAGGATCTAAGTCGATGACCAACACCTTCTTGCCGGCTTCTGCCAAACAAGCAGATAAGTTAATCGCTGTAGTTGTCTTACCAACGCCACCCTTTTGATTTGCAATTGCTATCGTTTTTCCCATTATCAATTATCTTCCTTTCTTGTCACTTTCCACATTATAACACTCATAAAATTCCAATTCTACTTGGTCTTTCCGGTGAAAAATGTAGCTTTTCCTATATCTAGATGTTGAAGTTTGTTTCCTTGGATTGTTTCACGTGAAACATTTTCCATGGTTTTCCCAAGATTTGGATTCAGAGAAAAAAGTCGAATACTAAATCTTGTGGAGATATCCGGTTTCACACAAAATGTTTCACGTGAAACATCATGGAAGAAGGATACCTATATCTTGTATAAGAAGAAAAATCACAATATTTTGTGATGATTTTTATGAAATTTTGGAAATCAATTTGGTTAATTCCAGCTTGGCTCTCATAGGGTCCAACGGCAATAACCGATTCACTTCTGTTAACTGTTTGATCAACTCTTCCATTCCGGGAGATTTCGGAATAGACGATACCACCGGTGTCTCTCCCTTGGAAGTGGAACGTACTTCTGCCATGGAAGATTCGATATCCGCTAACCAGGCATCTAAGGATTCGATTTCAGAAACAATGTGATTTCGCTGAGCGGTTAAGTCACTCAGCCCCTGGCGTAATTCTTCCAAACGTTCCTGACTCTTGGAGTTGATGGTGCGCGGAGAAAAATCAGAAAAGGGTTGCTCCGTCTCTGCCTCCATCAAGTGAATAAACTTCTCCGTCTCACGAATCTTCGTGGCAATGAAGTCCAGTTCTTCCTTCTTATCAAATTTCTCTGACGTAAACTTTTCTTGTAATGATTGTAAAAACTCTACTACCATATATCCTCATCTTCCCCCATTAAGATAATGGTTCTTTGGAAGGAGTACCTGCTTTCCGCGGATACTTCTTCGGTGTGGATTTCTCCTTCTGAATGTAAATCAGTGATCGGCCAAATTCGGAATTCGGAAGTTGAAAGGTATCCACCGATACCACCTGTCCACCAAGTATAGAAATTGCTTTCTTACCGGCAGCTAATTCTTCCTCACTCTGATCGGACTTATAAGAAATAAAACTTCCTCCAACTTTTACAAAAGGCAAACAGTATTCCGACAGGGTAGATATATTGGCCACTGCACGTGAAACACATAAATCAAATTTCTCTCGAAATTTTGGATTCCGTGCCACCTCTTCTGCCCTACCATGGATTGCTTCAATTTTATCTAAACCAAGTTGTGCAATCACATCCTGCAAAAATAAAATTCTTTTGTTTAAGGAATCCATTAAGGTTACCTGTAAATCCGGAAACATAATTTTCATAGGGATACCCGGAAAGCCGGCGCCGGTTCCTAAATCCACCAAACGTTTTCCCGTGAAAAAATCAGACGCAATGATTCCTTCCATACAGAGATGGTAAGCAGAAACACTATCCAAAAAATGTTTGATCAAAACATCATCGAACTCGGTAATGGCAGTCAGATTCATGACCTTATTTTTTTCAATTAGTAATTCATAGTAGAGATCAAACTGCTCCAGCTGATGTTCGGTCACATCCAATCCAAAGGCCTGAATGCCTTCCACAAACGGAGCGTAATCTCTTCCATTGATAACAGTATTCATATAATTTACCTATTAAATAACGATATAATAATTCTGCAATCTCAGTAAATACAAGGGTTTGCAGAGATTTAACCTAGGCCTGATGCTCGCTTTGATACTTCGCCTGCTCCAAATAAACCAGCAAAACAGAGATATCTGCCGGAGAAACACCGGAAATACGAGAAGCCTGACCAATATTAATTGGGCGTAATTTAGATAGTTTTTGCCGCGCTTCAATTCGAAGAGATGCAACATCATCATAATTAATGTTCTCCGGAATCTTCTTCTCTTCGATTTTCTTGAAGTGTTCCACCTGCTTCTTCTGGCGTTCAATATAACCTTCGTACTTGATATTGATATTCACCTGCTCCCTTACATCATATGGAAGCTGCACACGTTCAGGATCAATCTCTGCCAAGCAGTCATAATCCAACTCCGGACGACAAATCAAATCCGAAAGCTTCACACCGGTCGTAAGCGGAACAGAACCATGGGCTTCTAAGAAAGTTTGCACCCTGGCATTGGCACCGATGTTTATATGCTTCACACGTTCCATTTCTTCTGCAATGAGTTGTTCCTTTTTCATTACCCATTCGTAACGCTCATCAGAGATTAAACCAACCTCGTGTCCAATCTTGGAGAGGCGTAAATCTGCATTATCCTGCCGTAATAGCAGACGATACTCGGCACGTGAAGTCATCATACGATAGGGCTCCCGATTCTCCTTGGTAACTAAATCATCAATCAAGACACCGATGTAACCTTCGGAACGATCAATCACAATTTGATCCTTGCCTAATAATTCCATAGCCGCATTAATACCGGCAATCAATCCCTGACAAGCAGCTTCTTCGTATCCGCTACTTCCGTTGAACTGACCGCCACTGAACAAACCATGAATCTTCTTGAATTCAAGGGTTGCATATAACTGGTTGGCATTGATGCAATCATACTCGATGGCATACGCATTTCGAACAATCTTGGCATGCTCTAAACCGGGAACGGTATGATACATATCGTACTGCACGTTCTCCGGCATAGAAGAAGACATCCCACTGATATACATCTCATTGGTATAGAGTCCTTCCGGCTCGATAAATAACTGATGACGTTCCTTATCGGGGAATTTTACCACTTTATCTTCGATGGATGGGCAATATCTCGGTCCTGTTCCTTCGATAATACCCGCATAAATCGGGGACTTATCCAGGTTATTCCGAATAATCTCATGGGTCTTCTCATTGGTATAGGTCAGATAACAAGAAACCTGATCCTTCTGAATGGATTCCGGATCCGTAGTGAAGGAAAAAGGAACAATGCGCTCATCACCAAACTGCTCTTCCATTTTAGAAAAGTCAATGGATCTACGATCAATACGCGCCGGAGTTCCGGTTTTAAAACGCATCATCTCCACACCGTTGGCAATAAGAGAATCCGTTAAGTGATTGGCTGCCTTCAACCCATTGGGTCCGGTGTATTCAATGACATCTCCGTAAAGACAACGGGCTTTCAAATAGGTACCGGTACATAACACAACCGCACGACAATGATAGGTTGCACCGGAAAATGTCTTAGCACCAACAATCTGTCCATCTTCCACAAGAATTTCAGAAACTTCTGCCTGACGTAAGGTCAAGTGTTCTGTCGCTTGCATGGTCTTGCGCATCTCTAAACTGTACATCTGCTTATCTGCCTGAGCACGTAAGGAATGCACCGCCGGACCTTTGGACTTATTCAACATCTTGGATTGTAAAAAAGTTTTGTCAATGTTGATTCCCATCTGACCACCCAAGGCGTCAATCTCACGCACCAGGTGACCCTTGGAAGAACCACCGATATTTGGATTGCAAGGCATCATCGCAACGGAGTCCATGCTCACCGTAAAAATAATGGTTTCTAAACCAAGTCTTGCACAGGCAAGTGCTGCCTCGCAACCGGCATGACCGGCACCAACAACTACAACGTCATAAGTTTCTTCTACTACTGCCATCTATATCCTTCTTTCAACAAGAAATTATTTTCCCATACAAAACTTGGAAAAAATTTCATTCACCAAATCATCTTCCACTGCTTCACCTACAATGGAACCCAAACTCTCATATGCATCCATCAAATCACCGGCAAAAAAGTCTTCACTGACACCCAGGTCAATGGAGTCCTTCACCAGTGCCAAACTACGATTGGCTTGCTCCAATAAAAATTTGTGACGCTCATTGGTAATCATCAAATCATCATTGGCAGAAATATCGCCATGGAAAAACATATGGGTAATGGCATTTTTTAACACCTCTACTCCGGAGCCATCCATCATGGAAACCGGAATCACCGTAAGACCATAGGAAGATAAATCATCTTCCAAAACCACCTGATTTAAATCCGATTTATTTAAAAGCACAATGGTATGGGTGTAATGTTCTTTCAACGATTCTTGGATGCGACGATCATTCTCATCCAACGCAACAGAAGAATCAACCACATATAGAATCAAATCCGCTTCCGACAGAGAATCTTCTGCTTTCCGGACACCAATCTGTTCCACCACATCATCGGTCTGACGAATACCGGCGGTATCCATAATATGAAGGGTAATATCTCCAATGCGCACCTTCTCTTCCAAAATATCACGGGTGGTTCCCGGAATATCCGTAACAATCGCACGCTCCTTATTGGAGAGCATGTTCAACAGAGAAGATTTACCAACATTGGGTTTTCCAACAATGACGGTGCGAATACCACTTTTTAACAGCATGCCATCATCAGCGGAAGAAATCAATCGCTGCAATTGATTGGAAAAATCGTCAATCTTAGAGGAAAGTGCATCCGCATATCCATCTAAGGAAATATGTTCCGGATCATCCAGGGCAGATTCAATATAAGCAACCTCATGAAGAATCGCACCACGTAAGGAACGAAGCTTAGCAGAAAGCACACCGGATAACTGATTCATGGAATTCTGTCTGGATTTCTCATTCTCGGAAGAAATCAAATCCATCACCGATTCTGCCTGGGTCAAATCAATACGTCCGTTTAAAAAGGCGCGCTTCGTAAACTCACCCGCTTCCGCCGGACGAGCACCTTTACGAAACAGTAAAGATAGAATTCTCTGCAAAATAAAAATACCACCGTGGCAGTTAATTTCCACCACATCTTCCATGGTATAACTTCTCGGTCCTCGCATAAGAGACACTAAGACCTCATCAATCTTCTCCTCGCCATCAAAAATAAACCCATAGGAAATGGTATGGGTAGACATTTCATGAAGAGGCACTTTACTTTTAAAAATTGATTCACAAATGGCAATGGCATCATCCCCACTGACACGAATAATTCCGATTCCGGAATTGGATGGATAGGTTGCAATCGCGGCAATTGTATCTGTATGTAACATAGACAAACCTCAAAAAAATGGATTTCATCTAACGAATAGATGAAATCCATTTCGAAAAACTATTTCTTTAATGTAACAACAACGTGACGATATGGTTCTTCGCCTTCGCTATGGGTTGAAACATAACTATCATTCTGTAATGCAAAATGGATAATTCTTCTTTCGTAAGGATTCATAGCTTCCAAAGAAACCGGCTTCTTGGTACGCTTTACACGATAAGCAACATTCTTTGCAAGATTTTCCAAGGTCTCTTTACGGCGACGACGATAATCTTCGGTATCCAACTTCACACGAACATAATCGGAAGACTTCCGGTTCACTGCTAAGTTTACAAGATACTGTAAAGAATCTAAGGTCTGACCACGCTTACCGATGATAATTCCCATCTCCGGTCCCTTTAAATCAATGTTCAAAACCTTGTCAACTTCATCAAAAGAAGAATCCATAATTACTTCTAAATTCATGGTAGCAAAAATATCACGTAAGAACGCTTCTGCCAAATCCTTGGCATCTGCAGCTTCTTCCTTCTTCTTCACACGGATCAAAGCATCCTTGCTTCCGAAACCTAAAATACCATTACTACCCTTATCAACTACTTCATATTCAATTTGATCACTGGTAACACCCAACTGAACAGATGCCTGAGTTAAAGCATCTTCCACGGTCTTACCCGTATACTCTAAAAAGTCCATGGACTTACCCCCTATTTATTATTGCGCTCGTTAAATTCCTTAACCAT
>JAILOI010000073.1 GCA_024690885.1 Lachnospiraceae bacterium
GCGTTGGATTTCCAACTATCTTCTTATTTGGGATATGCCATTTCTCAGAATCTGGCAGCAGGTATGGAGAATGTCACCTATTATGTCGTAACCAACGATCGGGGATTCGCTTGTTTGCAGACCTATTGGAAGAAGCGAAATATTGAGGTGAATATTGTATCTGAGATTACCTTGGGCGTTCAGAGTGACGTAGTAGTAAAGGAACTGACCGAGAAAGAAGCACCAAAGCCTGTCAAGAAAGCGATGAAGGATGAACTTACCCTAGCGGTAGAGAAGGTGCTAGAGGATAAGTCGGATGTTCCGTTTATTGTAAAGTGTATCAACCGTTATAAGACCAAGTCCGGTGTGAACAACGCATTGATGAAGGAATTCAAGGATGCCAAGAAAGCCGGTGAGGTATATAGCGCAATCAAACCCCTGATCAAAGATAAGAAGGGTAGATAGAAGTGGAAGGCCATGCATTTATTGCATGGCCTTTTTATGTTACGCTTTCTTTTTTAACTCTTCTACGATGCGATCGTATTCTTCTTCGTCCAACTTATAATGTTTGATATACAACCGATAGGAGATGAACATCAAGACACATGGCAGGATGCAGATGCATAGGAGTAGTCCGATGCGCTCTGCAGAAGTAACTCCGGCAATGACTTCACTGATGGATGAGAGCTTACTTGCTTCATCTATGGTGCCGGCAGAAGCGGCGTTCTCATAATCGGAGATCCGGTTGGTGTAAGTGGTAACACCAAGAAGCATGTATATCAATGCAGTGATAAGGACCACTAGAGCAGAGGCCATCTTGGTTAGGAATGGACGCAGGCTGGTAATGATTCCTTCATCCCGGGTGCCGTATTTGTATTCGTTGTACTCCACCGTATTCATAATGGAAATCATCATAATCAGGTAGAAGCAGTAGTTACCGAAGTTACCGCACATGTAGCCGATGACGATGGCTGGGAACTTGATGCTTGCCGGGAAGACAAGCCCGGACAGCAGCATCAATGCATAGCCGATGGCGGAAGTGGTCATCATGATACCCATCAACGGTTTGCGATGAATCTTCCGTGAGATGTTCGGATAGAAAATCATCAGGATTGCCGTAGCTGCCATACCAACCGTGGTAAACAGGGAATACAATCCGCCGTCATAACCGAACTGGAAGTACAGGTAGGTAGCTCCCATACCGCCCGGAATCAACATGTTGGAGACTTCCTCGAAGAGGAAGATTAAGCACATCCACAGTAGCTGATCATTGCCGGTGACGGTGGAGATGATCTTTTTCATGCTGACCTTGGTTGGCGGTGTGGATTGCTCCGCACGATTCTCACGAACTCCTGCCAAGGTGAAGGTGATGAAAATCGGTGAGAGAATTCCGATGGCCAAGGCGATGCGGCTGTAGCCGGTGGTGGCACTTCCGCCCCAAGCATTCTTGCCGGTGGTTAAGAGTGGAATCAAAACCGAAGCCAACACGCTTCCGATACCTGCGAAGAGGGTGGCGCGAGCGGTAATGGTGTTGCGCTCATCGGCATCCGACGACAAGGCCGGAACCATACCCCAGTAAGAGATATCGCTCATGGTATAGGTAATGCTGTAGAGAATGTAGATGATGCCAAAGAATATGATGAACTCCCATCCCTGCAGTTTGCTGGAGAATGCGAAGTACACCACAAAAGACGTACTGATGACACCCAAGAACAACCAAGGCTTGAACTTGCCCCACTTGGTTCGGGTGCTTTCGATGATGTTGCCCATAATCGGGTCATTCAATGCATCGAAGACTCTGGCGAAAACCATGATGCCGGTGATGGCCGCCAACTGTGGTTTCGTCAGGCTTCGGGTAAACATAATGTAGGTCAGCAGAAAACTGGTAACCAGACAGTATGTCATATCTCTTCCCACTGTGCCCAGTGGATAGAAGAGTAGATTCTTCTTGTAACGTTCTTTGTCCCCCATAGAAACCTCCCCTAAGTATGTGATTTAGAATTCCAGTGACTTTAAATCGTTTACGATTTTGGTAAAACTCATGAAGTGGGAAGCCTTTACCAATACGGTATCCCCCGGCTTCACATCCTTCTTTAACATATCCAATAAATCATCTCTGGTTGCAAAAGCATGAATGCTTGTCTGTGGTGCACGCTCTCTTGCACCGGCAACAATCTCTTCGGATAATTCTCCGGCGGTGTAGAGCTCATCAATGGCAAGGTCTGCCATGTGCTCCCCAACTTCACGGTGTAATGCACGTTCATTCACGCCCAATTCACCCATGTCTCCAAGAACTGCAATCTTGCGCCCCTGTGCGGTATCCAAGATATTCAGTGCTTCCTTCATAGACATTGGGTTGGCGTTGTAACAATCGTCGATGATGGTAAGACCGTTGTCGGCATGGATTAAGTTGCTACGTCCGGTAATGGTGCCGGCTGCATTGACGCCGGATTGAATCTGTGCATCGGAAAGACCCCACTCTTTCGCAACACAGGTAGCGGCAACGGCGTTGGCAACATTATGAATGCCCGGTACATGAATGTGAACCGGGAATGCGGAATCTTCGTAATGGATGGTGGCCTGCATGCCGTCCAAGCCCAAGTTGGCAACGTCGGTAGCATAGCCGCGAAGCGGAACAGAAGCGGCATCCTTATCAATTCCGAAGAAGACCGGCGTCTTGCCATTGACTTGGGATACGGTGGCAAGCTTATCGTCCTCACCGTTTAGAATGGCAAGTCCGCGGCTGGTCAGATGATCGAACATCTCGGTCTTGGCACGCAACACGCCGTCCCGATCTCCTAAGTTCTCTAAGTGGCAGGTGCCGATATTGGTAATCACAGAGATATCCGGATTGCCGATGGTGGCTAAGCGATGCATCTCATCAAAATCGGAGATGCCCATCTCCAAAACAGCAACTTCATGTTCATCGCGAATACGCATAATGGTCAGTGGAAGACCGATTTCGTTATTGAAGTTTCCTTCGGTCTTTAAGACGTTATACTTCTGTGCAAGAACGGAAGCAATCATCTCCTTGGTGCTGGTCTTACCGACACTTCCGGTAATACCGACCACCTTGATATCCAATTGCTGACGATAGAAGGCAGCAATTTCTTTTAGTGCAATGAGGGTAGAAGGAACCACAATGTATGGACCTGCTGCTTCCGTCGGTGCATCCTCTACCAAGGCAAAAGCGCCCTGCTTCAATAAATCCGGAACGAAGGAATGTCCGTCCACACGCTCGCCCTTCACTGCGACGAAGAGATAACCCGGCTGTACCTGACGACTGTCGGTTACAGCGCCTTCGATGTAGGTGGTATCCGGTGCATCGCAGTTTTGTAATTGACCGTGGCAAGCGGCTGCCACGTTGGTTAGGTTCATATTTTTTAACATCCGCGCTTCTCCAAGGAAATCTGAATCAGTTTATCGCATAATTCGTTGTAATTCACACCTTCTACTGCTGCTTCCTGTGGAAGTAAGCTGGTGGCAGTCATACCCGGGAGGGTGTTGACCTCGAGACAGTGAATCTCACCGGCCGGATTCATCAGAAAATCAATACGTGCATAGGTATCCAAACCGATGGCAGCGGCTGCAAGCTCTGCATAATGCTGCATCTCCTTGGTCTTGTCCGCAGATAATTCTGCCGGACAGGTCTCCACTGCAGAACCGGCAGCATACTTGTTCTTATAATCATAGAAGCCCTTGACCGGTGCAATCTCGATGATTGGAAGGGCACGGCCCTCAATTACACCCACGGAGAACTCACGTCCACCCACATAGTCTTCGATGACGATGGTGTCTTCCCAGGAGAAGGCTTCCTCCAAAGCAGCCGCTAAATCGGCTTCTTTCTCAACGATGGAAACACCGATACTAGATCCGCCGCAAGCCGGCTTTACCACACATGGATAGTGGATGGTAGCAAGCTGTGCCTGCAAATCTTCCTGGTCGCGGCTGACGTGAATACCGCCGGGAACCGGAACGCCGGCAGAAGCAAGATAAATCTTGGTAGTGTCCTTGTTCATGGAGATGGCACTGCTTAGGTAGTCGCTACCGGTATATGGAATACCGAAGAGATCGAAGGTGGCCTGGATGCGGCCGTCCTCGCCGTTGGAACCATGAAGTGCCATAAATACCACATCGGCTAAGCGGCACATCTGGATGACGTTAGGACCGAAGAAACACTTGGACTGGTCCGCTCTGGAAGCGCGGATGGCCTCCAAATCCGGTGCAATGCCGGTTAGTTCCGGGATTTCAATATCAAAATCCTCGGTATGAGTGAAGATGGAAGCATCCAATGTCTGCTCGCAATCCCCATATCCCATAAATACATCTAACAGGATGACCTTGTGTCCGTTCTCGCGAAGCGCCTTTGCTACGTTGCTTCCGGAAACAAAAGATACGTTACGTTCGGTGCTTAAACCACCACACAAAACTATAATATTCATTCTATGATCTCCTCATATAAACATCGCAAATATGCCCTTAATATAGACCTTTTTCCTATAAAAGACAAGAAATGGAAGTGGAAAAAAGACCCAAATACCTTTATTATGGAAAGAAGAGACAATAACCCAAGGGGAAAAGGGAGATTTTGATATGAAATTAAAGCGACACTTACGGTGGATGTTCCTCGTTCTTGCAATGGTACTGTTTGGCCTGGTTGGCTGCGGCCAGAAACAGCCGGAAGAAATGACAGCACCGGTGACAGAAGAAGTCATCGAACAGCCGGCAGCAGAAGAGGTGGTGGAAGAAACACCGGAAGAGCCAAAGGCAGAAACAGAAGCAGAAGAGCCGGAAGGTAGTGAAGACGACGGTTATGGAGAACTGCCCTATGACGGCATGTATAGTTCCAAGGAGGATGTGGCGCTGTACCTGCATCTCTATGGAGAGTTACCGGTGAACTATATGACCAAGCAGGAGGCTGCACAACTTGGTTGGGAGGGCGGCTCCCTGGAAGCGTACGCGCCGGGCATGTGTATCGGCGGTGATAAGTTTGGCAATTACGAAGGCAAGCTGCCGGTACAGGAAAGTTATCATGAATGCGATGTCAATACCGCCGGTGCAGACGGCCGCGGGGCCGAGCGTCTGGTATATTCGGACAGCGGAAATATTTACTATACCGGCGATCATTACAATACCTTTGAACAGTTATACAGTGCACAGGAGGATCAATAATGAAGGAATATCAGGTGGATTTGACCAGTGTATTCAGTGCAGATGAATTTCATGCAAGACTTGGCGAGGTGATTCCATTGCCCAGCCACTACGGCAAGAATTTAGATGCCTTGCATGATGTGTTGACGGAATCCAAGGATTGGAAATTAACCTTTTCCTCTACCACGGAAGCAGAAGTGACCATGGGTAAATATATGGCATCCTTGCGCCGCATGTGCAAGGCGGCCATGGAAGAGAATCCATCCCTACAGGTTGAGTTTCTATGAAACAGGTACCGAAGAATGTGGGCCAGGCCATCACACTTGGGGTTGCAACCGTACTTAGTATTGTAGGAATTGCAGGGTATCAACTCTCGCACAAGGAGTTGGTAATTCCCAGGCCTCCCTTTCAACAGGCGGTGGTGGTGCATGATGCCCGGAAGGTACAAATCAAATATTTAGGAAACGGATGGTATAACGTGGGCGATACAATTGACGAAGAGATGTTGGATTTCCAACAGTTGGACACATATTTTACCGGTGCCTCCATTGTAGAAGGGGACGCCATCTATAAACGCATTTATGGGAAGTCTTATCCCACCAACAAGGCAGTGGACATCAACAATTTAAGATATCTGAAGATGTTGTATGTGGACTATGACGGGGCAACACGTTGCGGGGAGATGATTGTGAATGCCAAGATTGCAGGCGTGACGCTGGATATCTTCCGTCAGTTGTTTGAGGCGAAGTATCCCATTGCCCGGATGGAGCTGATTGATAATTTCTGGGATACGGATGGCAACACCACGGACCAGGCATCGATGCATGCCAACAATGCATCTTCCTTCTGTTACCGTACCATTGCGGGAACATCGGAGCAATCCGCCCATGCCCTGGGATTGGCCATCGACATCAATCCCCATGATAACCCTTATGTATGGAAGAACAAGGACGGCAGCCTGAAGTTAGAAATGCTGGATGCGTATGAGCAGCAGATGCTGGAGGATCGGGAGCACAAGGCACACGCCATTACAGAAGCAGATTTGGCGTATCAGTTGTTTACCAAGGCCGGCTTTGATTGGGGTGGCAATTGGGACAATCCCCTAGACTATCAGCATTTTGAATGGAAAAACCAATAATTGGGGTAGAATACTTGCAAAAAAGGCATCTTTTCTATATAGTAGAACGGATGAAATGAATAAAAGTGACTGAAGAAATTCATATTTGACGGTATTCCATCACTTTTTACGACTTAAAATGCAAGATTCGTGTCTTTAAAATTCATTTTCGAGTCAAAACGAGGAAGTTACATGGATTTATTTGATTATATGAGAGAGAAAAACAGCAAGAAGGAGTCCCCGCTGGCGTCTCGGATGCGTCCGACGACCCTCGAAGAGGTGGTGGGCCAGGAGCATATCATCGCCAAGGACAAGATGCTGTATCGTGCCATCAAGGCAGATAAACTGGGTTCCGTTATCTTTTATGGACCGCCGGGTACCGGCAAGACCACTATGGCCAAGGTCATCGCCAACTCGACAAAGAGCGAGTTTAAGCAGATCAACGCCACCGTCGCCGGCAAGAAGGACATGGAGGAAGTGGTGGAACAAGCCAAGACCACCATGGCGATGTACGGCAAGCGGACCATTCTATTCATCGATGAGATTCATCGCTTCAACAAGGGGCAGCAGGATTACCTGTTACCATTCGTTGAGGACGGCACCATTATCTTAATCGGTGCCACCACGGAGAATCCTTATTTCGAGGTGAACGGCGCTTTGATTTCCCGTTCCATCGTATTTGAGTTAAAACCCCTTTCGGTGGACAACATCAAAACTCTCTTACAGCGGGCCGTAACCGATGTGGAGAAGGGCATGGGTGTCTATCATGCACAGCTTTCTGAGGAAGCATTGGACTTCTTAAGTGATATGTCCAACGGCGATGCCAGAAGTGCACTAAACGCCATCGAACTTGCGGTACTGACCACCGAGCCTTCCGAGGACGGCGTGATTCATATCACCTTGGATGTGGCCAGCGAGTGCATTCAGAAGCGGGTTTTAAAGTATGACAAATCCGGAGATAATCATTACGATACTATCTCCGCTTTTATTAAAAGTATGCGTGGCAGTGATCCGGACGCTGCGGTTTACTATCTCGCCCGGATGTTAAATGCCGGGGAAGATGTGAAGTTTATCGCACGACGGATTATGATTTGCGCCTCTGAGGATGTGGGCAACGCAGACCCCATGGCCATGGTGATTGCAGCTTCTGCTGCGACGGAAGTGGAGCGTGTGGGGATGCCGGAGAGCCAGATTATTCTATCTCAGGCGGTTACTTATGTGGCCTGTGCCCCCAAGTCCAACGCTGCCTGCAATGCGATTTTTGCTGCCAACGAAGCAGTTCGCAACACCGTTACGGATGCCATTCCGGTGCACCTGCAGGATGCACACTACGGCGGCTCTGCCAAGCTTGGCCACGGCGTCGGTTACAAGTACGCCCACGACTTCCCGAATCACTACGTGAAGCAGCAGTACCTTCCGGACTCCCTGGTTGGCACCACGTTTTACGAGCCGACGGATATCGGTTATGAGAAGACAATCCGTGATCACATGGATTTTCTACATAAACAGAGTTAATTTTGGAAAAGGAAAAGAAAGGATTACAAGGAGGAACACATGAAACAGTATCAGGAGATGACAAAGGAAGAGTTACTTCAGGAGAAGGAAAGCCTGGAGGCTGCTTACAAGGCTTATCAGAAGCGTGATTTACGTCTGAATATGGCCCGCGGTAAGCCTTCCACCGAGCAGTTAGACTTAGCGATGGACCTACTCAACAACGTTTTGGACGAGCGGGACATCATCATTATGTCCAACGGTCTCGATGCTCGTAACTACGGTGGTTTAGAGGGTATCCCGGAAGCAAAGACATTAATCGCTTCTATGGTTGATGCGAAACCGGAGCAGGTCATCTTATACGGCAACTCCAGTTTGAATATGATGTACGACACGGTGGCTCGCGCTATGACCCACGGTATCTGCGGCAACACCCCTTGGATGAAGCAGGAGAACATCAAGTTCTTATGTCCTGCTCCGGGTTACGATCGTCACTTCGCCATCACCGAGCACTTCGGTATTGAGATGATTACCATCCCAATGTCTGAGGACGGCCCGGATATGGATATGGTGGAGCAGTACGTGAACAACGACCCGACCGTCAAGGGTATCTGGTGTGTTCCGAAGTTCTCCAACCCTCAGGGTTATGTTTACTCTGCTAAGACGGTAGAGCGTTTTGCAAACCTGCATCCGGCTGCGGACGACTTCCGTATCTTCTGGGACAACGCTTACTGCGTGCACTACCTCTACGACGAGGAAGTTACCATCCCGAACATTATGGAACTTGCTGAGAAGGCCGGCAACCCGGACATCGTCTTCGAGTTTGCTTCCACCTCCAAGGTTAGCTTCGCCGGTGGCGGTATCGCCGGTATGGTTTCTTCCCGCAAGAACATCGACGACGCGTTGGTTTCCATGTCCATCCAGACCATCAGTCACGACAAGATCAACCAGCTTCGTCACTGCATGTTCTTCGAGAACGGCAAGCGCATTCCGGAGCACATGAAAAAGCATGCGGCTATCCTTCGTCCGAAGTTTGAAGCTGTCTTAAACGCCTTAGACCGCGACATCGCTCCTACCGGAGCCGGTTCCTGGGTAAAACCTCTGGGCGGCTACTTCATCACCTTCGAAACCTTAGAAGGTTGTGCAGCCCGCACCATCCAGTTAGCCAAGGATGCCGGTGTTGTTATGACCGGTGCCGGTGCTCCATTCCCTTACCACAAGGACCCGAAGGACTCCTGCATCCGTATTGCACCATCCTTCCCGAACCTGGAGGAAATCACCTTAGCAGCCGACATCTTCACCGTATGTGTCCGCCTTGCAACGGTCGAAAAACTCTTATCCGCTTAATTATCCAAAGCCCCGTTTTTTGCGGGGCTTTTTTTATTGCGGCCCACCCGTTTTTATTTGTGTTGGCCCCGCCGCCCTTCTCTTGGTCATTGTCCCGGGCCTGCCGACCGGTGCTTACACCATGATTTTCTAATGTGCCCCATGCCACTTTGTGATGAGCAGGTGTCTTTTTAAGTCTTTACACTGCTCCCTGGAATGTGTGCCTTCTTCGCGGACGCCCCTTTTGTTTCATTGTCCCGCCATCTTTTACGCCCTACTTTTTTGAACCTTAAGCAAGCGTTTGTGCAGCAGAAACATTCTTTTGTAAGCGGATTGGCACGCCACGCCATGGACGGCGTGGCGAACATAAGCCCTAAGCATGGATGCGGTTCTTATGTGGTGCCAATCCGACAAAAGAAGTTTCGTGGCTGCACTTCGCGAAGCGACACGTGAAAAAAAGTAGGGACGTGAAACGGTGGCGGGACTTAGAAATTGCAACATCGTCCGCGTAAGGCACAGCATTCCGAGTCGCAGTGTAAAATCCGTAAAAAGACACCTGCCTGCAGTGGCATATGGGGCACAAAGAAAATCTATGGTGCGCCCACATGGTCGGCAGCCCGGGACAATGACCAAGAGAAGGGCGGCGGGGCCGACCGAAGTGGGACGGGTGGGCCGCGATTGATTCTTCGCAGCAAAAACGGGGTGTGGTATAATGAAGCGGATAAGGTTTTTGGACCAAAAGGAGACAAAGATGAAGAGAGATTACAAAGTAGGTTTTATTGGATGCGGCAATATGGGCAGTGCCATGATTGGCGGTATTTTGAAGAATGGTTTGGCTGACAAGCATGAGATGATTGCTTCTTGTAAGAGTGAGGCAACCAAGGAGCGGGTGTCCAAGGAATTGGGAATTACGGTGACCTTGGATAGCAAGGAAGTGGCTGCCAAGGCAGATGTGGTATTTTTGGCAATCAAGCCGTACCAGTTTGACGATGTGTTGCCGGAGATCAATGGGATGTTGGATGAAGACCAGATTGTGATATCTGTGGCAGCAGGTAAGTCTGTGTCTGTGATAGAGACTGCGCTGATGTCCATTCAGGTGGCAGGAAAATTGAAGGTGGTACGTGCTATGCCGAATACACCGGCATTGGTGGGCGAGGCGATGACCGCAATTACACCGAATGCGAACCTGGAGGAAGCAGATTTGGAACTGGTGAAGGCATTGTTTGAGAGCTTTGGCCAGGTGGAAGTGGTACCGGAGAGTATGATGGATGTGGTGACCGGCGTGAGCGGATCATCACCGGCCTTCATCTATATGCTGATTGAGGGTATGGCAGATGCGGCAGTGGCAGATGGAATGCCACGGGCACAGGCTTATAAGTTTGCAGCACAGAGTGTGCTGGGATCGGCTAAGATGGTGTTGGAGACCGGAACACATCCGGGAGCATTGAAGGATGCGGTATGTTCCCCGGGCGGAACCACCATTGCAGGCGTGGCAGCATTAGAGGCCAATGGATTCCGGAACGATATTATCCAGGGCGTGCGCACCAGTACGGCGAAGTCCAGAGATATGAGCAAATAGTATAGGCAATTAATACATTATTAAATGAAGTGTGTGACATCTATACAGTTTTTTTAAAGTGTATTATAATAGACACGTGTAAAAGTTTACCTTTAAGAAGAGGGGGAAACCATGTATCAGAATGGGAAAATCCTGATTGGAAAGTCAGGGGAAGAAGAGGTATGGATTCGTCCGTCGATGGCGAATCGACATGGAATGATTGCGGGAGCAACCGGAACCGGTAAGACCGTTACCTTGAAGGTGATGGCAGAATCCTTCAGTGATTGTGGTGTGCCGGTGTTTTTGGCAGATGTGAAGGGCGACCTGGCCGGTATGTGTAATGCCGGAAGTATGAGTGAGTCCTTGCAGAAACGAATCGATGGATTGGGATTGGGCGAGTTTGCCTTTAGCAAATATCCGACGGTATATTGGGATGTGTACCAGAAGCAGGGCATTCCGCTGCGAACCACCATTTCTGAGATGGGACCGCTGTTGTTGGCGAGAATCTTAGGACTCAATGACACCCAAACTGATATATTGACGGTGATTTTCAAAATCGCAGATGATGAGAATCTGCTGTTGATTGATACCAAGGACTTAAAGTCCATGATTGGATATGTGGGCGATAAGGCCAAGGAATATTCTCTGACCTATGGCAATATTGCGAAACAGAGTTTGTCTGCCATTGTGCGTGCTATCGTTGCACTGGAGGCCGAGGGCGGTGATCTGTTTTTTGCAGAACCGGCGCTGGATATCCACGACTGGTTGGCCACGGATGAGAACGGCAAGGGCAAAATCCACGTGTTGGATTGCCAACAGTTGATTTTGAATCCGACCATGTATGCCACCTTTTTGCTGTGGATGATGGCAGAACTGTTTGAGAGTTTGCCGGAAGCCGGAGATTTGGAGAAACCGCGGATGGTCTTCTTCTTTGATGAGGCCCATATGCTTTTTGACCATGCGTCCAAGGAGCTGTTGGACAAAGTGGAGCAGGTGGTGAAGCTGATTCGCTCCAAGGGTGTGGGTATTTACTTTATTACCCAGACGCCGAAGGATATTCCGGACGGCGTGTTGGGACAGTTGGGAAACAAGGTGCAGCACGCACTGCATGCATATACACCGGCAGATCGGAAGAACTTGAAGGCGGCAGCCGATGCCTTCCGTGAGAATCCGGAATTTGACACCACAGAGACCCTAGAGGTGCTGGGGGTAGGTGAAGCATTGGTATCCGTATTGGATGAGGATGGCGTCCCAACCATCGTGAAGCGGACCACAATTTTGCCACCACAGTCGCAGATGGGTGCCATCGACGAGGGCACACGAAGCGCGCAGATCAACAATTGCTTGTTGTCCTCCAAGTATGCCAATATGCAGGATCGGGATTCCGCGTATGAATTCTTCCAGCGTATGGGAATCGAAGAGGGTGAGGCCAAGGCTGCAGCCGAGAAGGCAGAAGCAGAGGCCAAGGAAAAGGAGAAACATCAGAAAACCGTGAAGCGGGAAACCAAGAAGGTGGCTTCCTCTGCAGCGGGAACCATTGGACGTACGGTGGGTAACACCATCGGAAGCGCCGTGGGAGGAAAATTTGGTAAGACCCTGGGAGGCAACATCGGTGCATCTCTCGGTCGCGGTATTTTGAACACATTATTTAAATCTTAAATACAGAAATACACCAAAGGAGAAGCAAAAGAGATATGAAACTTACGGAGAAAAGAAAGAAGAGCTTAACAGCAAAACGTACCATCAAAATTTTTATGGAGAGCCTGTGTGGATTGATGATGGAGAAACCTTTTGACAAGGTGACCGTCAGCGACATTTGCGAAACAAGCATGATTCCGCGAGCAACCTTCTATAATTATTTTGAAGATAAGTACGATTTATTGAACACCTATTGCGAGGAATTCGTAAAGCGTCCGTCCCGCGTGGTGTTGGCGGAGGAACCGTCGGATTTTTCCTGCCGTTCTCTACAGAAAATTCTTATGGTTGTGGATGAGGAACACGAATTCTTACAGCGGATTGCTCAGTTGAATGAGCATGGCGTAGTGTTTCAGCAGATGAAGGAAGCAATGGAACAGGAAGTACTGAATTTATACAACGAAGGCAGTATTCCGCCGGCACCCATTCCACAGGAGTTGGATGCGAAGATAATTGCAGCAAGTGTGATTGCAGTTTGTCAGTGGTGGCTGAGCAATTATGAGGATTACACGGCCCAGGACATTTTGGTGTTCTTCTCAAATAAACTTACGACGCTGAAGCAGTGTTAGAAAGTGTTACGATATGGAACAAGAGAAAATTGGACTGGTGATTGAAGGCGGCGGTATGAAGTGCGCGTATTCGGCAGGCATTTTGGACCACTTCTTAGATGCGGGAATTTCCTTCCCGTATGTTGCAGGAGTATCTGCAGGAAGTGCCAATGCGGTTTCTTTTTTGGCAGGACAGCGAGATCGAAATCGTCGATTCTATGTGGAATATAGCGCGGATCCTCGTTATGCAAGCGTCAGTAACATGATGAAGACCGGAGAGTACTTTGGTCTTCATTATATTTATGGAGAGTTATCCAATGAAGATGGGTTAGACCCGGTGGACTATGATGCCTTGATGGCAAATCCCGCAGAGTTTTGCATCGTAGCAACCAATGCGCGCACCGGTCGCCCCAAATATTTTTCCAAGGAGGACTTGGAGCGGAATCATTTTGAACCGATTATGGCAAGCTCTGCCCTTCCGGTGATGTGTAAGCCCATTGAAATTCACGGCAAGATGTATTTCGACGGCGGCGTGCGGGACTCTCTCTGTGTGGAGAAGGCCCTGGAGGACGGCTGCACCAAGTTGGTGTATCTGATGTCCAAGCCCAAGGGGTACCGGATGGAGCCGCAGTCCATGCGCGGATTGTATACGGCAAGTTTAGTGGGCAAGTATCCGTTGACCGTGTATAATATTAATCATCGGCATGAACGTTACAACCGTCAGATGGAGCAGGTGCTGCGTCTGGAGCGGGAAGGCAAGGCAATGATTTTCTATGTGCCAAGCCACTTTCAGATTCGCACCACGACGGTGGATCCGGAGCTGATGCAGCAGTTATATGATGCAGGTGTGGCGGATGCCATTGCGCGGGAAGCAGAACTACGTGCATTTATGGGGACCGGGGAGTCCGAGGGCGCGGGAATCGCCTAATTTATGTTTCGTTAGGATTTGATATGGAAAAGAAATTTCGACAGGTAATCCGTGGGTTTTTCCCAACGGTAGCGATGGTTCTGATTCAGACCATCTTAGGATTTGTTGTGATGGTGGGCATTGCAACGGATTATATGCTCAAGCACAACATTACATCCACCAATCAATTGACGGATGAGGTATACCAGAGCCTTATCGACCGGATGTATTCGACAGATGCCAATGTGATTCTCTCGGTGCTCTACGGCGTGGTATGTTGTGTGATTTTTACCTTGTGGTATCGCCAGATTCGTAAAGGGATGTGGCATGAAAGCTTATCCGGATATGGCAAGGGGATGTTCCCGGGACTGCTCCTTCTGGCCGTGGCACTTCAGTTCCTCACCGGCTATATTACCGAGGTATGCGCCATTGCATTCCCAAGTTGGGCGGCAGAGTATGAGGTGTTGTTGGAGGAGATGGGAATATCGGATGCGTCCGTGTCCATTGGAATGATAATCTACACCGTGGTGCTTGCACCCATTGCTGAAGAGTTGTGCTTCCGCGGGGTCACCTATACGTATCTGCGTCGCGGGGTATCCATGTGGTCAGCAATTATCATTCAGGCTATTTTATTTGCCGGCTTCCACGGGAACTTTTTCCAGGCGTCTTATACGCTGGTATTTGGTCTGTTCGTCGGATATATCTATGCCAAGAGCGAGAATATCCTTCTGACCATCGGCCTGCATATGGGCTATAATTTCATTGCTATGTTTGGCGCCCAGTATATTTATCTGGGAAATCATGCGATTAGTTTTTTCTGTATTCTTCTTACTACGATGGTGGCTTGCTATATCGGCGTGCGTCTGGTGGCAGAATCCATCCCGCATTTGGTGGAGAATCGGAAGGATTCTAAGGATAGATAGGAGTTATTATGTCTTTCGTTCATCTACATACACATACGGAATATTCCCTACTGGATGGCTCCAACAAAATCGTGGAGTACGTGGCCAAGGTGAAAGCTATGGGCATGACGGCTGCTGCCATTACGGACCATGGCGTCATGTATGGTGTGATTGATTTTTATAAGGAGTGTCAGAAAGCCGGCATCAATCCGGTGTTGGGATGTGAAGTATACGTGGCTCCGGGCTCTCGTTTTGAACGGGAATTATCCCACGGCGAGGACCGCTATTATCATCTGGTGCTGTTGGCAGAGAATGATTTGGGCTACGCCAATTTGATGAAAATCGTATCCATCGGATTTGTGGATGGATATTACTATAAGCCCCGGGTGGATTTTGAAACCTTAGAGAAATACCACGAGGGCATCATCTGTTTGAGCGCTTGTTTGGCAGGCGAGGTGCCCCGCTTATTGGAGCGTGGGTTATATGACCAGGCCAAGGAGGTGGCACTGAAGTATCAGGCGACATTCGGCAAGGACAATTACTTTCTGGAGATGCAGGATCATGGAATCCCGGCACAGCGTACGGTAAACCAGGGCCTTCTTCGCATGAGCGAGGAGACCGGAATTCCGTTGGTATGTACCAACGACTGTCACTATACCAACGCGGAGGATGCGGATGCCCATGATTTGTTGTTGTGCATCCAAACCGGCAAGAAGGTACAGGACGAGGACCGCATGCGTTACGAGGGCGGTCAGTACTATGTGAAAAGCGAAGAGGAGATGCGCAGTATCTTCTCGTATGCCCCACAGGCACTGGAAAATACCCAGAAGATTGCGGATCGCTGTCATGTCACCATCGAGTTTGGCAACACCAAGTTGCCGCATTTCGAGGTGCCGGAGGGATTCGATTCCTGGACCTACCTGAATAAGCTCTGTCACGATGGTTTGGAACA
>JAILOI010000046.1 GCA_024690885.1 Lachnospiraceae bacterium
GTGAAGGATGTCGAGTGGCTTGGCGCTGCTTACGAAGGAGATGTCCGTTTTGCATCAAATTATTTTGAGGAGATGTATGAGGCTGCTGTCAAGCTGATTAAAAAAGGCAAGGCTTTTGTCTGCGACCTGACAGCTGATCAGATCCGTGAGTATCGCGGTACGCTCACTGAGCCCGGCAAGAACAGCCCCTGGCGTGACAGGAGCGTGGAGGAGAACCTCCGTCTCTTCGAGGAGATGAAGGATGGCAAGGTTGCTGATGGTGCGCGCACACTGCGTGCCAAGATCGATATGGCGTCTCCTAATATTAATATGAGAGATCCTGTCATTTACCGCGTTGCGAGGATGACCCATCATAACACCGGCGACAAGTGGTGCATTTATCCGATGTACGATTTTGCACATCCGATTGAGGATGCAATTGAAGGCATTACCCATTCCATCTGTACCCTGGAGTTTGAGGATCATAGACCTCTCTACGATTGGGTGGTAACAGAACTTGAGTATCCACGCCCACCTCGCCAGATTGAGTTCGCCAAGATGTATTTGACCAACGTCATCACCGGTAAGCGTTACATCAAGAAACTGGTAGAAGATGGCATTGTTGACGGATGGGATGATCCACGTCTGGTATCCATCTCCGGTTTGCGTCGTCGTGGATACACCCCGGAATCCATCCAGAAGTTCATCGAACTCTCCGGTGTATCGAAGGCAAATTCTTCTTCCGATATGGCGATGCTGGAGTATTGCATTCGTGAAGATTTGAAGGTAAAGCGTCCGCGAGTGATGGCAGTGTTAGATCCGGTGAAATTAATCATCGACAACTATCCGGAAGGACAGGTTGAGGAATTGGAAGTTCCAAACAATTTGGAGAATGAGTCTTTGGGTAACCGCAAGGTTCCTTTTTCCAAGGAGTTATACATTGAACGTGAAGATTTCATGGAGGAGCCTCCGAAGAAGTATTTCCGTTTGTTCCCAGGCAATGAAGTTCGTTTGATGAACGCTTATTTTGTAACCTGTACTTCTTTTGAAAAGGATGCAGATGGCAAGATTACCGAAATTCATTGTACCTATGACCCTAAGTCCCGTGGCGGCAACAGCCCGGACGGACGTAAGGTCAAGGGCACCATCCATTGGGTATGCGCAGATACGGCGTTGAAGGCAGAAGTGCGTCTCTATGAAAACATTGTGGATGAGGAAGCCGGGGTATATAATGAAGATGGAAGTGTCAACGTGAATCCGAATTCATTGGTTGTCACCGAAGCTTATGTAGAGCCATCCTTAAAAGAGGCCAATGCATATGAAAGCTTCCAGTTCGTTCGTAACGGATTCTACACCGTAGACTACAAGGATTCCAAGGCGGGTGCGCCGGTATTCAACCGTATCGTCTCCCTGAAGAGTTCATTTAAGTTACCTACGCAGAATTAGAAAGAGGAATACATGGGTTTATTATCCGGATTAGAAAAATTTGGCTTTTCCTTGGGTGATATTGATATTACCGAGGATCAGAATGCGAAGAAGAAAGCGGCTCCGACCAAGAAGGCCGGCCCGATTCTTCCGACCGAGGAGAAGGATTTTCTCCTCAAAAAAGAAGTAAAATGCGCGGTCTGCGACAAGAAGTTCCCTGCTTTGGTAATTAAAGGCAGCAAGGCAAAGCGTATGGAGCCGGACAAGGATTTGCGTCCGCGTTTCCAGGGTGTGGATGTGGTGAAGTACGATGTCTACGCTTGCCCGTATTGCGGTTATGCTGCGATGACCAAGTCCTTTGAGTCCCTTGCTCCTTCCCAGTTAAAGTGGGTGAGAGAGGGCGTTTGCAAGAACTTCAAGCCTTCCGGCGAAGATTTAGCTGCCAGAGAGACGTACACTTACGACCAGGCTGTTGATCGTCTGAAGCTTGCGCTGGTTTCTGCTATGGCAAAACGTGCGAAGCTTTCTGAGAAGGCTTACATCTGCTTGAAGATTGCTTGGCTTCGTCGTGAGCAGATTGCCACCACTACAGACTTCAACAAGGATGATTTGGAGAAGCGCAATGCGTACAAGGCTGAGATGGAGAGTTTCTATCGTCAGGCCTATGATGGTTTTTTGAAGGTGAGCAGTACGGAAACGCCTCCGTTCTACGGCCTTGGCCAGAATACCTTGGATTACATGCTTGCTAATATGGCCCTCTACTTCAAGGACTACAGCACATCTTCCAAGTTGGTTGCATCTCTTTTGACGTCTTCCAATACACCGGCCAACCTGAAAGACAAGTGTTATGATTTGAAGCAGGAACTGGTTGAAATTGCCAAGAAGCAGAAGGCGGAAGCCGCTGCTGCAGCTGCTGCAAAGAAGCCGGAGTAACTTTTGTGAATATGTCCCTGTGAGGCTTGTGCTTCACAGGGCTTTTTTATTTTCTGTCGCGCCGTTTGCACAACAGGATTTTCCGCGGGATCGTTCTCACTCTCGGTCTCAGCGTAGCGGACACTAAAAAATCCTTGACCTGCGAAGCGCAAGCCGGAGACAAATTCATTAGCCCCTCTGTTAATAAACATGCTGCAACAACCATGTGCGTCAAGGGTGCGATAGCACCAACTTGGCTAGCCCTTGACACACATGGTTTTGCAGATACAATTACAAGAGAGGGGCTAATACAGTGGCCTTGAATTTGATGATTGGAGACTATACTATGAAATTTATTTCTTGGAATGTGAACGGTTTAAGAGCTTGCGTACAGAAGGGCTTCATGGACTTTTTTCATGAGATAGATGCGGACATTTTCTGTCTGCAGGAGACCAAGTTACAGGAAGGGCAGATTGATTTGGATCTTCCGGGTTACCATCAGTACTGGAATTATGCTGAGAAGAAGGGCTATTCAGGCACCGCAATTTTTACCAAGCAGGAGCCGATGTCTGTGGCCTACGGTCTTGGTATCGAGGAGCATGACCATGAGGGTCGTGTGATTACGCTGGAGTTTGCGGATTTTTACTTTATCACCTGCTACACCCCGAATTCCAAGCAACAGTTGGAGCGCTTGGAGTATCGTCAGGTTTGGGAGGATGATTTTCTGGCTTATGTGAAGCGATTAGACGAGAAGAAGCCGGTGATTTTCTGTGGCGACTTGAATGTTGCCCATGAGGAAATTGATTTGAAGAATCCGAAGACCAATCACCACAATGCCGGCTTTACGGATGAGGAGCGTGCGAAGATGACTACCATTCTAAACAGTGGTTTTATTGACTCCTTCCGTTATTTCTATCCGGATCAGACGGATATCTACTCCTGGTGGTCCTATCGTTTCCAGGCCCGTGCCAAGAATGCCGGATGGAGAATCGATTACTTCATTACATCTGAGCGTTTGAAGGATCGCCTGGTGGATGCGAAGATTCATACGGATATCCTAGGCAGTGACCATTGCCCGGTGGAACTTGAAATCCAATAAGTGTTTTATTGTTTTTACCTTCGGATATGGTAAAATACTATGGTTATGAGATAAATGAGGAGGATTTCCATATGAAGTATTTTGGAACCGACGGTTTCCGTGGGGAAGCCGGTCGCGTATTAACAGCAGATCATGCATATAAAATCGGTAGATACCTTGGATGGTACTACAACCAGAATCATAAGGGACGTATTGTCATCGGTAAGGACACCCGTCGCAGCAGTTATATGTTTGAGTATTCTTTGGTTGCCGGCATCATTGCTTCCGGTGCCAATGCTTATCTGTTGCATGTCACCACAACTCCAAGTGTGGCGTATGTGGTTCGTACCGAAGATTTCGATTGTGGTGTTATGGTTTCTGCCAGCCACAATCCATACTATGACAACGGTATTAAGATTATGGACGGCAACGGTCATAAGATGGCTGCCTCTGTTGAGGAGGAGATTGAGCGTTATATTGACGGTGAAATCGAGGAACTTCCTTTTGCTACCGGTGAGGATGTTGGAATTGCAACCGATTATGCCATCGGCCGCAATCGCTATATTGGATATTTGATTTCTCTTGCAACCCGTTCTTACAGCGGTAAGCGCATTGGTTTGGATTGCTCCAACGGTAGTTCTTTTAACATTGCCAAGAGTGTATTCGATGCACTTGGTGCGAAGACCTACGCCGTTGCTACTGAGCCGAACGGCTTGAATATCAACAAGGACTGTGGTTCTACCCATATTGAGAACTTACAGAAACTGGTAAAAGAGAAGGAACTGGATGCCGGTTTTGCATTCGATGGAGATGCGGATCGCTGTATCGCAGTCGACAACAACGGTGAGATTATCGATGGTGATTACATCATCTATATTTGCGGTAAATATCTGAAAAAGCACGGTCGCCTGGATGGCAATCATGTAGTTGCTACCGTTATGAGTAACCTGGGCTTTTTTAAGGCTTGTGATAAGGCCGGTATGGAGTACGATGTTACCACGGTTGGTGACAAGTACGTCAATGAAGATATGGTGAAGAATGGATATGTGATTGGTGGTGAGCAATCCGGTCATATTATTTTCTCCCGTCATGCAACCACCGGTGATGGTATTTTGACAGCCATTATGATGATGGAAGTTATCATGGAAGAGAAGATGAGCCTTTCGGATCTGGCCAGTGGCATGAAGAAGTACCCACAGCTTTTGAAGAATGTTCGCGTTACAGACAAGGCTGCGGTTATGAATAACGCTGCAGTGAAGGCTTGCGAGGCTGATATTGCGACACAGTTGGGAGATGACGGTCGTCTGCTTCTGCGCGAGAGCGGAACAGAGCCGGTGATTCGTGTTATGGTAGAGGCTTCCACCGATGCCATCTGTGAGAAGTACGTAAATCAGATGATTGATGTCATTCAGGCGGAGGGCTTGGCATAAGCCTTCGTCTTGTGGTACAATGGCAGGCGCTGTAGCTGTCACTAGTACAACCTGGGTTCGAAACCATCCCCAGGCTAATAAAAACTAAGGAGTAATTACATATGGAACAGAAGAAATTTGCAAGTGGTGCACTTTTTATTACGCAGGCTGCCATGATTGCTGCACTTTACGTCGTTATTACGGTGTTTGTGAATGCATTCAATTTGGCGAACGGAGCGATTCAGATTCGTTTGTCGGAAGCGCTTTGCATTCTGCCGGTGTTTACCCCGGCTGCAATTCCGGGCCTTTTCCTGGGATGTTTGATTTCCAACACCATCACCGGATGTGTGATTTGGGATATCGTTTTTGGTAGCTTGGCTACGTTAGCCGGTGCGGTTGGCACCTACTTGTTGCGGAACACCAAGTTTGTTTGCACATTACCTCCGGTTATCGCAAACATGATTGTGGTACCTTTTGTATTGCGTTATGCATACGGTTTGGGCGATGCACATTGGTTCTTGGTTGTTACCGTTGGAATTGGCGAGATTGTTTCATGCTGTATCATCGGCATGATTTTAAAAGCGGTATTGACCAAGTATCGTCACGTAATTTTCCGTCAGGAAACAGTTTAAATTTTTACATCAGGAGTTCAGAATGAAAGAAGTATTGGATTTAATTTCAGAGGAAGTAATCCGTGCATTTGAAGCGGCAGAGATTGACGCGAAATATGCGAAGGTTGGCCTGTCCAATCGTCCGGATTTATGTGAGTATCAGTGCAATGGTGCAATGGCTGCAGCAAAAGAATACCATAAAGCACCGATTCAGATTGCTACTGCAGTTTGCGAGCATCTTTCCAAGAGCGAGATGTTTGCCTCTGTGGAAGCGGTAAACCCGGGATTTTTGAATCTGAAATTATCTCCTGCTTTCTTAGCAGACTATGTCAGCAAGATGGGCGATGACACCAAGCGCCTTGGATGCGATGAGGTGGCAGAGAAGCAGACCATCATGATTGATTACGGCGGACCGAATGTGGCGAAGGCACTTCACGTGGGCCATCTGCGTTCTGCTGTTATTGGTGAGAGTATTAAGCGAATCGGTCGTTTCATGGGCAATGAGATGATTGGTGATGTACATATGGGTGATTGGGGACTGCAGATGGGCCTGATTATCACCGAGTTGAAACTGCACAAACCGGAATTGCCTTATTATGACGAGAACTTTACCGGAAGCTATCCGGAGGTTGCTCCGTTTACCGTTACCGAGTTGGCGGACTTATATACCACAGCCAGCGGTAAGTCCAAGGAGGATGCAGCATTTAAGGAAGCTGCTATGCAGGCGACCTATGAATTGCAGCATGGACGTGTGGGCTATCAGGAATTACTGAAGCAGATTTTAAGCATCTCTGTTGCCGATATGAAGGCAAATTACGAGAAGTTGGATGTCTCCTTTGAATTATGGAAGGGTGAATCCGATGCGCAGCCGTATATCCCGGATATGGTAGCGAAGATGAAGGCGGACGGCTTTGCATATGAAAGCGAAGGCGCGTTGGTCGTTGACGTTAAGGAAGAAACCGACACCAAGGAAGTTCCTCCATGTATGATTTTAAAATCGGATGGGGCTTCTCTATATAACACCACGGATTTGGCTACCCTTGTTTGGCGTATGCAGGACTATCATCCAAACAAGGTGATTTACGTGGTTGATAAGCGTCAGGAATTATACTTTACCCAGGTATTCCGTTGCGCGAAGAAGACCGGTATTGTTCCGGAATCCACCGAGTTGCAGTTCGTAGGATTTGGTACCATGAACGGCAAGGATGGTAAGCCTTTTAAGACCCGTCAGGGTGGCGTTATGCGTCTTTCTGCACTGTTGCAGGAAATCCATGATATGATGTATGGCAAGATTATGGAGAACGGAACCATGACACCGGAAGAAGCAGAGGAGACTGCAAACATTGTCGCTTTATCTGCTGTGAAGTATGGTGATTTGTCCAACCAGGCAGCCAAGGATTATATTTTTGATATGGAACGCTTTACCTCTTCTGAGGGTAACACCGGCCCATACATCCTCTATACCATTGTTCGTATCAAGTCCATCTTGAATAAGTTCTTTGGTGATTTGGATAAGGATGCACGCACCAATGCGCTTGCTTCCTACGAGATTCTTGCTCCACAGAGCGAGAGTGAGAAGAGCTTAATGTTAGAACTTGTGAAGTTTAACACAGCGATTCGCAATGCATATGAGGAGACGGCGCCTCATAAGATTTGTGCTTATATTTATGATTTGGCCAATGCCTTCAATCACTTCTATCATGAGACCAAGATTTTGGCAGAAGAAGATACCAAGCGCAAAGAAAACTACATCCATTTATTGGATATTACCCGTGCCGTATTGGAGCAGAGCATTGATTTGCTTGGTTTCAAAGCGCCGGAGCGTATGTAACATTATGGACCTCTTTTTAGAGGTCCTTTTTTCAATTTGATACGGGTTATCAAAAACGAGTTGCATGCAATGGATTCTGTGCTATAATTGTTAGGCATTGATAATTGATTTTATTATGAATTTATACATAAGAAAGAAGGTAACGATATGACAAAAATTGATATTATTTCCGGTTTCTTAGGTGCTGGTAAGACCACCTTCATTAAGAAGCTTTTAGAAGAGGCGTTTTCCGGTGAGAAGATTGTGCTGATTGAAAACGAGTTTGGTGAAGTCGGTGTTGATGGCGGCTTTTTGAAGGATGCCGGTATTGAGATTACGGAGATGAACTCCGGTTGTATCTGCTGTACATTGGTGGGTGACTTTGCACGTAGCTTACATGAAGTGATGGAGAAGTTCCATCCGGATCGTATCTTAATCGAACCGTCCGGAGTAGGTAAGCTTTCCGACGTCATGACTTCTGTCATTGACATGGAAAAGACCGCTGATGTGAAGTTGAATGCATTGGTTACCGTGGTAAACTCTCTGAAGGCATCAAAGCAGATGAAGGCATTTGGTGAGTTCTTCAATAACCAGATTGAGCATGCAACAACGGTTGTATTAAGCCGTACCCAGAATGCGAAGCCGGAGCAGTTGGAGTTCTGCACCACACAGATTCAGACCTTAAATCCGAAGGCAACCGTTGTTACCACTCCTTGGGAGGAGTTGACCGGTGCACAGCTTCTTGCTGCTATTGAGGGCAAGGATAACCTGGAGATGAAGGCATTGGCTGAACTGCATCATCACGAAGAGGAAGAAGCGCACGAGCACGAGCATCATCACCATGACCATGATCATGATCACGACCACGACCATGAGCACGAGCATCATCATGATCACGACCATGAGCATGAACATGAGCATCATCATGATCATGACCACGAGGAAGGACATGAGCACTGTGATCATGAGCACGGACATTGCTGCCACCACGACCATGACCATCATCACCATCATGCAGATGATGTATTTGATACTTGGGGCAAGGAAACTCCACACGTATTTGAGCGTGCAACCATTGAGATGGCATTGAAGGCCTTCGCTGAGACGGAAGACTTCGGAACCATCATTCGTTCTAAGGGTATGGTTCCATGTACCGATGGAACCTGGATTTACTTCGACCTGGTAGATGGCGAGTATGAGCTTCGTACCGGTGAGCCGGATTATACCGGACGTTTGGTTGTCATCGGTGCCAACGTGAAGGAAGCGGAAGTAGAAAAGCTATTTGGTTTAGCTTAAGATAGA
>JAILOI010000050.1 GCA_024690885.1 Lachnospiraceae bacterium
CTACAGGTTCCATAGAAAATACTTCTCTTATGAAGTGCTTTCTTCTATAATTGGTACTTGAGGGAAAACTCTTTTTAGTTAAGACTACAAGCGAGAGGAGATAAATAATATGACAAAAAGATATGCAGGCATCGCTTTAACTGCAGTAGGATTATTCATGCTGTTTCGCATGGTGCGGGTATCATCCTTCGGGTTCTATCGTATTGGAGGTGTGAATACATCCGCGATCATTTTAGTATTGTTGATTCTTTCCGCGATTGCAATTGTGGTTAAGAAGAATAAATTCACATGGGCATGCTTAATCGTATCCCTGTGTCTTCTGGTGCTGTCTTTAGTCCTTGGCACGCAGTTGTATTTTGCCTATGCGACATTGATTGATATTTTGCTGGTATTAGTTCCGGTAATTGTAGGCGTAGGATTAATCATAAGAAGTGCATTTGAGAAAAGAGCATAAAAACTTAACGGTTAATAACACGGCCGGTATCACGATATCTTCCGAAGACTTTTGGAATAGTGATACTGGCCGTGTTAAATTACCTGGCATGTTTCGCACGATACTCCGTCGGCGATAGCTCCTTACAGCGCTTGAATGCTTTGGAGAAGGTATAGGCGTCGGAATAACCAACAAAAAAGGCGATATTTGTAATGCTTTCGTTGCTGTCTTTTAGCAGTGCGGAAGCTTTTTGTCATTCGTAAACAATGATGTCACATTTTGACATCTTCAAGATGAATTATTCCATTCGAAGATGGGTGGAAGAGAACTATGATTAAGATGGTTTCGAAAGAAACATCGTAATAAACAAAAGTACAATTGGGAGGTACGTAATGGTAAGTAAGCTCGGACGGACCAACACCATGATGGGTCTTCTGTTTCCGGGTATGGTTTCCGCCTTTGGAACCTTCTTACTCCGGCAGGCCTATATGGGACTTCCAAAGGAATTGGAAGAAGCTGCCCGATTGCAACCTCCGGTGGCAAATTATAACGATAAGAAAAAGACGACAGGGATCGAGAAGACTCCTGTCGTCTTTGTATGTACGTCGCATGTTAGGATGCAAGGTGCGCCAGGGCATCGAAATTCCGGATCAGAATCTCTCCGCGGTTTAAGGAAATCCAGCCTTCCCGCTGAAAGTATTTGAGCATACGGGTGACCACCTCCCGGGCGGTGCCTAGATGGGAAGCAATCTTCTCGTGGGTCAGATGTAAGGTGGTGGATGCTTCCAGTTGGGATTCCTCTACAAGGAAAGTCGCCAAACGCTTGTCCATGCTCTGCCACATGATTTGTTCCAACAACCACATCACTTCGGAAAACCGTGTAGAGAGTAATCCGTTGGTATAGTTGGCGATGGTGACGCTCTGCTCCATCATCTGCTTAAACTGATGGGCGGGGATCACATGATAGGTGCTGTCTTTCTCTGCCTCGATGAGGATATCAAAGCGAATCTCCTGCAGCATACAGGCGGCGGAAAACAAGCAAATATCACCGGGAAGCAAGCGGTACAAGGTAACCTCTTTGCCGTCCGGTGACATAATATAAGTGCGGAGCTGTCCTGTCTGTAACAGAATCAGCCCCTCACATTCATTCTTTTGTTGCGGCAGCAAACCGGGAGATACCTGTTTTTCCCGGGCATTCTCCATCAGCTGCCGTTGTTCTTCTTTTGTTAAGTCATCCCATATCGGGAAAAAATCAGATACGTCCATGGTGACTCCTCTGCTTAGATGAAGAGGTTCACATTGGCTCCTTCCGCATCGCCTAAGTAGGATGCAACCCCGGCAAATTCCACGCCGTCTATCAGTTCCTCCTTACGAATGCCCATTACATCCATGGACATGGTGCAGGCTACGATTTTGACACCGTTGGCCATGGCGCTCTGTATCAGCTCCTCCAGGGAGGATACGTTCTTGTCCTTCATAACGGCCTTCATCATCTTGGTGCCCATGCCGCCCATATTCATCTTGGATAGCGTAAGCTTTGTGGTACCTCTTGGCATCATTGCTCCAAACATCTTTTCAACCAAGCTTTTCTTTACCTTCACTTTATTGGATTTTCGCAAAATGTTCAATCCCCAGAAGGTGAAAAACATGGTAACTGGACGTCCCATGGAAGCGGCGCCGTTGGCGATGATAAAAGCGGCCAAAGCTTTGTCGAAATCACCGTCAAAAACAATCATGGTTTTGCCTTGTGGTACCGGGGCAGCAGGTGTACTTGCCGGTGAAACGGAAGCGGATCCCTTCTGCAAGGTAGCAATGTAAGCATCTCCGTCCCGTTCCTCTGAGAGGAAGGTGTTGCCGGTGCGTTCACACCAGGTCTTCACATCTCGGGTAAAGCCCATGTCTGTGGCTGATACGCGAATGCAGGCGCCTTCTGCCAGAGTTTTCATCTTCTCATTGACCTTCATGATCGGTCCCGGACACTGCAATCCGCTACAATCCACGTTAAGAATGTCAGCACGCGGGGTGGTGGATGTTGCGTTGGAAACCGGTGTCGCATCGGCGCTACCGCTCTGATTGTTTGTCGTAGAATCCAGACTCTCCAAATACGGACGATAGAAGGTGACACCACCCTCTAACACAGAGGTATTCGTAAAGCCGTTCTGCTGTAAAATACGAGAAACATTGTAAGCACGCACACCGATACCGCAGGCAATGGAGACTTCCTTGTCCTTTGGAATTTCTTCTAAGCGACTGCGCACCTGGCCAAATGGAATGTGGATGGAGTTTGGAATCTGCCATACCTCCCGCTCCACATCTTCTCGTACATCTAAGATGACAAAGTCCTTGGCCTCTGCCTTGGCAGCTTCGCTGACACTACGTAAAGTAACCATGCCATTGCGTTGGTTTTCTGCCACAAAACCCAACATGTTAATCGGATCCTTGGCAGAAGCGAACGGCGGTGCATAAGCAAGTTCCAATTCCTTCAAATCCCAAGCCTTGGCACCGAGACGCATAGCAGTGGCTAAAATATCGATGCGCTTGTCTGCACCCTTAGGTCCAACCACCTGAGCTCCGAGGATGGTACCCTGCATGTCGTATATCATTTTCAAAAACAATACGCTGGCATTGGGGTAATAACCAGCGTGGTCCTTCTGAACGATGGTTGTGGTCTGATAGTCGATGCCTTTCTTCTGTCCCTGGGCAATCAGGGCTTTCTCTGATAAACCGACTGCTGCAGCGGCATAATCAAAGACCTTGGCAACGGAGGTTCCCATGGTGCCGTTGTAAGAGAACAACTGCTGGCTGCGACGCTTGGCAACGATGTTATCTGCCACCATACGACCCTGCTTGTTGGCCGGGC
The DNA here is from genome assembly GCA_024690885.1 of Lachnospiraceae bacterium. GTDB lineage: Bacteria > Bacillota > Clostridia > Lachnospirales > Lachnospiraceae > XBD2001. The sequence continues at coordinate 3,294 of JAILOI010000050.1, forward strand.
CGGCAAGTGGAATCATGGTCTTTTCCCGTGTGATGTAATGATCCACTTCGATGACATCGCCGGCAGCCCATACATCGGCTGCAGAGGTTTGCATATGATGA
>JAILOI010000055.1 GCA_024690885.1 Lachnospiraceae bacterium
ATCAAGGATCCCGGCAAGCCCATCGGTTCCTTCCTGTTTTTGGGACCGACCGGTGTTGGTAAGACGGAATTGGCCAAGAGTCTGGCTGCTGCTTTGTTTGATGATGAAACCAATATGGTACGTCTGGATATGAGTGAGTACATGGAGAAGCATTCCGTCTCTCGTCTGATCGGAGCGCCTCCGGGATATGTGGGTTACGATGAAGGCGGACAGTTGACGGAAGCCGTACGTCGGAAACCTTACTCGGTGGTCTTGTTCGACGAAGTGGAGAAGGCTCATCCGGATGTATTCAATGTCCTGTTACAGGTATTGGACGATGGACGTATTACCGACTCCCAGGGTCGTACGGTGGACTTCAAAAATACCATCATCATTATGACCTCCAATTTGGGAAGCAGCTATCTGCTGGAAGGAATTGCGGAGGACGGCAGCATCAAGCCGGAAGCAGAAGAAGCCGTGATGACGGATTTGCGTGCTTCCTTCCGCCCGGAGTTTTTGAACCGTCTGGATGAGATCATTCTCTTCAAACCGCTGTCCAAGGAGAACATCGGAGGCATCGTGGAACTTTTGTTACAGGAATTAAACGAGCGTCTGGTGGATCGGGATTTGCGGATTGAGTTGACAGATGCAGCCAAGGCATACGTCACCGACAACGGATACGATCCGGTTTACGGTGCACGTCCGTTGAAGCGATTCTTACAGAAGAACGTGGAAACCATGGCCGCCCGTGTCATCTTAGAGGGCAATGCCAATATGGGCGATACCATCGTTTTGGATGTAGAAAACCAGGAATTGGTATCTTCGGTAAAACATGAATAAGTAAGAGGAGGAGCCGGAAACGGCTCCTTCTTTTTCTGGAATCCTTTGGTGAAAAATTTCGGAAGCGGCAATCCACTTTATGGAATCTTTTTTGCTGAATTTATGGTATGATAGTAGCACAGGAGAATAGCTTAAAGTGGGGTTAGCGCATGAAGCAATTATTAGCATTGGGGAAAATTAGCGAAGACGCACAAGCTGCTTTTGATTATCTGGGCCGTTACTTCGGCATGCAGACCTATGAATATGGGGTGGACTCTGCCGGAGGCGTGATTGCGGCAATGAAACCGAACTTGCTTCTGGTAAGTTTGGAAGACTTGCTGGTATCACCGGCGATGACCCTGTCCAAACTGCGAGAGGAGAATCCGCGCATTGCCATCGTTACCTTCGGTACGGTGAAGGACAAGGTAAAATTCGAACAGGATTACCCAGAGGAGCATCTGGAGAATTTGAACATTCCCTTTGAAGAGGATTTGGCACTTCAGATGGTCTGTAAGATTCTGAAGATGAATCCGGACACCTTGAAACAGCAGATGGCAGCACGTAAGAAAATCCTGGTGGTGGATGATGACGCCACAACCTTGCGAAGCATCCGTAGTATGCTGGAGGATCAGTTTGAAGTGGCAGTGGCCAACTCCGGTCCGAAGGCCTTCGAACAGATGAAGGAGACGCTGCCGGATGTGGTGCTTTTAGATTATGAGATGCCGGAGATGAGTGGGCGTGAAGTTTTGGTGAAGATTCGTCAGACACCGGAGTGGATGCGACTTCCGGTGGTATTTATTACCAGCAATTCCGGCAAAGAAATCATTCAGGAATTAATCAAGTTGAAGGCTTCCGGTTTATTACTGAAGCCGATTATCATGGGTAATTTAGTGGCAGCTATTGAGAAAGCCCTCAAGGGCAAATAGCAGATACAGTGGGGGAACGGAGATCCATATGATGTCAGTGATTTCTTCGATCTATCAGAAGATCGTCGAGAATTTTCGTACGTTGATTTTTTGGCCATGCTTCGGTTTGGTCTTTTATCTCGTGGAACAAATCAACCGCAATCCGTGGAAATGCTTTGAGATTTCTTGTACCTGGGATGCGTATATTCCCTTCTGTGAGTATTTCGTGATTGCTTATATTCTATGGTTTTTCTACATGGCCGGAACGATTATCTACCTGATTTACCGTGATCCGAAGGCCTATGAGTTGACCATGCGGTTTATCATCATCAGTTTCTCGGTGACGATTTTGATTTACCTGTTGTTCCCGTCGGTGCAACTTATGCGCCCCTATGGAATCCCGCGGGACAACATCTGCTGGGAGATGGTGCGTTGGTTCTATCGGCATGATACCCCGACCAACGTGTGCCCGTCCCTTCACGTGATTGGTACCTTGGCTACCATGTATGGCGCCTTAAGTTCCAAACGTCTGATGAGCCATCGGGGCATGCGGAGTATCTATATTGTGGCGGGAAGTTTGATTTGTATCTCCACTGTATTTTTGAAGCAGCACTCCCTCATTGATGTATTTGCCGGTGTGGGACTGTGCATGGGTGTATGGTTTTTCGCCATGCGTTCTGCCAAGGAAGATATGGAATTGGAAGAGGCCAAGGAAGTGGCATAAGGATGAAAGTTTGGATGTTGTATTACAGCGCAGTGAACGTCATTGCGCTGTTTTTGTATGGATATGACAAAAGAAAAGCAAGGTTGCAGGAATGGAGAATTCCCGAGGCAACCTTGCTTGGAATTGCTGCAATGGGCGGCAGTGGCGGTGCGTTTTTTGGAATGCGTTTGTTTCATCACAAAACCCGCAAATGGAAATTTCGTATCCTAGTGCCGCTGTGTCTTATTGCGCATGTTTTGATTCTTTTGGTTCTTACGGGCGTGCTCCCGCTTTTCGAATTCCTGCTCTAATTCTTTCAGACGATCCTTCTCAATCACTTGTAGATATTGGGCGGTGATGATGCCGGATGGCAGAGCAAACACCGCAACTCCCACAATGGACGAGACGATGGTAACGCCCTTGCCAAGCATGGTGGTGGGATAGATGTCTCCGTAACCGATGGTGGTAAGAGACACGGTGGCCCAATAAATCGCTTCAAAGAAATTGTCAAAGGAATGTGGCTCCACCGTGAAAATAAACATGGCGGAGATAATAATGTATCCGATGGTCAGGGTAAACACTGCAACCAGTGGGCGTTTGGAACGCTGAAAAATCTGGCTGATGACGTTTAACGTCTTGGAGTAGCGCATCACCTTAAACACACGTAAGACACGTAAGGTCTTCAACAGGTTGGAGTAGAGGGTGACAACGCCGAAGATGTTTACCATGGTTGGTACGATGGATAACAAATCAATGATGGCCCAGGCAGTAAACGGGTATTGGAGGAATGGGTGCTTGGGATGCTTCTTGCGGAGTTTATAATCCGCCGTCCACCAACGCAAAGCATAATCCACCATGAAAATCACCATGCAGACACGGTCCTGCCAGACAAGAATCGGATGGTTGTATTTAAAACACAGCGGAAGTACGGATAGGAAGATGACAATACTCATGAAGATGTCATAGTACTTGCTGGTTTTATCGTTGGCCCGCGACGCTTCTACAATTTCGTAGATGCGTTTTCGGATGGGTTTTCCATTGATTCGCTTATGTTTCCAATCCAATCCCTGGTTGGTGGCACCGGTTTTCTGGGCCAGCGCTTCGAGGGCTTGTCGTTTCCGCTCTTCTAATTCTTCCGGAGTCATTTGATTGTTTGTAGCCATAGGCCAACACTCCTAACTCTGATATAAGTCTTTGTATCCCTTGGAATTCATGGTCAGATGTCTTGGTAAACCACCAACCATCATCGGCTGGTAATCGCCCTGAATCAGTGGTCGTACATAATCAATAAATTCATCGGTTACGTAGTTGCCGTCCTTGTTGATCCATTCTCTCGGAACCAGCTTCTCGTCGTTGGCGATGCGATGGACATCGTAAACGCCGGTGGTACTCTGGTACGGATCGTCGGAGAGACGGTCGATGACCACCATGACACCGGAAATTCCTTCATCTGCGGCTTTGATGGCAGCACCACCAACCATGAAGGCTTCGTTGATATCAATTCGGCTGGCCAGATGGGCAGCGGCACGCTGTAAGGTGGAAAACTCAACCGCACGGGTCTTGCAACCCAACTCATCGTGAATATAGTTTGCCAAAAAGGCAGCAGTACCGGTCATCTGAATATGACCGAAGGCATCCACCGACTCACTGCCGGCGGTTAACTGGCAGATGTAAGTGCCGTTGGCATCCTTGATACCTTCCGATACGGCAGCAACCACCATGTCTTTTTTCTTTAATAATTTCTCTACCTGATCCCGGAACTTCTTAATGTCAAAGGCAACTTCCGGAAGATAAATCATATCCGGACCATCACAATCCTCGCCTTTGGAGAGGGCGGTAGCACCGGTTAACCATCCGGCATTACGTCCCATGACTTCAATGACGGTGACGTTCTTTTTCTGATAGGAAAATCCCAGACAATCCCGGATGACTTCCTTGGTGGAGGTTCCGATGTACTTGGCTGCGGAACCAAAGCCCGGGGTGTGATCCGTGAGGGCCAAGTCGTTATCGATGGTCTTCGGACAACCGATGAATCGCTGCTTTGCGCCGGTAAGGATCGCATAATCCGATAGTTTTTTGATGGTATCCATGGAATCATTGCCACCGATGTAGATGAAGACTTCGATATCCATCTTGTCTAAGAGTTCGAAGATGCGCTCATAGACGGCTCTGTCTTCGTGGATGGCCGGCATCTTGTAACGACAAGTGCCAAGAAATGCGGATGGAGTTCTCTTTAATAACTCCAGATCCAACTCGTTCTTGATGTAATCCGATAGATCCACGTACTGTTCGTCCATGAATCCCTGGATTCCGTAGCGCATTCCGTAAACCTTGTTGAACCCGCGGTCCATTGCAGTTTTGAATACGCCGGCAAGACTTGAGTTGATGACTGCGGTTGGACCGCCTGACTGACCGACAAGTACATTACCCTTCTTCATAGTAATTGACCCCCTTCTTATGTGTGGTATGTTGTACTATCGCGCTCCAAGTAAAAACCCCTGCTGTCGGAACGCTACATATAGGGATATTATATAATACATTTGGAGTTTTATGGATATATTTTTTTGAAAATTAATTAATAATATGAGAGTGTTTAGAAAACAACGCGGAAACGGGGAAAAAGGGGGACAGGCTGCGACCTTAGCAGGGGATGGATTTTGCAGAATACCCCAAGTATTGTATAATATTTCCCGGTAATGTATTGTACCAACGTACAATTGGCGGGGAATCCGCAGGATTGACCACAGTCAGGGGCAATCTTGCAATATACATAGGAATGGAGCTAGAGAAATGAATCAATTTATGTTATCCCCAGTGGAAACAATCAAAGCAAACATGAAGGGACAAGAGGCCAGAAGCAGGATGCCCCTGTTCCGTTTGATTTTATTGGGCATTATGGCAGGCGCCTTTATCGCCCTGGGTGCAGCCGGCAGCAATGTAGGGATGCACAATATTGCCAATGTTGGCGTGGCGCGTTTAGTGGCCGGTTCCATCTTCCCGGTGGGACTGATGATGATCGTATTCATCGGTGGAGAATTGTTTACCGGTGATTGCATGATGATTACGGCATTCTTAGAGAAGAAGTGTCGCTGGTATGATGTGGTACGTGTGCTGATCATCGTATGGTTTGCAAACCTGGTGGGTAGCGTCTTGATTGCGGCTTTGGTGTACGGAAGCGGACAGCTTGGCTTTTCTTCCGGATTGCTGGGTGCCTTTACCATCAAGGTGGGCCTTGCGAAAGCGACCATCTCTCCGGTGGCCGGCGTAACTTCCGGAATTTTATGCAACATCTTTGTTTGCGGTGCCGTGTTGTTGGCCGGTGCAGCCAAGTCTGCAGCAGGCAAGGTGTTTGGAATCTTTTTTCCGATTATGGTTTTTGTAGTCAGTGGTTATGAGCACTGTGTTGCCAATATGTATTATATTCCGGCTGCAATTTTCGCTGCCGGCAACGCGGATTATGTTGCAATTGCAACCGAGCAGTATGGATTATCGGCAGAAGCAATTGCCGATGGATTAACCTGGAAGAACTTCTTTTTGACCAGTTCTCCATGGGTAACCTTAGGAAACATCATCGGCGGTATGGTGGTGATGGGCGTGATTTATTTCATTGCTTACAAGAAGGATTTATTGGTAGAGGATTAAGCATGGCAAAAAAGTTCTACGCAATCAAACAGGGTGTACGTCCCGGCATCTATACGGACTGGGGAGAAGCTTCTGCCCAGGTCAAGGGATTCAAGGGCGCCATCTACAAGGGCTTTGAAACCCGGGAGGAAGCAGAGGCTTTCTTGGAGGGAGAAGTATCCTGGGGCAAGCAGGATGCAGACGCAAGCTCTCATACGGCCAAAACACCGGCACGTCGCGCAAGCACGGATGCCATCCGGGATGTGAAGCTACCGGGGCTGGTGAATGCCGCCAACGCCATCGGAAGTGATGAAACCGGCAAGGGCGAGATTTTCCGTAGCCTGATCGTAACCGCTGCCTGGGTACGTGCCGATGTGGTGGAAGAATTGCGGGAACTGGGCATCAAGGATTCCAAGGCCTATCACGGCAATGCCAAGAAATTGGGAGAACTGGGAAGTGCCATCACCGGAATTCTGCCATCGGATGAAATTGACTGGGCAACCTGTGAAGAAGGCCTGGTAACCGAAAGTGAAGGCGTCATTGCGGTAACGGTGTTGCTTCCGAATCAGAAGTTAGAAGCCATCCACACCCCGGAGTACAACCAGGATAACATCCTGTGCGATTGTCATCAGAAGGCAATCGTGAAGCTGCAGCAGGTGTTGGCAGAGGCAGGAGAAAGTTACGGCTATATTGTGATCGATGATTTTCTGGCCGGTATGCGCAGCGGCAAGCGCGGCGTGAAGTTTGCCCATCTGATGGATGGTATTCAGACAGCAGCCGGAGATTACAGTTGTCACATGGAGATGCGTGCTGATGCAGATTACATGGCAGTTTCTGCTGCATCCATTATCAGTACCTATCTGGAATTGAAATACATGGAACATCTCAACGACGTGCTGTTAGCTGAATACGGCATGGCGGATGTGGTACCGGACGGACCGATTTCCAAACCGGTGCGTGATTTTTTGAAACGTTTGAAAAACAACGGAGCAGAAGATTTTTTCCAAACCTACGGAAAAACCTCCTACGTAAAATAAGTGCTTCTACCCAATCGAAAAGTGGTAGAATAAAAACACTATGATTCGTGATACGGAAAGAAGTGTGAAGTATGTTTAGCATCGATGAAGAAATAACGAGACCAACTTATCTGGAAGTGAGCATTCCGAACTTCCGTTACAACATTGCACAGATTCGCAAGAAGGTGGGAGAAGGCGTAGAGATTATGCCGGTCATCAAGGCCAACGCCTATGGCACTTACCTGAACCGTCGTATGGATGTGATTAACGATTTTAACATCGTGGCGGTGGCCAATGTGGACGAGGCGGTCTATCTTAGAAAGCTTGGTTTCAAGAAAGAAATCTTTGTGTTAAACCAGCCTTATGAAACGGAAATTAACAAGATCATTCAGTACGACATTGCGGTAGGCATCAGCTCCAACGATTTTGCCAATGCTCTGAATGCGGCCGGCAAACCGGTGCATGTCCATGTGGAGATTGGTACCGGCATGGGGCGTACCGGAATTCATCCAAACCGTGTCGAGGAGTACTTCGGTTACTTAGCGGACAACGTGATTGTGGATGGTATTTACACCCACTTCTCCTCTGCGGACAACGACGATGAATACTCTATGAAGCAGCTTGCTTCCTTCCGTCGTGCGCTTGAGACTGCCGAACGTCTCAAAGGCAAGTTAAAGTACGTGCATGCGGCTGCCTCCAATGCCCTCATCAATTATCCCGATGCCCGTTTTAATATGGTGCGTCCGGGCCTGATTATGTACGGGTATCCGACGGCGGATGACACCCTTGAGAAGATTGATTTAAAACCGGTGGCTTCCTTGAAGTCCCACATCTCTTTTTTAAAGGATGTGAAAGCCGGCACCAGTGTGGGTTACAACCGCAGCTACATCACCGATCGTCCATCTAAGATTGCAACCGTGCCCATCGGCTATGCCGACGGCATGCGCCGCACCTTCTCCAACGGATGGCCGGTGTTCATCAACGGTCACAAGGCCCCCATCGTTGGCAAGGTCTGCATGGACAGCTTTATGGTGGATGTCACCGACCTGCCCGAGGTGCATCTTGATGACGAAGTCATCATCTGGGACGATGTCCACATCGGACTGCAGGACTTGGCCGACAAGTGTGATACCATCACCTACGAAATTCTCTGCGGCGTCAGCGACCGTGTCCCGCGCAAATTCATTGTTTAGTTTTTTTACCCGTGCCTCGTGCACGGGTTTTTTCGTGGTAGGCCCCCGCGGCCGTAGGTGTTGCCCTAGCCACTCATTGGCCGCTTAACGTTGTACAGAGACGAAGTGTGTGCTCCGGTGGCGTTAGGGCAACACGCGCGAATCGCGTCCATGCTTGGACGCGCGTTCACCGAGCCATCCGGGCTCGGTGTGCCCAGCCACCGGACCTCCACTTCTGCTGTACAAACGTCCGCTCAAAATTCGTGGCTAGGGCAACACCTACGGCCGCGGGGAAGCAGGAAAATTTGTGCACGAGGGACGAAGAAAGATGAATTATGCGCGGGACAACGTAGACCATGCCTTGTTGTGGTGGCGGATATGGAGAAGCGGCCAACAAAAGAGGTGCCGTAAACAACTTGCAGGTTTTTCACATACATTTGCCGGCGGCGGTTTATGTTAGTTGTGACATGGGTTGTACCTCCATTCCTTCGAATCTTAGAGTGAGCGCTAGTACAGCACGTAGCGGCCAATTTGGATGGTAGCAGAGCTACACCCGGAAGCGGGAGAATAAGAAAACAAAACCCCCCAGGCAAAGCCAGGGGGAAGAAAAGCAAGAAATTAACGGCGCCGATCACGGCCGGTTTCGGAATAGTAGCGTTCTTTGTCCAGGTACATCATGTTTTCCGCATCCTTGATGGTGTCGAGGGCCGAGGCACCGGAACCGAGGGCGTAGCCATAGGAGGCGATTTGGTTGTGGGTGCGCAGGAGGACGCCGAGGGCATCCATGCGGGATTGGAAGCGTTCCAGGTCTACCTTGGGAAGGAGACAAACAAATTCGTCGCCACTGATGCGACAGTCGATGCCGTCCGGGAAGGAAGAACGAAGCAGGTTGGCTACGGTGATGATGAGCTGGTCGCCGGCAGCATGCCCCTGGGAATCGTTGACGGCTTTCAGCGAGTTGACGTCGCAGAAGACGACACCAACGGAATCCTCCGGAGGAAGCGACTCTAAGGCGTCTAAGTAGCCGCGTCGATTTTTCAAACCGGTGAGGGCATCCTTGGTGGAAAGCTCGTTGTAACGCTGTGCGTTGAAGTTGGCCTCAGCCACAATCTTGGATTGCAGCATGACATAGATCACTTCCAAGGAGATGGCGGCGCCAATAAAACCGTGTTGAAGGGCAGAGAAGTAGAACACAACGGCAGTGGATAAGCCCGGGACAAAGACCAAAAGTAAAAGAATCAGTGGATTGGTAATTCCAAAGAAACGATAAATCTTTAACACGAGAAAGATGGTGCTGAGGAAACAGAGGGCCGGAATCAAAACGGAATATGGGGCCCAGGGTCCGTTGTAGATGGAACCGTCTTTCACATAAAACAGCTGGCCGGAGATGGTGCCGTAAGTTTGAATGAGCACATCCAGAGAGCATAATGAGCCCAAGAGAATGGCAATACGTCTGCTGATGACTTTTTCTCCATCCGGAAACATGGTATAGAGATAGAGCCCATAGAAACAGATGAGCACATCAATTAAAACATAGGCCAGGTAATTGGCAATGGTGATTAAGTGGGTATATTCTACATGCCCATCTAAGATGTAAGCAGTGGCTTCAAGAATAAGACCGGCAAGGCAGGTCCAAAGACAATAACGGAAATGGCGGGCCTTCTCGATGGCCTCTCCGCTGACCTGGTATAAACCAACGATGATAACAAAGATAAACAGAGCGGAAATGAAATTTGTTGCAACTAAAACAGAAAACATAATTCCTCCCCCATATGTAAAAACGATATTTACGCTTCTATTATATAACGGGATGTGCGTGCAATCCAGCAGATTTGACAAGGCGGAGGAAGTTGAAAAAGTAGGGTAAAGTTTCATATAATAGAAAGCGATGGAGTGTTGGTAAAAGCGGAGGGAGACAGATGCTTTTATATCATGCGGGATTTGAATACATACGACAGCCCGATGTGCATTACGGACGGAAGAATGCAGACTTCGGGCAGGGATTCTATCTGACGGCAGAGGAGGAGTTCGCTCATCGGTGGGCGAAACTGCGCAAGGATCAGAAGACCATCGTCAATGTGTATGAATTGGAAGTAGCAAATCTTTGTGTGCATACCTTTCAGCGGGATGCGGCATGGTTTCAATACATCTATGGGAATCGTCACGGCAAGGCAGATGCCTTGGAGGCGGACGTGGTGATTGGCCCCATTGCCAACGATACCATCTATGATACCTTGGGAATAATAACCAGTGGGTTTCTTTCACCGGAGGAATCCATGGAGCTTCTAATGATTGGTCCAACCTATCAACAGATTACCCTCAAAAGCGAGCGGGCAGTGCAACAGTTGCGCTGGCTGCGAGGAGATGTGCTGACGGAAGCAGAAGTGGCATCCTACCGGCAACAGGTGGAGGCGGAGCAGACTACATATCAGAAATTGTTTGCTGCCAGATTAGAGGAACTCACCGAAGGTTAATCTTTTTTCAGGGGAACAGATTACAATAAAGTCTGTGACAACGTAGGGTAATGTCATAGACGGTTTGGAGGATTGAAATGACAGAAGAGAGAGTAAAGTTTTCCGATATGGAATATCAGCGCCTGGGCGTCGATGAGATGCAGGCCAAGTTTGCAGAGGATGTTGAGAAATTAAAGGCAGCGAAATCTTTTGAAGAAGCGGATGCGATTTTTCAAGAGGATAATGCCTATTCCAACCATGTGGAGACCATGGTAACACTGGCATCCGTTCGTCATTCCATTGATACAAAAGATGAATTCTATGATGCAGAGAAGGAATACTGGGATGAGACCATGCCACTGTTGCGTGAAGTGTCCAACCGATGGAAGGATGCCTTGCTGGCAAGTCCATATGCCGATGCGTTCAAAGCGAAGTATGGCGATGTAATGTTCCGAAATGCCGAGATCGAAATCCGAAGCTTCCGGCCGGAACTGGTACCGATGATGCAGGAAGAGAACAAGTTGGTGACTGCATATGAGAAGCTTTTGGCTTCCGCTCAGATTCCATTCGAGGGCAAGATGTACACCATCTCCCAGATGACACCGTTTAAGACGGATGCGGATGATGCCCGTCGCGAAGCTGCCTGGAAGGCTGAGGGACAGTGGTACAAGGACAACCAGGAAGAACTGGATCGTCTTTACGATCAGTTGGTGCAGGTGCGTACCAAGGAAGCAAAGGCACTGGGACATGAGAATTACATTGCCTTGGGATATGATCGTATGACACGAAACTGCTATGACAAGAATGATGTGGAGAAGTTCCGTGCAGCCGTTGTAAAATATTTGGTCCCTTTGGCAGATAGCATTTACAAGGAACAGGCCAAGCGTCTGGGCAATGAATATCCGATGAGTTTTGCAGACAATGCCCTGGAGTTCCGTTCCGGTAATCCACGTCCACAGGGAACTCCGGAGGATATCCTGGCAGCAGCCAAGAAGTTCTATCGTGCCCTCTCCACAGAGACGGGAGATTTCTTCGACCGCATGTTGGAGCAGGACCTTCTGGATGTATTATCCAAGGAAGGTAAGGAAGGTGGCGGTTATTGTACCGGTATTCCGGATTACGGCGTTCCGTTTATTTTTGCCAACTTCAATGGCACCCAGGGCGACGTGGAAGTGGTTACCCACGAAGCAGGACATGCCTTTGCCTACTATATGAATCGTACGAGACCGGCAGATTTGGTTTGGCCGGGTATGGAAGCGTGTGAAGTACATTCCATGTCCATGGAATTTTTGGCTTGGCCATGGGAAGAGGGATTCTTTGGTGCTGACACCCGGAAGTTCTTGTACAGTCACTTGACCGGAGCACTTACCTTCATTCCTTATGGAACCATGGTGGATCATTTCCAGCACAGTGTATATGAACATCCACAGTGGAGCCCGAGAGAACGTCACGATGAGTGGAAGCGTCTGCTTGGTATCTATATGCCATGGCAGAAGTTGGATGGTGCGATTCCGTTCTACAGTGAGGGTGAAGGCTGGCAGCGTCAGCATCACATCTATTCCATGCCGTTCTACTATATTGATTACTGCCTGGCACAGACGGTGGCATTGGAGATTTGGGAGTTACAGCAGGCTGACCGGAAGGATGCTTTCCGGCATTATATGGATTACACCTTACAGGGCGGCAGCCGGGTATTTACCGAACTGATTGCCAACGCCGATTTGCTTAGCCCGTTTGATGAGACCTGCTTGCGTGGTGTATGTGAGCGTGCCAAGGCATGGTTGGATGCTTATGATTTGGAAGGAATTGCCTAATGAACAAAGATCATTTGAAAGATGTGCGGTTAAACTCCGATTATAAATATCAATACATGGGAGACTACTATACCTGGGAATTACCGGAGGGGGTATCCCGTCGGATGCTTCTGGCTGTGGGCGGCGGTGTACTGTTTGAAATCATCTGCGGATGCATTCCCAATTCCGGCGCCGATGGTCATCCATGGGTGATGATTCCGTTTATCGTTGCCATGATTATGGCAGTGGTGCTTCTGTGGCGGACGATTCAGCTTTATGCCTTCCGCAAGGGAATGAAGGAATACCAGAAGAAGCAGATTGAAAACTGGTTTCCGGCCGCATCTTTTTTCCTTGGGATAGGTAGTGTGGCTGCCGCCATTGCAGCGATGGTCTCCGGTGGAGTTGCATCCATGTTCCCCTGGTGTCAGTTCATGGCCGGCGCCGGTGGATTTAGCGCCTATCAGTTGTTTAAAATCATTACCTGGAAAAAAGTTTCGTCAACAAGTGATGAAAACAATTGACGCTACACTTGAAAATCATTAAAATATGGAAGTATATTGTACGGCAAATA
>JAILOI010000058.1 GCA_024690885.1 Lachnospiraceae bacterium
TTTGTCTGAGAAGACCAATGGTGGCGAGAGTGTCATCGGTTCTTGCGGTATTGGACATACCCGTTGGGCAACACATGGTGAGCCATCTGAGACCAATGCACATCCACATGCAACCGATGATATGAATGTCATCGCAGTTCATAACGGAATTATCGAGAACTATCAGGAGTTGAAGGAGAAGTTGATGAGACACGACTACACCTTCTATTCCGAGACCGATACCGAAGTGGCAGTGAAGTTGATTGATTACTATTACAAGAAGTATCAGGTAGGACCAATCGATGCAATTGCTAAGGCAATGGTACGTATTCGTGGTTCTTATGCATTGGCAGTGATGTTCAAGGATTATCCGGATGAGATTTTTGCAGCTCGTAAGGATAGCCCAATGATCATTGGTGTAGCAGATGGCGAGTGCTATATCGCATCCGATGTACCTGCAATTTTGAAGTATACCCGTCGGGTTTACTATATCGGTAACTTAGAGATGGCACATTTGGTTGACGGCAGGGCAGAGTTCTATAACTTGGACGGCGACCTGGTAGAAAAGCCTTTAGTTACCATCGATTGGGATGCAGAAGCAGCTGAGAAGGGCGGCTTCGAGCACTTCATGATGAAGGAGATTCACGAGCAGCCGAAGGCCGTTGAGGATACCATTCGTTCCATTGTGAAGGAAGAAGACGGCAAGTATAGTCTGGACTTTTCTTCTGTTGGAATTACCGAAGAGGAGATTCAGGATATCTCTACCATCTACTTTGTCGCTTGTGGTTCTGCATATCACGTAGGTGTGGTTGCACAGTATGTCATCGAAGATTTGACCAGACTTCCGGTGCGTGTGGAAGTGGCCAGCGAGTTCCGTTATCGGAATCCAATCTTGGATCCGAAGGGACTTGTTGTTGTCATCAGCCAGTCCGGTGAGACCGCAGATACCTTGGCCGCACTTCGTCTTGCAAAAGACCAGGGCTTGAAGACACTTGCAATTGTTAACGTGGTTGGATCTTCCATTGCCAGAGAAGCGGACCATGTATTCTACACCTTGGCCGGTCCGGAGATTTCCGTTGCAACCACCAAGGCATATTCCGCTCAGTTGGTTGCGTCTTACCTTTTGGCAATTCAGATTGGTTTGGCGCGCGGAACTATCAGCGTGGACAAGGCAGAAGAATATGAGAAGGAATTATTATCCCTTCCGGAAAAAATCAAGAAAATCTTAGAAGATAAGGAGCGTATCCAGTGGTTTGCAGCTAAGCAGGCCAATGCCAAGGATATCTTCTTTATCGGACGTGGTATTGATTATGCCATCTGTCTTGAGGGAAGCTTGAAGCTGAAGGAAATCAGCTACATCCATTCCGAGGCGTATGCAGCCGGTGAACTAAAGCATGGAACCATCAGCTTGATTGAGGATGGAACCCTTGTCATCGGTGTGGCAACCCAGGGCAACCTCTATGAGAAGACCATCTCCAACATGGTTGAGGTCAAGAGCCGTGGTGCTTACCTCATGGGATTGACCAGTTATGGTTCCTATAATTTAGAGGATACCGCTGACTTTACGGTTTATGTTCCGAAGACGGACGAGCATTTTGCTGCATCTCTTGCAGTGGTGCCGTTGCAGTTGTTGGGTTATTACGTTTCCGTATCCAAGGGCTTGGATGTGGATAAGCCAAGAAACTTAGCAAAGTCTGTTACCGTAGAGTAATACCGCACGAAGATAAACATTTTAGGGTGATTTGTTGTGAATTAGACAACAAATCACCCTTTTTGTATATAAAACAGCATTTAAATTATGAAAATGTATGAAAAATATAGGAAGAAAGAGGAAAATTCGATATAATATAAGGTGTAATTTTTTTTATCAAGAATCATAGATGAGGGAGGTTCGACCGATGAAAAAACAACATGTGGTAACCTTGCTACTGGTGAGTTCGCTGCTTTTTTGCGGATGCGCAGGCAAGACAACCGAGGAAGACGTAGGGGCGAAACAAGAGAGTGGAGTAACAACGGTTCGAGTTATCAATGCCAAGGGAGAGGTCGATACGCAGATGCAATCGCTGGCGGCCGCTTTTAACAGCAGCCAGACGGAGATTGTGGTTGAGATTGAAACAATTCCATCCGGAGCAGACGTACAGTCTACGTTGAAGGGCTATTATCTGGCGGACAACATGCCGGATATTATTTCTTGTGAGGCATCCGGCTTTGAAAAGTGGCAGGGACTGCTGGTGGATTTGAGTGACCAGGCGTGGGCGTCCGATACGGATGCTGCTTATGTGGATAGCACCTATGGCACGTTGGGCTTTCCGTTTACAACAGAGGCAATCGGTATGGCATACAATGCGGACGTCTTATCGAAGGCGGGAATCGATCCGGCTTCGTTGACATCCCCAAGTGCGTATGCAGAAGCATTTGCAGCCTTGGATGCACAGAAGGAAGCACTGGGGCTGACTGCCGTGGTGGGATATTGTGCAGAAAAAGAGAATCTGTACTGGTCCACCGGTAACCACGTATTTGGTGTGTATTTGGATTCCGGATTGAGCCGGGAGGATACCACCTATATTGATTTGTTGCAGCAGGGTCAGTTGGATGGTTCCCGTGCACAAAATTATGCCAACTTTATCGGTATGTTAAATACCTATTCCGATCCGGCACTTTTGACAGCAGGAACTTATGATGAACAGGTCAATGGTTTTGCTTCCGGAAAATATGCCTTTGTGACCCAGGGCTCCTGGATTGGAAGTACCCTGGCTGCATCGGAGTTGTATGCGGCGGCAGGAAGCTTCCCAGTGGGCATGGCGCCATATGCCTTCGAAGATGGCATGGATACGATTCTGACCAATCCACCTTCCTGGTGGGCGGTGATGCGGGAAGGAAATGTGGAAGCAGCCAAGACTTTTTTGCAATGGTGTGCAGAAGATGGCGGACAAAAGATTCTGGTAGAAGAAGCCGGATTTATCAGCCCATTTAAGTCCTGTACCTATGTGGCCCAGGACCCGTTTGCACAGGTTTTAAGCAGCTATCTTGCTTCCGGCAAAACATCTTCCTGGCATTGGATGAATATGAAGGAGGGCCTGGCAAAAGATGTGATTGCGCCTTGCTTCTATGACTATGCAGCAGGAACTACAGATGCAGCAGGCTTTGTGAATGCACTGTCCGCCGGAATTTCCTCGGCGTACGGTTCCTCGGGAACCGCTGTGGTAGAGGAAGCCACAGAAGAAGCGACGGAAGAAAATGCAGAAGAAGCAACCGAAGAAACCACAGAGGAAACCACGGAAGAAACAACGGAGGAAGCAACGGAGGAAACTGGCGAAGAATCTGAAAAAGAAACTGAGAAGAAATCCGAGGACAAAGCTTCCGATGATACGGACACAAAGACGGATACAGAAGTAGCAGACGAGGAAGGAGGCAATGACAATGAGTAAGAAAAAAGCAACAAAAACGAAGTTTCAGGAACCTTCCTTTCGCGAAAAAACGCCGATGGTGCATTCCATTAATTTTCAGCTGGTTGCCATTAACCTGTTGATGTTGTTTGCATTTATCATCGTAATGTTTTTTGTCATTCATGCGATGAAAACCAGTAACGACAACAGTAAGGCCAGCTCCGATCAGGTATTGAATTTAAGTACCACCGAGGCCGCCCTCAAGAGTGACGTCATGTCCCTCTACGACCAGGTGACCGGCTATGTTATGGCGGATGCCCAGGAGACCAAGGATGCCTTGGCTCCGGTTATTGCAGAGGCAAAAAGCCAGGTGGAAGGTGACATTGCAGATTTGAAGTCCGCTTTTTCCGGGAATTCTTCCGAGGACATCCAGACGGCACTTGCCGAAATTGAAGGCCAGTATTCCAGAATGTCCACCTTGTTAGATGAGTCCATGTCCCTTGCGGATACAGGGGAGCGGGACAAGGCAATGGATGTGTTGTTCCAGACTGCGGTATTACAGAAGGTGGCAATTTCACACAGTTGTGATGTGGTGGATACCGCCATTACAGAATCGGCGGAAAGCAGTCACGCCTACATGAACGCCTTGTTCCATCAGGGAACCACCATTGCAACCATCGGTATGATCGTATTTATTTTGATCATTGCCTTTAACTTCTTATTAAGCTATCGCAACATCATCAGCAAGATCAATGGAATCTCTGTACAGTTGGGCGAAATTATCACCAACATTGAGAATGGTCAGGGTGACTTGACGGCCCGTATCACGGTGCACAGCCAGTCAGAACTTCGCCTGGTGATTGATGGCTTCAATCATTTCATTGCTGACTTGCAGGATATCATGAAGGACGTGAAGAGCGGTGCGGATGTTTTGACCAAGTCTTCCGAGGAGGTAACGTCTCAGGTGCATTTGGCCAATGATAACATCACCAATACCTCCGCTGCCATGGAAGAACTTTCCGCCAGCATGGAGACCGTGGCCAATACGGTTTCGGATATTCGTGATCGTGTAGGTGACGTACGAAGCGCTGCCAGCGATATTGCAACGGCGGCCCAAGAGGGAACCCAGACGGCTGCGGATATCAAGGCAGAAGCGGATGTTATCAAGGTGAGCGTGAACCAGAAAAAGGCAGATACCGGCTTGAAGATGGAAAACCTCAGCCAAGTTTTGGAATCCTCTGTAAAGGATAGTGAAAAGGTTAGCCAGATCAACGAACTGACCAATGTTATTCTGGAGATTGCTTCCCAGACCAATCTGTTGGCATTGAATGCCTCCATTGAGGCTGCACGTGCCGGTGAAGCCGGTCGTGGTTTCGCGGTAGTTGCTACCGAAATCAGTGCATTGGCGGAGAACTCCCGCCAGACGGCGGGCAACATTCAGAACATCAGTCAGGAAGTGACGGAAGCAGTTCACAACCTTTCCGACAATGCCAAGGAAGTGATGGACTTTATCAATACGACCGTGCTGGCGGACTATGATGAGTTTGTTGCCACCGGCGATAAGTATGAGAATACCGCCGTTGTCATCAGTGACTTGCTGGATACCTTCACGGAGAAGGCCAACAACCTGGATGAAATCATGGGCGATATGGTAGAATCCATTTCTTCGATTTCCAACTCTGTTTCCGAAAGCTCTCAGGCCATCGGCATGTCGGCAGAAAATGCCACCAACATGGTTGGAGAAATTCAGGAAATCAATGATGCGATGGAGCAAAACTCCATGGTTACCGAACGTTTGGACAAGACAACCCAGCGATTTGTATCACTCTAAGGGTGTCGCGTTCAACCAATCGACAATTGCTTGCATACCCGCCTCGGAGAATTCTTCGAGGTGGGTTTTCTTTTGTTCGTCCGGTGTGGTCTCAAAATTCATGGGACCCGGCCACAGCGTAGCCTTCAGGCATGGAATCTCTTCGAGTACCTTCTCTTCTTCTTCGCCGGTCTCTTCGTTCTTGACCGTCTCAGTTACCTTCTGAACAAATTTCTCCACCCGATAGCGTTTGGGGCCATCGCTTCCATGGAAGGGCAGCTTTTTATAAAAATTCAGAGCCAATAAGTCTTTGCGTTGAATCATAATTGCATCTCTCTTTCTAAACGTAAGGTCATTATAAATCATTCGTTGGACAAAAAACAGTTACCGCATAGGCAACGCCCAATTCCTATGCTTGTTCCCGTGGAAATAACGTGAGCAAGCGTTCCACCTGCATGGAAAACGAGTGAAAATCAGTACATTTTTAGCCACAAATCCGTTGTATGCAAATTGTGGATTCATAGTCGGTATGCTATAATTTTCCTATGAAAAGCCGAGAAGTGTGGCAGATTGGGGGATGCTTATGCGAGAGACTTGGAAGCGTGTAATGGTACTGGTTCTGACACTTGCGATGATGGGGGCGAATACCACCATTTTGGTACAGGCCGAGGACTCCGTCGAGACGGCCGATTGGATGGCAGAGATTTCCGATGAGATACCATTGTCATCCATTTCGATTCCGGGGACCCATGATAGTTGCTCCAGGTTTATTTTTCCGGGGTACTTTCTGCAGTGCCAGAATGAGGGGATTACAACACAACTGGAGAATGGTTATCGCTATCTGGATATTCGCGTTGGCTTAGACGAGGGCCAGGATCCAAAAAAATTAAAACTCATTCATGCGTTTGGTACGTGTCGCAATGAGAAGTCTTGGTTTTCCGGTACCCTGTACTTGGAGAGCGTGTTAGATGAGGTGTACGCCTTCCTGGAGGAACACCCGACGGAGACGGTGATTGTATGCGTGAAGCCGGAGAGCGAGGGAGACGACCAGACAGAGGTATGGGGTCTTCTGGAAGATGTCCTGTCAAACAACAGTAAGATGTGGTATATGGATAATGCAATTCCACACTTAGGGGATGTGCGGGGACGCTGCGTGTTGGCCAGCCGCTTTGAGGAACATCAGAAGGGGATGAACTTCTACTGGAAAGACCAGAACAATGATTATGCCGTGGATATTCCTTATGCAGTATCCATGATCAATACGGGACAGCGGCTGTGGGTACAGGATCGCTATAAATACAACATGGAATTGAAGTGGGATGCCTTCGTGGATGATTTGGAGAATTGTCAGGCAGATACGGATACCTTCTCCATTAATTTCTTAAGCACCTCCGGAAGCGGAGCCTGGTCACATCCGGCCCGGTATGCGGAAATATTGAACCAGAAGTTCATGGAATATGAGTTATCAGAGGACACCTGTTATGGTATTCTTGTATTTGATTATAGTGATGAAGCAATTGCCCGTAAGGTAATTGCAACCAACCAGTAGGAGAAAATCAATGAGTGGACTCTTAACTTATATTATTATTTTTGCTGCCATAGGTGCATTTATTGCAAAGGCTTCGAAACAAACCAATCAGAGCAATTCCGGACAGCAGAATCAGGCGCGAACACCCCAGGTAACAGGTCAGGTGCGCAGGAATCCGCAACCGACGCGGACGACAAACGCCAATCGTTCCCTGGCAGGAATGAAGGATGGTGATGTGGAGAGGCCGACGCGGATTGAGAATCGCCGCAAGGAGCAGCAGGCCAATGCGGATCGCACCAGAATTCATCAGGAAATTCATCAGAAGGAAGTGCAGCAGAAGTTAGAGGAAGAGCGCTTACAGAAAGCCATGGAAGCTGGTTTGCCTCACTTGGAATTTGAAGAGCATGACTTAATGAAAGAGGTAGAGGACTTGATGGTTTGCGGATACCCTACCACCTTGGAGAATCAGCGGGACTTCATATCCGAAGGCGTGGACTTTTTAAACCGCTTCCAAGCATAAGAATCAATACAGACGAAAGAAGGACAACAGATGTCACAGTCAGACCCAAAAATCGGAGAAATTTATCGCCATTTCAAAGGCAAGTTATATCAGATTATAGCAATTGCTACCCACTCGGAGACGCGGGAGCGGATGGTGGTATACCAGGCACTTTATGATGATTTTGGTGTATATGTCAGACCTTACGATATGTTTATCAGTGAAGTGGATTATGAGAAATATCCGGAAGTGACGGCGACCTATCGATTCACTCTGGTGAATCCGGCAACGCTAAAGGCGCCAAGCCAGAGCAAGAATCCGGCAGAAGGTACACCGCAGCCACAGACGTCACAGACACAACAGATGCATGAGGTGGTTTATAAGGAACCCTCGCAGGCCCCGGAGACCACCGGAATGTCGGAGGATGGAGTCTACCAGCATATGATTGCATTTTTGGATACGGATGACTTCGACAAGAAATATGAATTATTGACCGAGATGGCCCTTATGGGGGAACTAAGTAATCATGTGATTGATAACTTGGCAGCCGCATTGGATGTGGTCATCCCGGACGGAGATTTGGATAGCCGAATCGAGCAGCTTCGGGTATGTGTACGTACCAGAGCACGCTACGAATCCACGAGATTACGATAAGAGGCCTTGTTGACTCAAGGTGCTGTTATGATAGGCGCTGGAATAGGTGACGTCTTCACCGAACCAGTCCGGAGGTAAGAAGGCATGTGCCTCTTCCTCATTCTCGAATTCCACCTCCGCTAATTGCAACGGTGCCAAATCCCCTTGGAAGACATCCAACTCGATGGTGTGATTCTCATAAGGGATATAGTATCGCGTTTTGGTGATGATATGGCCATCGGCTTTTTGCAAAAGGTGGGCATAGGATTCCGCCGTAAGTGGAAGATTGTATTCCTGCCGAGATAGAAGACCGCTGGATTTATAGGTGAGGATAAAGTCCTCGCCCTCGTGGCGCACACGAACCACCGGAGCGGTGGACAGATATCCTTGTTCCAGATGTTTGTGTGGATAAGTTTCCAAGTCCACAGGCAGTGTGTGAATTAAAAATTTACGTTCAATTTCCATTCCTTCCATGGGTTTACCTCCGAATGATTGGATGTTGCACTCATCATAACAGTTTTTGATTGAAAGCAAAAGGAGTAGAGCATGGCAAAAATCGCTATTTTTATGGCAAACGGATGTGAAGAAATTGAGGCGTTGACCGTGGTTGATTTACTGCGACGCGCCGGAATTTCCATTGATATGTTAGATTTGGAAGGTACCAAAGTGGTAAGAGGTGCCCATGGCATCACCATCCAGTCGGACGGAACCATCGATGAGGCGGATGCGATGCAGTATGACGGCATCGTGCTTCCGGGCGGTATGCCGGGCACCACGCATCTCAAGGAGGATGAGCGGGTCTGCCAGTGGGTACGGGAGTTTGCAATTTCCGGCAAATTGGTGGCAGCCATCTGTGCGGCGCCGACGGTGCTGGGACATTGCGGCATTCTCAAAGGCAAAAAGGCAACCTGTTACCCGGGGTGTGAGGATGGCCTCAACGGAGCCAATTTTTCCACGGATTCCGTGGTGATCGATGGGAACATCGTGACCAGCCGGGGGATGGGAACCGCCATCGACTTTGGGTTGGCATTGATTACCTATCTTTTGGATGAAGAGACATCAAAGCAGTTGGCACAGGGAATTGTATATCGTCCATAAGACAAGAGAACTACCGGTTCAATGACTTTGGGGAAGGTTAGAGGTAGATTATCAGTCAGGAGGGTTTTACATGGCAGCATTATCACAGGAACAGAAAGATATTTTGGGAGAAATCGCGAATATCAGCATGGGTTCTGCGGCTACAAATCTAAGCGTGATGTTGAACCAACGTGTGGATATTACGACTCCGAAGGTCGAAGTCATCAACCGAAGTGCGGCCTTGGATGATTACGAGAAAACCTGCATATTTGTGCAGATACACTACATCAAGGGCTTAACCGGCAACAATGTGTTCATCCTGAAGGAACCGGATATCTTATGCATGACGGACTTAATGATGGGTGGCGCGGGCAACAAGGAAGGAGAGGTTACGGAGATGCACTTATCCGCAGCTTCTGAGGCAATGAACCAGATGATGGGCGCCTCTGCAACTTCCATGTCATCCATGATGAGTGTACCGGTGGATATTTCCACACCGGAAGTCAGCCGCATTGATGTGGACAGTGTGAAAACCTTCGAGAAGATGTTTGAGATGCCGGAGGACAATTTCGTGAAAGTGACCTTCCATATGGAAGTGGGAAAACTGATTGATTCCATTATGGTGCAGTTGTACCCGCTGCATTTTGCGGAGGAGATGTGTAAAAAGTTCTCCAACACCAACTAGATTCCGGATTGGAACTCATTTTCAAACCTTCAAAATCCGTGCAGTTTCGATTGTTGAAATCATATTTTTTCTGTGATAGAATATGGAAATGACTGTACGTGGGAAAGTATGCCCTTTTCCCCATGAGATATGTTTGAAGGAGGAATTTAAATAAAATGAGTGTACAGGTTGAGAATTTAGAGAATAATATGGCAAAGCTTACCGTTACGGTAGATGCTGATCAGGTTGAGAAGGCATTAAACGCTGCTTACAATCGTCAGAAGAATCGCATCAGCATCCCTGGTTTCCGTAAGGGTAAGGTGCCTAGAAATATGATTGAGAAGATGTACGGAGCAGAGGTATTCTATGAGGATGCCGCTGATATCTTAGTACGTCAGGAGTATCCAAACGCTTATGATGAGTCTGAATTGGATATCGTTTCTCAGCCGGATATCGAAGTAGTACAGATTGAGAAAGGTAAGGAGTTCATCTTTACTGCAACTGTAGCACTTAAGCCGGAAGTAACACTTGGAAAGTACAACGGAATTACCGTTACCAAGATTGATTGTTCCGTATCCGATGAGGAAGTAGAGAACGAAATCAAGAATCAGCTTGCAAACAATGCAAGAACTGTTACCGTTGATCGTGCAGCACAGAACGGAGATACCGTGAAGATTGACTTCGCAGGTTCTGTTGATGGCGTTGCATTCGAGGGTGGCACATCTGAGAACTACAGCTTAGAGCTTGGTTCCCACTCCTTCATTGATACCTTTGAGGATCAGTTGGTTGGCAAGAAGGCAGGAGATGAGGTTGACGTTAACGTAACCTTCCCTGAGGATTATCAGGCAGAGGATCTTGCTGGTAAGCCGGCATTATTCAAGGTTAAGGTTCATGAAGTAACCGCTAAGGAATTACCGGAATTGGATGATGAGTATGTTCAGGACATCTCTGAGTTCGATACCGTAGACGCATACAAGGAAGATGTTAAGAAGAACATCGCTGATCGTAAGGAAGCTTCCGCTCGCCGCACCAAGGAAGAAGAAGCAATTGCTAAGATCGTTGCGAAGTCCAAGATGGATATCCCGGATGCAATGATCGATACTCAGATCAACAGCATGATCAATGAGTACGCTAACAGCATGAGACAGTCCGGTCTCTCCTTCGAGCAGTATTTGCAGTTCACCGGAATGACTATGGAGAAGTTCCGTGAGCAGGTTCGTCCGGATGCATTAGAGCGTATCCAGTCCTCTCTTGTACTTGAGCAGATTGCCAAGGATGAGAACATCGAGGTTGCTGATGAAGACGTTGATGCACGTATCGCTGAGATTGCTGAGCAGTATGGTATGCCTGCAGAGAATCTTCAGAAGAACATCCCGGATGCAGAACGCAAAGAGATGAAGAAGGAAATCGCTATGCAGAAAGCGCTTGAGTTCGTTATGGATAACTGCAAGGAGCGCGCAAAGGCTAAGAAGAAGGCTGATAAGGAAGAAGCTGCAGAGTAATTTTTAGAGTAACATAATCTTCAATGTAGGCGCCTTTGTTACAAGGGCGCTTACTGTTTATTCACAACAAAGGAGGGCTTAGCTATGGCATCAATGCCTTATGTCATCGAACAAAACAGCAGAGGAGAGCGTTCTTACGATATTTTCTCCCGTTTGCTCAAGGATCGTATTATTTATCTGGGTGAGGAAGTAAATGAGACTACCGCAGGTTTGATTGTGGCTCAGTTATTGTTCTTAGAGTCTGAGGATCCAAACAAGGATATTCATCTCTACATCAACTCCCCGGGTGGTATGGTAACCGCAGGTTTTGCAATCTACGATACCATGCAGTATATCAAGTGTGATGTTTCCACAATCTGTGTAGGCTTGGCTGCATCCATGGGTGCATTCCTTTTGGCCGGTGGTGCCAAGGGCAAGCGTTTGGCACTTCCAAATGCAGAAATTATGATTCACCAGCCATCCGGTGGTGCCAAGGGACAGGCAACCGAGATTGAAATCGCTGCAGAGAACATCTTGAAGACCAAGAAGCGTTTGAATGAGATTATCGCAGCAAATACCGGTAAGACGGTAGAGCAGGTGGCAATTGATACGGAGCGTGATCACTACTTAAGTGCAGAAGAAGCATTGGAGTATGGTTTGATCGATCGTATCATCACTAACCGTGCAGATTAATTTTTAGATAGATTCCGCCGATATTCTAATTGTAGGTATTGGATTGGATGATTAGATTAGGAGAATAATATGGCAGGAAAAACCGACGATAAAATTCGTTGCTCTTTTTGTGGCAAGCTCCAGTCTCAGGTTCGTAAGCTGATTGCCGGACCGAATGGCGCATATATCTGCGATGAATGTGTAGATATCTGTGCTGAGATTATTGATGAGGAATTTGAGGATGAGTTCCGTCCGGAGATGGAAGAGGAAACCGATACTTCCGATATCAATCTGTTGAAGCCACAGGAGATGAAGGCATTCTTGGATGATTATGTCATTGGACAGGATGAAGCCAAGAAAGTACTGTCTGTTGCAGTATATAACCATTATAAGAGAATCAAGTCCGGCAAGAATCTGGATGTAGAATTACAGAAGAGTAACGTCTTACTTCTTGGACCAACCGGTTCCGGTAAGACCCTTCTTGCACAGACGTTGGCACGCGTATTGGGTGTACCGTTTGCAATTGCAGATGCAACCACCTTGACCGAGGCCGGCTATGTCGGTGAGGATGTGGAGAACATCCTTTTGAAATTGATTCAGGCAGCAGATTATGATATTCCCCGTGCAGAATTGGGAATTATCTACATCGATGAAATTGATAAGATTACCAAGAAGTCTGAGAACGTATCCATCACCCGTGATGTTTCCGGTGAAGGCGTTCAGCAGGCTCTGTTGAAGATTCTGGAGGGTACGGTTGCTTCTGTTCCACCACAGGGTGGTCGTAAGCATCCACAGCAGGAACTGCTGCAGATTGATACCACCAACATCTTATTTATCTGTGGTGGTGCATTCGAGGGCTTGGACAAGATTATTGAGTCTCGTATGGATACCAAGCGCATTGGTTTCGATGTGACCATCGACGATCAGAAGAACAAGGAACGTTCCATCAGCGAACTTTTGAAGCATGCCTTACCGCAGGATTTCATTAAGTTTGGCTTGATTCCGGAGTTTATCGGTCGTGTACCGATCAATGTTGCATTGGAAGAATTGGATGAAGAGGCGCTGATTCGCATCTTAACCGAGCCGAAGAACTCTCTGGTGAAGCAGTATACGGCATTGTTCGATATGGATGGTGTCAGCTTAACCTTCGATCGAGAAGCTTTGGTAGAAATCGCAAGAAAGTCCTTGGAGCGTAAAACCGGCGCACGTGGTTTACGTGCGATTATGGAGAATGTGATGATGGATTCCATGTATGAAATCCCATCCAGCCATATCATCAATAAGCTGAATGTCACCAAGGAGATGGTGGACAACAACTTATTATTGATTGAACACAAGGATGAAGATGTTCCTCAGATTCCACGTGTGGATTCCAAGGAAAGCGCATAAGAAACACATAGGACGCCACGAATCAGTTGGCGTCCTTTTTCTTAGATGGAGAATACTATGGTTATTAAGAATGTAAATTTGGAGACGGTCTGCGGAATTACCAGCACGTTGCCCGAGAATACCCTTCCGGAAGTGGCATTTGCCGGTAAGTCCAACGTGGGCAAGTCTTCGTTGATTAACGCCATTATGATGCGGAAGTCCCTGGCGCGCACCTCTGCGCAACCGGGCAAGACACAGACCATCAACTATTACAACATCAACGATGAAATCTATTTAGTGGATCTCCCGGGGTATGGTTATGCCAAAGCTTCTAAGGGCGAAGTTGAGAAGTGGGGCAAGATGATTGAAAACTACCTCAACACTTCGGAGAAGTTGCGGGTGGTCTTCCTTCTTGTGGATATCCGTCATGCGCCGGGAGCCAATGACAAGCAGATGTACGAGTGGATTGATTACGTAGGATATCAGCCCATCATCATTGCCACCAAATTAGATAAGATTAAGCGTTCTCAGGTGCAGAAGCAGTTGAAACTGATTCGCGAGGGGCTAGGTGCCGACAAGGACACCATTATTGTGCCTTTTTCTGCAGAAACCAAGCAGGGACGGGAAGAAATCTGGGATTTTATGGACCAGGTGATTGAGAACGAACAAGAATCTTGATTATTTTTCTCACGATTCCTATACTTACTACAGAAGATACGGGGAGTAGAAGCACATGATAGACCAGTTTGACCATTACATCACAAAAAATATACGGTCTTTCTACGAGCGCAAGTTGGTTTTTCCGATTGTTGTGCTCGTTCTTTTGCTTGTCCTAAGTTTGTTTTATCCGGTGAAGTCCATGATTTTTCCGTCTCTTGTACCGGGGAATGTGAAGAGTGCGTCTGCAACCGAGGAACGATACGACTTGGGATATCTCTATAATCATAAGCAGAAATATGTGTATGTGACCCTAGAGGATTTGTACTTTACCGGATACCGGAAAGAATGGTTGGGTAGCACCGATGGATATTATTACTATACCCTGTTGGATGATGATTGCCTGATTGTGCTGTTGGAACCGGAGAGCTGCCAGCAGGGAATCTCCACCATTGATCAGATTACGATTCAAGCGGAAATTCTGAAGAACGCAGCCACCGAGGATCGTCTGTTGGATCACTTGGCAGAAGATCTATCCTGGAGCAAGAACGGAATCACAGAGAACTTTTCTTCCTACATGTTAAGTGAACCGGATTGCAACGATACCATTACCAACTTACTTCGCTGGTTTATTGTACTGTCTGTGATTGGTTGTGTGGGCGCAATTCTTCTGTATCTGTTGTTTATTTTGGTGCCGACCCTGTCGCCACCGGTGTTAAAACTGAATGGATATGGCAAGCGTCCGCGGAAGATATTGGAAGAAGCGGAAGAGGAATTGGCCACGCTGCCGCAGTTGGCAACCGAGGATATGTTCATTACCGAGCATTACTTTATTGAAACCAGTAGCTTTGGTGTGGCGATTGTACCAATTCAGGAAATCATCTGGATTTATAAGTACTCCACGTTGCATAAGCTGTTGTGGCATCACTTTTCCATCTCTTACACCTTACATATTACGGCAAAGCATCGGCGCTACATCCGTTGCCCGAAGAACATCAAGTCGGATATTGATGGTATTATGGATTACCTGGCAGAGGCCAACCATGATATTCTGGTGGGATTCTCCGAGGAGAATCGCCAGAAAGTGGAGGAGCTGCAGGGGGATACCGCCATCTTACGCAAGATTTGGGCATTCTTAAGTAAGCGTGTATAGGCAGATGTCAGAACATCGTTATTTTGGGCCATTGGGAATCTCCCGATGGCCTTTTGTTGTGGCTTGGAACTCTTCCGATTCGCCGGTAAATGTGATACTATTTGAATGAAAAAGTATGTTTAGAAAGTCGTATATATGGAGAGTTACAAAAGTTTTGCGGAGGTCTACGACCTCTTTATGGATAACGTGCCCTATGATGATTGGGCCAAGAATATTTCCCGCATCTTAAAAGAACATGGCATTGCGGATGGTCTGGTGTGTGAATTGGGCTGTGGTACCGGTCAGATGACCCGTCGGTTGCAATCCATGGGCTATGACATGATTGGAATCGATAATTCCATTGAAATGCTGGATATGGCCAGGATGCAGGAAGGGGATACCGGAATTTTATACCTGTGCCAGGATATGCGGGAGTTCGAACTATATGGAACGGTACGCGCTGTAATTTCGGTGTGTGATAGTATGAACTATATTACCGGAGAAGAAGACTTGTTGCAGGTGTTCCGATTGGCCAATAATTACTTGGATCCCGGTGGGATTTTTCTGTTTGATTTAAATACTACCTTCAAGTATGCACAGCTACTGGGTGACGGCGTATTTGCAGAGAACCGGGATGAGGGCAGCTTCATCTGGGAGAATGAATATGATGCCGAGGAGCATCTGAATTACTACGACCTGACCCTCTATATCAGGGAGGGAGAAGGCTATCAGCGCTACGAGGAAGAACATGTGCAGATGGCATATGAACTGGATCGTGTGAAGGTCTTAATCGAAGAGAGCGGGCTGGAATTTCTTGGCGTATTGGATGCCGAGACCATGGCTGAACCACGGGAAGATTCGGAACGCGTGTATATCATCGCGCGGGAACAGACGAAAACATTGTAAGAAAGTTGAGGAATTTATCAATGGGTGACTATATTGTACGTGCAACAGCAGCGGATGAACAGGTGCGCGCCTTCGCGATTACGTCCAAGGAATTGGTGGAGCAGGCCCGTGTGGCACATGCGACTTCACCGGAGGTAACCGCAGCCTTGGGACGTACCCTCTCTGCAGCACTGATGATGGGTACGATGATGAAGGGAGACAAGGACCTTCTGACCTTGCGTATTCAGGGGGATGGCCCCATGCGTGGGGTGACGGTTACGGCAGATGCCATGGGCCATGCCAAGGGATTTGCTCTGCAGCCACGGGTAGATTTACCACTGAAGAACGGCAAGTTGGATGTGGGTGGTGCCTTAGGCAATGGAATTATCCAGGTCATCAAGGACTTGGGCCTAAAAGAGCCTTATGTTGGATCCGTTGATTTGCAGACCGGAGAAATCGCAGAGGATTTGACCTATTATTTTGCAGTTAGTGAGCAAACCCCGTCTTCCGTTGGTTTAGGCGTGCTGGTGAATCCGGACGAAAGCGTAATGGAAGCAGGTGGATTTATCATTCAACTTATGCCGGAAACCACGGATGCCACCATCGACCAGTTGGAAACCAATATTTCCAACCTACCGTCGGTAACCAGTATGTTGGCAGACGGAATGACACCGGAAGAAATCTTAGGCAAGGTACTAGACGGCATGGATTTGGAAATTACCGCCCGGATGGACGCGCACTTCAAATGTGACTGCTCGAGAGAGCGGGTGGAGCGTAGTTTGATTTCCTTATCCGATGAGGATTTGGATGAGATTATTGCAGATGACAAGCCGGTGGAGGTGCGTTGTCAGTTCTGCAACAAGGCATATAATTTTACAATTCCGGAGATGAAGGAATTGAAGGAGATGCGGGTGCAGGCCAGAGAAGAGCGGCATCGCGCCCGTCAGGAGAGAATCGCAGAACTACAGGAAAAGCACAAAAAGGAACAAGAGGGATAGACATGAAAGACGGGTTTGTAAAGGTTGCTACGGTGACACCGGAACTTCAGGTGGCCGATATTAATTACAACGGAGACGTGATTGCCTCTTATATGGATGAGGCGTATGAACAGGGTGCCAAGATTACGGTATTTCCGGAGCTTTGTATCACCGGTTATACCTGTGGCGATTTGTTCTACCAGGATTTGCTTTTACAGAAGGCGGCACAGGAGTTGGTGCGTCTGGCCGGAGAGACGGAAGGGAAGGATGGCCTGTATTTTGTGGGTCTCCCCCTCTCACACAAGGGCAAGATTTATAACGTGGCAGCAGCACTCTCCAACGGAGAAATTTTAGGCCTCATACCGAAGTCCTATCTTCCGACGTACGGCGAGTTCTATGAAAGCCGTCAGTTTACACCGGCATTTTCCGGAACGGAGCTGGTGGAATTGCTTCCGGGCATGGAACCAATTCCGATGGGATGTAATCAGTTGTTTGTCTGTGAGACCATGCCAAATTTGGTGGTTGCAGCAGAACTGTGTGAGGATTTGTGGACCCCAAACCCACCGAGCGTCCGTCATGCCATGCATGGCGCAACTGTTATTGTAAATCTTTCTGCTTCCGATGAAATCACCGGCAAAAGCAGTTATCGAAGAACCTTAGTATCCCAGCAATCCGCCCGTTTGTACTGCGGATATCTCTATGCCAGCGCCGGTATCGATGAGTCCACCCAGGACGTGGTCTACTCCGGACATAATTTGATTGCGGAGGCCGGTCGTCTGATTCAGGAAAGTCCATTGTTCTCCCGGGGCATTACCTATGGAGAATTGGACGTGGATTACTTAGCGGCACGTCGTCGCGGTATGTCCACCTTTGATATAGCAAGTGAGACCGCCCATCCACACCATGCTGGATATGAGCGTCGTAGCTTCTATGCGGAAGTGGAAGAGACCACATTGACCAGACATTTTTCGAAGACCCCTTTCGTTCCTTCCGCCCACAGTGATTTGAAGGAGCGTTGTGAGGAAATCCTGAACATTCAGTCCTTGGGATTGCGCAAGCGTTTGGTGCATACCCACTGCAAGACGGCAGTGTTGGGGATTTCCGGTGGCTTGGATTCGACCCTGGCACTTCTGGTTACGGTACGTGCCTTCGAGATGGCAGGCTTAGATAAAAAGGGCATCATTGCTGTTACCATGCCGGGCTTTGGAACCACCGATCGGACCTATGACAATGCGGTGCGTATGATTGCACAGTTGGGTGTGACCTTCCGGGAAGTGGATATCAAGGCTGCGGTGAACCAGCATTTTGCAGATATCGGACAGGATGCCGCAGTGCATGATGTGACCTATGAGAATTCCCAGGCCAGAGAGCGAACCCAGATTCTGATGGATATTGCCAACAAGGAAGGCGGTATGGTGATCGGAACCGGTGATTTATCCGAGTTGGCATTGGGTTGGGCAACCTACAACGGTGACCATATGTCCATGTACGGTGTCAACGGATCCATTCCAAAGACTTTGGTACGTCACCTGGTCCGTTATTATGCGGATGTGTTATGTAAGAAGGACGCAGCACTGCATGACGTTTTATATGATGTGCTGGATACCCCGGTTTCTCCGGAACTTTTGCCTCCGGAGAACGGAACCATTTCTCAGAAGACCGAGGAATTGGTGGGACCATACGAATTACATGACTTTTTCCTATACTATTTCATGCGTCACGGATGCTCACCGAAGAAGATTTATCGGATTGCATCCCTTGCATTTGCAGATGAATACGATAGGGCAACGATTTTGAAGTGGGAGAAAAACTTCTTCCGCCGATTCTTTGCCCAGCAGTTTAAGCGTTCCTGCCTGCCGGATGGACCGAAGGTCGGTACGGTGGCCTTGTCCCCACGAGGAGACTGGCGGATGCCAAGCGACGCAAGCAGTGCACTTTGGATGGGAGAACTGGAGGAACTGTAGTAATTGCTAGAATAGGGGGTCTTACAATGTCAAAAAAGTTGGTGAAAATCGGTGTGTTAATGGGAAATGCCCATGCAGCGTTTCCCCAGCGATTGATGGAATCCTTCTGCGAATGGGGCAAAAGCAAAGACGTTGCGCTTTACTTTTTCCTGGGAACGGAAAGTGGCCATGTACACATGCGGGCAGAGGATGAAGAGGACTTTGATTTTCAGTATCTGACCATGTACGATTACGCCTTGTTTGCAAAGCTGGACGCGATCATTGTAGTCTACGGAAGCATTACGACCGCCCAAACGGACGTGGACAAGAAGCAGTTTTTGGCAAAATATCATGGCATTCCATGTGTGGTTTTACAGAGCACCTGTGATCCGGAGGACGGGGTGTATATCCATCCGGACAACTATCGGGGAATGTATGAGTGTGTGGCGCACCTGATGCGGCAACATAAGCGGAAACATATCGTCTATGTCAGTGGCCCGAAGGACAACAATGAGAGTATGGAGCGACTGAAAGCCTTTCGGGATGCCATGGAGAAGAGCGGCCACAAGGTCAAGGACTCCATGATTGTTTACGGAGATTTCTCGGAGTATGTGGACGAGGAAGTGGAGCGCTTATTCGACGCCAATCCCAAGACGGATGCCGTGATCTGTGCCAATGATGATATGGCCCTGGCGGTATATCGGGTTTGCGCCAAGCGAAACCTGGTGGTGGGCGAAGACATTGCCGTCACCGGCTTTGACGATATTTCCCGTGCAAAATATATGGAGCCGCCACTGACGACGGTGCGGCAGTTGGCCGATTACATGGTATCCACAGCACTTTCGACTGCCATGGAGTTAATCCATGGGGAGAAGGCAGAATCCCGGAAGATTCCGGTGGAATTTGTCTGCCGGGCGTCTTGTGGGTGCAAGGAGGATGCGGTTGTTTACGCCAAGCATTTCGAGAAGGACAAGGAATCGGTGGCCAATAGTATCAGCCGCCTGACCAGAAGTTATCACAGAACCTTAAGTGGTCCGTTTATGATTCGAAAGCTGATTCAGGCAGCCGATAGTTTGGATTTGTTTTTGAAAAAGGCCATGTCGGAACTTTATAACCAGGGTGCCCATCGCGCCTATATCTACCTGGCTGCGGAAACCGAGGAGGTACGGGAGATTGGAAATTGGGAGCTGCCCCAATGCCTATACCTGGCTGCAAGTATGGATGCCGGTCACATTGAAACCTATCGAAGGAACGCTTCCACACGAATTGAACGTGGCGGAGGCTTAACCGATCATCAAGGGGAGAAGTTTTACAGCTTTCTGTTGTTCGATGGGGAACGCAATTACGGCATTATGATGGTGGATATTGAGGGAGAGGATGTCAGCTTCTTCCACATGCTGGCATTGCAGCTTGGAACCGCATTCCACTATCAGGAACTGGTATTAACGGAGGCCAAATCCCGTCAGATGCTGATGGAGCAGAACGACCTTCTGAACATGAATGCGACGGTGGATGAGCTGACGAAGTTGTATAACCGCCGGGGTATGATTGAGAAAGTGATCCATATGGCCCATAACGATGCTGGCAAGACGGCCATTGCCGTGATGGCGGATTTGGACCATTTGAAAGAAATCAACGATTGCTTCGGCCATGCTGACGGGGATTTTGCAATCAAGGGCGGAGCCAAGATTTTGCAAGGCGCTCTGGGCAAGGATGCCTTTATCAGTCGTTTGGGCGGGGATGAATTTTTTGCCATGATTGTGCCAAAGAAAGCGCTTTCCGAAAAGAAATTGGAGAAGGAAATCAAAGCCATCGGGGAACGCATCAATGAAAGCTGTATGACCTACAATCTGCTGACCGGAAAGCCCTACTTCGTAGAGCTGTCCCACGGAGTGATTGCAGTGGAACTGAAAGAGGACTTGGATTTCACCAAACTCTTGGAAGAAGTGGACGTGGAATTATACGAAGACAAGAAGCGTCGACGGAAATCCGTCAAGCGGGAATTGTATCAGTAAAAAACAGGGAAGCCTTGGTTTACAAGGCTTCTCTTTTTGTTTGACTTTTAACAAATACCTCTTATAATAAAGAAGTGTTCATAGAAAATGTAATATTTAAGATTAAGAAAGGTGACGACATGGGTTCCGAAGAAAAAGATTTGAAGGATATCCAAAAAGGCGGCAACGGAAAGCGGGTAGGCATCATTTTTGGATGTGTAGTTGCGGCTTTGGCGGTTATTTATGTGGGACTTGGGGTGTTTTTTCAGAGTCATTTTTACTTCCGCAGTACGGTCAACGGGGTGAACGCATCTGCGGCAACATTAGACACAGTGAAGGGACGAATCCGGCAGCAGGCTGCAGATTATCGTATGACCATCACTGAGGCGGACGGTAAGTCGGAAGTGTTGAGCAGTCAGGATGTTGGAATGGAGGTCGATGTAGAGAACGGAAGCATCGATCGGTTGTTGGAGAATCAGAACGGTTTTCTCTGGGGACTGCATCTGTTTGTTCCTGCAGAATATGTCAGTGAAGCGTTGGTATCGGTAGACAATGGAGCAGTGGCTTCTGCCGTATCCAAACTGGATTGCGTCAAGAGCAAATCTGCGATTCCAACAGAGAACGCAACCTATCAGTTGAAGGACGGCAAGTTTTCCGTGAAGGAAGAGGTGTACGGTACCGAAGTCGATGTGAAAGCATTGAATCAAAACGTAGCAGAATCCATGACTTCTTTACAGGAGAACTTAGACTTAGTTGAGAGCAAGAGCTATGTGCAGCCGACGGTGTTTGCGGACAACAAGGAATTGGGCGATTTGATTGATCGCTTGAATGAAATTGTAAAGATTGATTTCACCTATACCATCGGAAGCCGTAACATCGAACTGACCGCGGAAGAAATTGCCGGTTGGTTACAGATCAGTGATGATTTGGAAATTGCTTTTGATGAGGAATCCATGGCAGAATATATTGCGGATTTGGCGAAGGAAGTCAATACCGCTGGACAGCAGAGAACCTTGATGACACAGCATGGTACACAGGTGACCTTAGGACCCGGTAATTACGGATGGCGTGTGGACAAGGAAGGAGAGCTGGCACAGTTAGAGGAAGACCTCCTGGCCGGCGAAGATGTGAGCCGTGATTTGGTTTATACCACCACTGCTCATAGCCATGACGGCAACGACTATGGCAACAGTTACGTGGAAGTGGATTTAACGTCCCAGCATCTGTGGCTGATTATTGATGGTGCGGTTGTGATGGATACGGATATGGTATCCGGAGATGTGGCCAAGAATCGCTTGACACCAACCGGTGCATTCCGCATTACTTATTGTGAGAAGGATGCCATCTTACGTGGTGAGAATTACCGGACACCGGTGAAATACTGGATGCCGTTTGCCGGCGACTGTGGATTGCATGATGCAACCTGGAGACGTGCCTTCGGCGGAGATATTTACCTGCATGATGGCTCACACGGATGTGTGAATCTGCCATTGTCTGCAGCCAAGACCATCTTTTCTTACGTGGAGACCGGATTCCCGGTATTGGTTTACGGTGGTTTGACCACATTGCCAATGACCGAGGAGGAAGCAGCGGCCCACATTCAGGCCACCATGGATGCCATCAATGCCATCGGCGATCCGAATGCATTGACTGCAGAGAGTCGTGATGCAATCCAGAATGCAGTGACGATGTTCTATGCATTGCCGGAGGAGTATCGTGGCGGCGTTGCCAACGCGGATGTGATGCATACAGCCGTAGAACTATATCGTGCAAACTTTGATGCATCTGCATTTAATTAAGACGAGACATAGGAGACTGACCCCGGTTGGTCTCCTATCTTTGAATAAGAGGAAAAGGAAGAAGAAAAATGAGCTGGGAATCAAATGTACGTCGGGTTATCCCATATGTACCGGGTGAACAACCGAAAGAAAAAGACATCATTAAACTAAATACCAATGAGAATCCATATCCACCTGCAGATGCGGTGTTGGATGTGATTCGTAATTTCGATACCGAGGACTTACGGAAGTATCCGGATCCAACCGTATCCGGCTTGCGGGATGCACTCTCCGATAGCTATGGCGTGCCGGCAGATCAGATTTTTGTGGGAGTCGGTAGCGATGATGTATTGGCCATGAGTTTTATGACCTTTTTCCATGGAGACAAGCCAATTCTCTTCCCGGATATTACCTACTCTTTCTATGATGTATGGGCCAATGAATTTGAGATTCCATTCCAGTGTAAGCCGTTGCGTGAGGATTTCACCATCGATCCGGCGGATTACCTGGGAGAGAACGGCGGAATTGTCATTCCAAATCCCAATGCACCAACGGGACTTGAAGCCCCGCAGGAGGTGTTGGAGCAGATTGTAGCATCCAATCCGAATTCGGTGGTTATTATTGATGAAGCTTATGTGGACTTTGGTGGCCAGAGTATGCTGCCATTGATTGAGAAGTATGATAACCTTCTGGTGGTGATGACCTTTTCCAAGTCCAGATCCCTGGCAGGCAGCCGCATTGGATTTGCCATGGGGTCCAAGAAGTTGATTGGATATCTGAATGATGTGAAGTATTCCTTCAATTCTTACACCATGGATCGGATGACCATGGCCATCGGCTGTGCATCCTTAGCAGATCACAAGTATTTCCTGGATTGCTGCCAGCGAATCATCGATACCAGAGAATGGACGAAGCGGGAGCTTTCGGCGTTGGGATTTTCCTTCCCGGACAGCCACACCAATTTTATTTTTGCAACCCACGAGAAGTGGCAGGCAAAGCAGTTGTTTGAGGATTTAAAGGCTGCAGGTATCTATGTGCGTTATTTTAACAAGCCTCGCATCGACGCTTATTTGCGTATCAGTATTGGTACCATGGAGGAGATGCAGCGCCTCATCGACTTTTTAAAACAATATGAACAAGTATAGGAGTTTTTATGGAATCACTGGTTATTCTTTTTACTGAGACATTAGGAAAATACGTATCCCGAGAGGTGGTCATCTTTCTGATTTCCCTGATGCCTCTCTTGGAGCTGCGTGGAGGTTTATTGGCAGCATCCCTTTTAAACGTACCGATTTTGAAGGCAATCCCGATTTGCATCATTGGTAATATTATTCCAATTCCGTTTATCCTGTTGTTTATCAGACATATTTTCCGTTGGATGAAAAACTTCAAGGTGTTCCGTGGATTGGTGGAGAAGCTGGAGAATCGTGCCATGAAGAAGAGCGACCAGGTATCCAACTCGGAGTTTGTGGGATTGATGCTTTTTGTGGGAATCCCGATTCCGGGTACCGGTGCATGGACCGGCTCTCTGATTGCATCCTTATTGGAGATGGATGTGAAGAAGGCAGTGATTGCAGAACTTTGCGGAATCGTGATGGCGACGATCATTATGAGTATTCTATCTTACGGATTGCTAGGTACAATCCTACACTAAGGAGCAGGTATGGACTGGGCAGGAATGTTAATTAACGTATTGGCGATTATCTGTGGATTGGCCATCTATGTGGGAATTATGAATTCCAAATTTGGCAAGTCCCATGTGCAGTGGCAATACGCAATCATGTTGGTAGCAATTATTTTGGCATGCTTCATCGGTGGATTTCTTCGGGTCATCTTCGGTTATTTGCTTGGTGTACCGGTGCATGTGTAGTAGGAGGAAGTTATATGGCAGAAGGCAATCAGTGCGATAGCTGCAATAACTTGGTTTATGACGAAGAGATAGAAGAATATGTGTGCGACATGGACATGGACGAGGACGATTATGCCCGTTTGATGGGTTCGAGTCGCAACAGTTGTCCCTACTATCAGAATGGGGATGAATACCGGGTGGTACGGCATCAGATGTAGAAACTCCATCTTCGGATGTTTGCTTCCATGGGCGACAATTCTGATACAATTCAGAAACTTGGCTTTTTTCTTCGAATATAGTATGATGCATAGGTGTTTCGTCCACAGAAAGGAGCAAGTGGGTATTATAGGCGAAGAATCGGAAAAGGAGTTAAGTGTTTATGTTTGAATTGACTTATTGGACCATGTTAGGTCTTATAACGGTTGGCTGGATTGTATTCCGTTTCTTAGTGAACCGGAATCTGAATCAGGTCTCCTGGAAGCGGGAACTACAGCTTTTGATGGTGTATATCTGTATCATTGTTCTTGTTCGTATCGTATATTTCCCATGGCATCATGTGAATGGGCATATTGATACCTTAAAGTTTGATGCAACCAAGCCATTGTGGATCAATCTGGTTCCACTGGTACATCTCTTTGATATCTATGACGGATGGCAGATGAACATCATCGGAAACATCACCATGTTCATTCCGGTGGGAATTGTTTGGCCGATATGTTTCCATGAATTGAATACGGTGGGTAAGACAACCTTAGCAGGTTTTGGATTTACCCTGTTGATCGAGATCACGCAGTTGGCGTTCTATGAGCGATGCAGTGATGTCGACGATATGATTTTGAACACAACCGGCGTATTGATTGGTGCACTGATTACATTCGGTGTCCGTAAGATTTGTCAGTTGTGTAAACGGTAGCAAACGCCGGTCAGATTTTTTTTCTGACCGGTGTTCTTTTTTAGGTTCGTTTTAGGTTGGGGCGCTATGATGCATCTATCGAAAGGAAAGTTTCCCGATAAGGAGGATACGGATATGAAGAATCGATGGAAGAATCAGGTATTTGCAGTTTGTTTGGCCGGTGCCTTAGCTGCAGCAAGTTTGTCTGCTTGTGGAAGTACGAGTACCACAGCAACAACCGAGAATACAGTGTCGGTGGAGGAAACCACCGCAGAAAAAGAAGTAGAGAATACAACCAGGACCTACCTTACAAAAGAAGATATTACCGTAAATGAAACCTATGAAAGCACAAATGATAGTGAGCATGCCATCGAGGTGGATGGAGAGGAAGCAACCTATGCCAACATCGGTGTCACCAAGACCGGCGATTCCGACCAGGGCGACGAGGCAGACTTCTATGGCGACAATTCCGCTATCTTTTCCACCAACGGTGCAACCACCACCATTACGGATTCCTTGATTGAGACGGATGGTACCCATGCCAATGCCGTATTCTCCTATGGAGAAGGAACGGTGGTAACCATTGCAAACTCAGTCATTGAGACAAATGGAAATTGCTCCGGTGGTTTGATGACCACCGGTGGCGGCACCATGAATGCCGAGAACCTTACGATTCTTACGTCCGGCAATTCTTCGGCAGCCATTCGTTCTGACCGCGGTGGCGGTACGGTAAACGTAACAGAAGGCTATTATAAGACCAGCGGTACCGGATCTCCGGTCATCTACTCTACTGCAGATATTACCGTCAGTGATGCGTATCTGGAGTCGACAGCTTCGCAGGCGGTAGTGGTAGAGGGCCAAAACTCTGTTACATTAAATAATTGTGAGGTGGTAGGTGATAACAATACGAAGAATAGTGATCATTCCGAAACCTATCAGGCAGTGATGATTTATCAGTCCATGTCCGGCGATGCGGACGATGGAACGGCCGCCTTTTCCATGACCGGTGGTAGCTTAGAGAATATGAATGGGGATGTGTTCTTTGTAACCAATACCCAGGCAACCATTACCTTGGACGGGGTTGCCATTGCCAATAACGATACGGATGGTGTCTTCCTGCGGGCAGAAGCAGCCGGATGGGGATCGGAAGGATCCAATGGTGGACAGTTGAATTTGACCGCCAAGAATCAGACCATTGCAGGGAATATACTGGTGGATGAGGTATCCAAGCTCAATCTCTATCTAACAGACAATTCCAGCTATAGTGGTGCCATCAATCCGGATGGAGCTGCAGGCGAAGTCTATGTGGAATTAAGTGATGGTACAACCTGGACCTTGACCGAAGATTCTTATATCACCGCTCTTACCTGTGATGCAGGCAGCATTCAGTTGAATGGTCATACGTTGTATGTCAATGGTGTGGCTTATACCGAGGGCAGTGCTTCCGAGGGTAGTGCCGTGGAGTTTAGCCAGAGCAGTGGCGGCGGCATGGGAGATGGAATGCCTGGTGGCGAGATGCCAAGCGGCGAGATGCCAAGCGGCGAAAAACCAAGTGGTGAAAAACCAAGTGGTGCGATGCAAAATGCGCCGGGCGGTGATGGCAGTGAGCCACCGGCCAAACCCGGCGAATAAATAACAGATTATAAAAGCATGGAAAACAAGGGGGCAACCACAACTGTTACCACACCGGCAACGGCAATGGAGAGGGAGCTCATCGCTCCTTCGGTTTCTCCCAATTCCATGGCTTTGGCAGTACCCATCACGTGAGCAGAGGTGCCGATGGCTATGCCCTTGGCTACGGGATCCGTCACGCGAATCAGTTTCAAAAAGCCTTCGGCAATCATATTACCGAAGATTCCGGTGATGATAATGGAAAGTACGGTAACGGTAGCAATACCACCCATTTCCTCAGAGAGACCAATGCCGATGGCTGTGGTAATGGACTTCGGCAATAGGGTGATATAAATCTGATGATTGAATTGGAAGATGAGGGAACAAGCAAGAATGCATAAGGCGCTGGTCAGGCATCCGGAGAGGATTCCACAGACCACGCCGGCTGCGTTCTTTTTTAGTGCTTCCATCTGGTCGTACATGGGCAGTGCCAAGCATACGGTGGCAGGGGTAATCAGGTAAGAGATATAATCGGCACCATCACTGTACACCTGGTAATCAATGCCACTTCCGGCCAAAAACAAAATAATCAAAATGATGGAAATTAACAGGGGATTGAAAATCGCAAGCTTCAGTTTGCTTTTAATCCAAACACCCAGAAAATACGTAAACAGTGTGATGGTCACACCAAAAAACATGGATTGTGTAAACAGACTCATGACAGCTCCTCCTGATCCTTCTTATGAATGGCACGATTGACCAGCTGGGTCACCCAACCGGAGATGGCCATAACGACGATGGTGGAAATTGCCAGAGCTGCAATCAATGGAAGCCAGATGTCATCGATGTAGCCCCACTTCTCAAGGAGTCCAACGCCCGGTGGAATAAACATGATGGGCATGGCCTGAATGAGGAAAGTACAAGTTTCTCGGATATGCTCCGGTTTTACGATGCGAACTTCCAGCAACAAAAAAAGCAGAAGCATGCCATAAATGCTGGCAGGGATTGGCAGCGGAATAAAGTGATGAATCACTTCACCCAGGAAGGAAATCCCGATAATAATTAAAAATTGTTTTAGATATTTCATATGATTTCTCCGTTAAAACTCAATTACTATTAGAATACATGGATTTTTGCCTGCCTTCAACAAGTAAGAATCACGAAAATATAAGAGATTGGAAAAGAAAACTGTGAAAAAAGTACTTGATTTTTCAAAATAATTGCATACAATATAATAGTAATAGGATATATTGCAGAAAGTAGCGATTAATTTTACAACAGTCAATATAGAGAATAGTAGTAGGAGTAAATAGATATGGGAAAAGAAACATATGCAGCAGGGGATAAAGAGGCCCGCTACGATTGCCTGAAATTGGAAAACCAGCTGTGCTTTCCGTTATATGCATGTTCCAAGGAAGTGGTACGTCACTACAAGACCTTTCTGGATGCATTGGATTTAACCTATACCCAGTACATCACCATGATGGTACTTTGGGAGAAGAAAGAGATGAATGTAAAGGAAATCGGCAAGAACTTATACTTGGATTCCGGTACCTTGACCCCTCTTTTGAAGAAGCTTGAGAGCAAGGGCTATATTAAGCGTCATCGTTCCAAAGAAGATGAGCGTAACTTAATCATCAGCATTACACCGGCCGGAGAAGCGCTGAAGGATCGGGCGTTGGAAGTTCCGGAGGCGATGAGTAAGTGTATCTGCATCGGTAAGGAGAAAACCGAGCAGTTATACGGATTGCTCTACGAACTTTTGGAGGAATTCGAGAAAGCAAAATAAATATAAAAGAAGCGTTCCCAAGTGGAACGCTTCTTTTTATCCCCATAATATTATACTCACCTAAAAAGACATTTATTTCTTCTTATTAACAGCATCCTTTAAAGCCTTGCCAGGTTTAAACTTCGGAACCTTAGCTGCCTTAATCTTGATTTCAGCACCAGTCTGTGGATTACGTCCGGTACGAGCGGCACGCTTGCCAACTTCGAATGTACCAAAGCCAACCAACTGAACCTTGTCTTTCTTCTTCAAGGTCTTGGTAACGGTCTCGGTCAAAGCGTTTACTGCATTGGTGGCATCCTTCTTGGATAAGCCTGCACTCTTAGCAACTGCATCGATCAATTCTGTTTTATTCATGTAAAAACCTCCTAATTCGGCGTGTAGACTGCGCCTACACAAATTAATTTATAAAAATATATTATCACTTTATTGAAGCTATAACAACGAAAATATTAGAAAATTCGCGCGTTTTTTCTACTTTTTTTTCAAGGATGTCCGAAGAATGGGACATGGGAGTGTGTTATACTGATTTTATCCTTGTAGAGTGCGGCTTTGCGGGGACATGATGAAGGATGAATGAGTATTCGGAAAGGTGTTGGATTTCCAACAGAGTAAAATATGGAACAATGGATGGTACGCGCGAAACGCGCAGATTTTAATCAAATTGCCAAGACCTATGGGATTGATCCGGTGATTGCCCGGATTATGGTAAACCGTGGAGTGCCGCAAGAAGAGATGGGCAACTACCTG
Source organism: Lachnospiraceae bacterium (assembly GCA_024690885.1). Lineage (GTDB taxonomy): Bacteria > Bacillota > Clostridia > Lachnospirales > Lachnospiraceae > XBD2001. The sequence continues at coordinate 29,352 of JAILOI010000058.1, forward strand.
CGTCCGAGCATAGATCAGCTTCACGAGGGGACGCTGCTTCCGGATGCCACGAAAGCGGCAGCTATCATCAGGGAGGCCATTGCGAATGGGAAGCAGATTCGCGTCATCGGAGACTACGATATTGATGGCATCTGTTCCACCTATATTCTGACGGAGGGCATTCGAAGACGAGGGGGCGTGGTGGATTACGCCATTCCCCATCGCATTGAGGACGGCTATGGGGTCAATCCTCAGATGATCCGTCAGGCTGTAGATGATGGCGTGGAGTTAGTGATTACCTGTGACAACGGAATCAGTGCCTTCGAAGCCATGGAAGAGGCGAAGCAGTTGGGCCTCGCGGTCATCATTACGGACCATCATCAGTTGCACTACGAAGAGGTGGATGGAGAGCGGCAGTATGTGATGCCGCCGGCCCTTGCGGTAGTCAATCCCCATCGACCGGACAGTACGTATCCGTACCCGCAGATTTGTGGTGCTGTGGTGGCTTGGAAATTAATCTTTGTATTATATGCCCAGATGGGAATCGATGCACAAGAAGCCATGGAGTTTTTAGAGGAAGCCGCATTTGCAACGGTGGGAGATATTATGCCCCTGCAGGATGAGAATCGCGCCATCGTAAAGCTTGGTCTTGAGCAGATGGCAGGGACCCGAAACGTGGGACTGCATGCCTTGATTCAGCGAAGCGGAATTGATCCGGCCACTTTATCGGCCTATCACATCGGATTTGTGCTGGGACCCTGCTTCAATGCGACGGGACGATTGGATACGGCAGATTTGGCGTTGGAACTTCTGCGAGAGACGGATGCCAAGGCTGCCATCCGCCGGGCAGAGGAACTGATTCGTTTGAACGAGGAACGCAAGCAGATGACGGAAGACGGCCTTGCCATGGCTCTCGATGTAATCGAAGCGGAACACTTGGCAGAGGATGATGTGCTGGTGGTGTATGTGCCTTCCTTGCACGAGAGTCTGAACGGCATTGTTGCCGGCCGATTAAAGGAACGCTTTTATCGCCCAACTTTCGTGCTTTCTGACGGAGCCGAATGTGTCAAGGGCAGCGGGCGCTCCATCGAAGGCTATGTGATGAACGAGAAGTTGGAGGCGTGCAGTCAGTATTTATTGTATTACGGCGGTCATCCCATGGCGGCTGGACTGTCCATGAAGAAGGAAGAGATTGCTGCCTTTCGGGCAGCTTTAAATGCAGATGCCAATTTGGATGAGGCTACCTTGACGCCGAAGATTTATATCGATGTACCGATGCCCTTATCCTATATTTCTATGAATCTGGTTCACCAGTTGGATGCGTTGGAACCTTTTGGCAATGCCAATGAAAAACCTTGCTTTGCAGACAAAAATCTGGTGGTGGAGCGGGTGTATCCCATCGGCAAGGAGAAGCAGTACCGGAAGCTTTCCCTGCGTATGGACAACGGCCGTCGTATGGATGGTTTATATTTTGGGGATGGAGCGGAACTGGATGCCTTTTTACAAGACCATGATCGTCTGATGATTACATATTACCCTTCGATTAACGTATTTCGGGACACAGAGAGCCTGCAGGTGACAATTACACATTATCAATGAAATTTTTTCGTAAATAGTGTAAGATGATA
>JAILOI010000096.1 GCA_024690885.1 Lachnospiraceae bacterium
TTATTGTACCAGCAAGTCCATGAGGGCCATGTAGACGTCTTCGTACTTGGCCTTCCAGTTGACCACGATGGCCTCGGCCTGTTCCTTGGAGGCAACGTGGAGGTTGATGTCTACCACGTTGTGACCTTCTTCGGTGACGCGGCAATGGACCAGGTAGCCGCCACCGGTGGCATCGTAGTAGTCGGCGGTGACGGAGTTGTTCTTCTTCATGGTGAGAGAGTTCTCGGCGAAGTAGTTCTTCATGTCTTCTTCGATGGCCGGTGTGATGCGGTCCGGGAAGAGCTCGAGGGTGCGCTCACCTTCTTCATTGATGACGTACTGGGTGGAGTTGACCGAGGTGCTCATGTCAATCATCTGGGCTTCCACCAAGTCGCTGATGGTTTGCTGGATGGTGAAGTAGTCGGTGTACTTGCGATCCAGGAAGAAGTCGGTTACCTGTTTGGTACTTAATGGAAAGTTCACCTTGGAAAGTAAGTTGAGTACCATAATTTTGTAGATAATGTTTGATTCAGCCATGGGCGTAACCTTCCTTGTAGTCGTTATTGAATGTGAGCCTTGACAGCAGCAGCAACGGCATCGGCAACCTGAGGATCAAAAGCCTCCGGCATAATGAATTCGTCGCAGAGCTTGTCAGAAGGAACTAAATCGGCGATGGCATTGGCAGCGGCCAATTTCATCTCCTCGGTGATTTGTTTTGCGTGGCCTTCTAGGGCACCACGGAAGATGCCAGGGAAAGCAACCACATTGTTGATCTGGTTCGGGAAATCGCTGCGTCCGGTACCGACGATACGAGCGCCGGCTTCCTTGGCGATGTCCGGCATGATTTCCGGCGTTGGGTTAGCCATGGCGAAGATGATGGCGTCGGAATTCATGGAACGAACCATATCTGCAGTTAAAATGCCGGGCTTGGAAACACCGATGAAGACATCAGCACCAACCAGGGCATCAACTAAGGTGCCTTCTACGTGGCGTGGATTGGTTACCGGGAGCATCTCTTTCTGGGCCCAGTTTAAAGCTTCGTGATCGGCACGTAAAATACCGTAGAAGTCACAGAGGATTAAGTCCTTGAAGCCATAACGAAGGAGAAGCTTTGCGATGGCAAGACCGGCAGAACCGGGGCCATTGAGAACGATACGAACGTCTTCCTTGTTCTTGCCGGTGACGCGGAGGGCGTTGATTAAAGCGGCAAGTACAACGATGGCAGTACCATGCTGGTCGTCGTGGAAAACCGGGATGTCTAACATCTCCTTGAGGCGACGCTCAATTTCGAAACAACGAGGAGCAGAGATGTCCTCTAAATTAATGCCGCCAAAGGTAGGGGCAATGTTGGCAACGGTCTGAATGATTTCTTCCGTGTCCTGGGTGTCTAAGCAGATTGGAAACGCATTCACGTCGCCGAATTCCTTGAATAATACGGCTTTGCCTTCCATTACCGGCATAGCAGCCTCCGGACCGATGTTGCCCAAACCAAGAACTGCACTACCGTCGGAAACAACTGCAACGGTGTTGGCTTTCAAGGTGTAGTTATATACTTGAGATTTATCTTCCGCGATGATACGACAAGGGGCAGCAACACCCGGTGTGTATGCAAGCGCTAAGTCTTCTCTGGAATTTACTTTTGATTTTGCAACAGTTTCGATTTTGCCATTCCACTCGGCATGAAGCTGGATGGCTCTCTCGTCATTGGTCATAATGATGATCTCCCTTCTTTTTACGCTTATCAAGTTTAGCATGATTAAAAAATGCTTGCAAGAGAGGAAAAAAGGGGTTATACTTTGTACAATCAAAAACAATTCATTGTTTTTAATTTCTTAATGAATATCACATTTTTCCCAGAACATTTTTTAGAATGAATATAGAATAAGAAATTCAAAGGAGAATACATGAGAGAAAAGTATGAGAGTTTGGCAGTTGGCGTTCTGCGAGACTTAGCGAAAGCCAGAGGTCTGAAAGGCATTTCCAAATTAAAAAAAGAAGAACTGGTGGAAGCGATGTTGGCACAGGATGCCATCGATGCCAAGAACAAAGCGGCAGAAGAAAATCCGAAGCATGCATCACATGGTGAGCGCAGCGAGCGTCCGGAACGAGGAGAACGTCCGAAGCGTATGAGCCATGGAGAGAAGAGTGAGCGACGGGAAGAAGGCACAGAAGAAGGCGAAGAGCGTCAGCTTCCGCATTATGATGATGCCAAGACGGCCAACGGAATCCTAGAAGTGTTACAGGACGGTTATGGATTCATTCGTTGTGAGAACTACATGCCGGGAGAGAACGATGTTTATGTTTCTCCATCCCAGATTCGCAAGTTTAACTTGAAGACCGGCGATATCATCGTGGGTAAGACACGGAAGAATAATCCGAATGATAAGTTCGGCGCCCTGCTGTATATTGAGAACATCAACGGATATGCACCGGAAGCTGCGGCACGTCGTCCTAACTTCGAGGATTTAACCCCGATTTTCCCGGATGAGCGCATCCGTTTGGAACGTCCGGGCTGTGGGGTATCGGTTCGTATCGTGGATATGTTATCCCCAATCGGTAAGGGACAGCGTGGTATGATTGTTGCTCAGCCGAAGGCCGGTAAGACAACCTTATTAAAGCAGGTGGCAAAATCCGTAAAGGTTTCTCATCCGGAGATGCATCTGATTATCTTATTGATTGATGAGCGTCCGGAGGAAGTTACCGATATGAAGGAAGCCATCGAGGGTGAGAACGTAGAAGTTATCTATTCCACCTTTGATGAATTGCCGGAACATCATAAGCGTGTATCCGAGATGGTCATCGAGCGTGCAAAACGTTTGGTGGAGCACGGACAGGATGTTATGATTCTGTTAGATTCCATTACCCGTCTGGCACGTGCGTATAACTTAACGGTTGCACCAAGTGGACGTACACTTTCCGGCGGTTTGGATCCGGCAGCACTGCATATGCCGAAGCGTTTCTTCGGTGCAGCACGTAACATGCGTGGCGGCGGAAGCTTGACCATCCTGGCTACCGCTTTGGTTGAGACCGGAAGCAAGATGGATGATGTGGTATTCGAGGAGTTCAAGGGTACCGGTAATATGGAATTGGTATTGGATCGTAAGTTATCGGAGCGCCGTGTATTCCCGGCCATTGATTTGGCCAAGTCTTCCACCAGACGTGAAGATTTGCTTCTGAGCAAGGAAGAATTGGAAGCATCCGATTTGATTCGCCGAAACTTAAACGGCATGCGGAAGGAAGAAGCAGGAGAAGCCATCCTTCATATGTTTACACATACCAAGAACAATGCAGACTTTGTACAGATGGTGTTAAAGCGCCTGAAATAAATTTTCGGAAAACCCTTGCACCATTTCTATATACATGCTACAATATGAAAGCTGTTTATCGGGATGTGAATAGTTTTAACTTTATGATTATAGATTTAGTGAGGTGAAAAACATGAGACAGGGAATCCATCCGGATTACTATCAGGCAACCGTAACTTGTAACTGTGGTAACACTTTCGTAACCGGTTCTACCAAGGAGAACATCCACGTAGAAATCTGCTCTAAGTGCCATCCATTCTATACTGGTCAGCAGAAGGCATCTAAGGCTCGCGGACGTATCGATCAGTTCAACAAGAAGTACGGTATCCAGGGTTAATAATTGTACGATAGTAGAAGAGGTTGAGATTGTAAAATCTCAGCCTCTTGTTTGTTATAAGGGAGAATGTTATGAGATATTCAGGGATTGGCGGACAGGCGATTATGGAAGGCGTGATGATGCGCAACGGCAATTCATATGCGGTTGCAGTACGTCTGCCGGATCAGTCCATTCATGTGGATGTTCATCAGGTGAAGGGAATCCACGAGGGGATTCAGAAGATTCCCATTGTTCGTGGTGTGTATACCTTTTTCTGGTCCCTCATCATAGGACTGGGTTCCTTGATGGAATCGGCATCTTATTTCGAAGAGGAAGGGGATGCGAAGGTTGACAAGCAGAACCTGTCCGAGGAAGAACAGAAAAAATTAGAACGCAAGGAGAAGGCCGAGATGGGCGGAACCCTGCTGTTGTCCTTCGTTTTGGCGCTTGGTATTTTTATGGCCTTGCCTTACGGGATTTCCGCTTTGCTGGGCCGTTTTATTGCAAATCCAATGCTGACTGCGTTTATCGAAGGCGTGTTGCGTGTGGTGATTTTTATTCTCTATATTGCAATAATCTCCAAGACGGATGATATTAAGCGGACCTTCATGTACCACGGGGCCGAGCATAAGTGCATCAACTGCATCGAAAGCGGATTGGAACTTACGGTGGAGAATGTGCGGAAGTCAACGCGGCTGCACAAGCGCTGTGGAACCAGCTTTCTGTTTATTGTGCTGTTAATCAGTATCTTTATTTTTATGTTTATTCGGATGGATTCCCATCTGTTGCAGTTGGTGTTACGCCTTCTGCTGGTGCCGGTGATTGCCGGTATTTCCTATGAGTTTATTCGCCTGGCAGGACGGACTGAAAATAAGCTTATCAATGCCTTAAGTCAGCCGGGACTCTGGATGCAAAAACTCACCACAAAAGAGCCGGATGATGATATGATTAAGGTAGGAATTGCTTCGGTAGAAGCAGTGTTTGATTGGAAGTCATTTTTGGAAGGCGATGAGGCACGTTGCTCCATCTCCTGAAGGAGAAGCGGTATGAAGTTTGTCAGTTATTTGGATGCGGTGAAGGCCGGAGAGGAAACCCTTGCGGCGGCCGGCATTGTAGATGCGAAAATTGATGCGAAATATCTGTTTGAAAGTATGCCGGGACATGATTCCAATTTCTTATTGTTGTATGGCAGGCGTCAGATGGATGAGGACCAGCGGCTTGCTTATGAGGCGTTGATTCAGAAGCGGGCCAGTCATATTCCGCTGCAGCATATCCTAGGCTATACCGAGTTTATGGGACTTCGTTTTACGGTGAATGAACACGTGTTGTGTCCACGCCAGGACACGGAAACTCTGGTAGAACTTGCCCAGTCCTACTTACAGCCGGGATGCCGGGTTTTGGATATGTGTACCGGTAGCGGTTGTATCCTGATTTCCCTTTTGGCTTTAGGCAAACGGGGCGTGGTGGAACCGGGTGGATTTGTTGGTGTTGCCAGCGATATCTCCGAGGAAGCATTGGAAGTGGCGAAGCAGAATGCCGAAGATCAACGGGTGGAGATTCGCTTTTTACAGGGAGATCTGTTTGATTCCCTACAAGCACTTCCAACAGAGGAACGGCGTTTTGATTTGATTGTTTCCAATCCACCGTATATTCCGACGGCCGGAGTATGGTCACTGATGCCGGAGGTGCGTGACCATGAACCGAAGATTGCATTGGACGGTTCGGATACGGGGTTGGTTTTCTACGAGCGTTTGACTTCGCAGGCAAGTGAGTTTTTGAAGCCGGGTGGACGGATGCTGGTGGAAATCGGATATGATCAGGCCGAGGATGTGTGTCAATTGTTCCGGGAGCATGGATTTTCGGATGTGGTTTGTCACAAGGATTTGGCCGGGAACGACCGCGTGGTGATGGGACACTTGTAGCGCTACAACCGGGAAGAAATCATGGGTTTGCGAGAAGGCAGGCTTCATGTTATAATAGGCGGGCTGTGTCTAACAGCCGTAACGTATGACAGTTGTAGGATATAGGAGTGTAAGATGTTTGATAAATTAGAAGACCTTCTGATTCACTATCAGGAGATTATGAATATGTTAAGTGAACCGGATATCGCCAATGACAGCCGTCGCTTTCAGAAGCTGATGAAGGAGCAGAGTGATTTGACTCCACTGGTAAACGCTTACAATGAATACAAGAAGAATAAGCAGGCAATTGAGGATTCTCTTGCAATTTTGGATGAGGAATCCGATGAAGAGATGAAGGAACTGGCTAAGGAAGAATTGAACGAGGCTAAGTCCCGCGTCGAGGAATTAGAGAACGAGTTGAAGGTGCTCTTGCTTCCGAAGGACCCGAACGATAACAAGAACGTTATCGTAGAGATTCGTGGTGGTGCCGGCGGAGACGAGGCAGCCCTTTTTGCTGCTGAGATTTATCGTATGTACATCCATTATGCAGAGAGCCGTGGATGGAAGACAGAGTTGATTGAAGCAGAAGAGACCGGTATCGGTGGAATGAAGTCCGTAAACTTCATGGTTTCCGGTAATGGCGCATACTCCGTATTGAAGTATGAGTCCGGGGTACATCGTGTACAGCGTGTTCCGGAGACGGAGTCCGGCGGACGTATCCATACCTCTACCATCACTGTTGCAGTTATGCCGGAGGCAGAGGACGTAGATATTGAAATCAATGAGAAGGATATCCGTATTGACGTTATGCGTGCGTCCGGTAACGGTGGACAGTGCGTTAATACCACGGATTCTGCGGTTCGTTTGACCCATTATCCAACCGGTATTGTGATTTATTCTCAGACCGAGAAGTCTCAGTTACAGAACAAGGACAAGGCATTCGCTCTGTTGCGTGCCAAGTTATATGATATGGAACTGCAGAAGCAGCAAGCAGAAGCATCTGCAGAGCGTCTTAGCCAGATTGGAACCGGAGATCGTTCCGAGAAGATTCGTACCTATAACTTCCCACAGGGACGTGTGACCGATCATCGTATCAACTTGACCCTCTATAAGTTGGACAAGATTATGGACGGTGATATTCAGGAAATCTTAGATGCCCTGATTGCAGCTGACCAGGCGAAGCGATTATCCACCATGGATCAGGCAAGCTAGAGGGCATGGTGAAGCTTTTTGCTTTATTAATTGCACAAAATTTAATGCACGAAAAGAACGTAATTACCGCGAATTGCGTTCTTTTTTTATTATGCTATAATTAACCATATGTGAAATGGTGGTTTGAATATACACTATTCCCATAGGAATTCAAATATATAAGGAGGCACATAGAATGGCCGAGCAGATTTTAGATGTATCAGGACTGAAGGTTACCGTAGAAGACAAGGAAATCCTTCATGGCCTGAATTTAACTGTTAATGCAGGTGAAACACACGTAATTATGGGACCGAACGGTGCCGGCAAATCAACCTTAGGCTCTACGCTGATGGGTGACCCTCGCTATGAAATTACCGCAGGCAAGATTATGTTTAACGGTGAGGATATTACCGGTGAGAGCGCAGATAAGATTTCCAAGAAGGGCATGTTCTTATCCTTCCAGAATCCGGTGGAGGTTCCGGGTATTACCCTTTCCAATTTCATCCGAAGCGCGTTGGAACAGAAGACCGGTAAGCACATTCGTGTTTGGGACTTCAAGAAGGAATTAGATAAAACCATGGAGCTTTTGAACATGGATCCTTCTTATGCAGAGCGTGATTTGAATGTGGGCTTCTCCGGTGGTGAGAAGAAGAAGGCAGAGATTCTTCAGCTGTTGATGTTGAAGCCGTCTCTTGCAATTTTGGATGAGACCGATTCCGGTTTGGATGTGGATGCGGTTCGTATCGTATCTGAGGGTATCGAGGTTTATAAGAAGACGGTTGGTGGTGCACTTTTGATCATCACCCACAGCACCAAGATTTTGGATGCATTGGATGTGGATGCTACCCATGTGTTGGTGGATGGTAAGATTGTTCATGACGGTGACCAGAGCTTGATTGCCGAGATCAATGAACATGGTTTTGAGCAGTTTATGAATGAGTCCGCGAAGGAGTAGATAGATGAAAGAGAAGACACAGGTTGATGACATTGATCGTAGCATCTATGACTTTCGCTACGAGGAGAAGGACGTCTATCAAGTAGAAGAAGGTCTGACTCCGGACATTGTTCGTCAAATTTCGAAGGATAGAAACGATCCGGACTGGATGTTGGAGTTTCGTTTGAAATCATTGGAAACCTACAACCAGATGGGCGTGCCGGATTGGGGCCCTTCCATTGAGGGCTTGGATATGGATAATATCATTACCTATATTCGCCCGAAGTCGGAACGTATGCAGAAGGATTGGAACGATGTTCCAACCGATATCAAGGATACCTTTGAACGATTGGGTATTCCACAGGCAGAGCGCGCATCCTTAGCCGGCGTTGGTGCTCAGTACGATTCGGAATTGGTATATCACAATATCAAGGACGAAGTGGCTGCACAGGGCGTTATTTATACGGATGTGGAGAGCGCAATGCGGAGCGAATATGCGGATATGGTTCGTGAGCATTTCATGAAGCTGGTGCCTCCGACGGATCACAAGTTTGCAGCACTTCATGGTGCTGTTTGGTCCGGTGGATCCTTTGTTTATGTACCACCGGGAGTTTCCGTAGAGATTCCGTTACAGTCTTATTTCCGCCTGAATGCGGCGGGAGCCGGACAGTTTGAGCATACCTTAATCATCGTAGATGAGGGTGCATACCTTCACTTTATCGAAGGCTGTAGTGCACCGAAGTACAACGTGGCAAATTTACACGCCGGATGTGTAGAACTTTTTGTTGGCAAGAACGCAACCTTGCGTTATTCCACCATTGAGAACTGGTCGAAGAATATGTACAACCTAAACACCAAGCGTGCCAAGGTGGAAGAAGGCGGTAAGATTGAATGGGTATCCGGATCCTTTGGTTCCCATGTTTCTTATCTATACCCAATGAGTATTCTAAACGGCGACAATTCCCGTTGTGAGTTCACCGGTGTTACATTCGCCGGAGAAGGTCAGAATTTGGATACCGGTACCAAGGTGGTTCATGTGGGCAAGAATACCTCTTCCTACATCAACACCAGATCCATCTCTAAGAGTGACGGTATTTCCACCTTCCGTAGTTCCGTTGTGGTTGGACCGAAGGCCAAGGGATCGAAGTCTGCGGTCTCCTGTGAATCTCTGATGTTGGATCCACAGTCCCAGTCCGATACCATTCCTGCAATGGATATCCGTACCGACGATGTGGATATCGGACACGAAGCGAAGATTGGACGCATCAGCGATGATGTGGTGTTCTATCTTATGAGTCGTGGTATGTCAGAGGAAGACGCGAAGGCGTTGATTGTCAGCGGCTTTGCAGATAATGTAAGCAAGGAACTGCCGCTGGAATATGCGGTAGAGATGAATAACCTCATCCGTTTGGAGATGAAGGGTAGCATCGGTTAGGAAGGAGGTAGAGACATGAGTGAACAGACAATCAAGATTAATCATCTACCTGCACCTACCTGGCATTGGCTTCATATGAACGATGCAGATGTATCCGTTCCGGATGAACTGTTGACCTATATTGCAGCAGACGAAGTGCCAAGTGGCGTTGAGAAGACGGTTTTAGACGCACCAACCTTAGGTGCGGTTGCAACCGGATTCGGTAAACACGCAGATGTGATTTTTGGTGGCGTAGGTGAAGTGACATCCTATCGGACCACGGCAGAAGTAGCGGCTCCGGTTCGTTTGGATTATGATTTTAGTGAAGGGGCGAACAGCGTCAATGCCATTGAACTGATTGCACCGGAGCATACCGAGATGCTGGTGATTCAGCATTTCCATTCCGAGGCCAATGGATTTGGTTTTGCAGGAGTAGAGACCAAGTATGATGTTGCCAAGAATGCCAAGATTACCTTGGTTCAGGTGCAGATGCTTGGGGATGATATGACCTTTTGCAACAATGTCGGTGGACGTTGTGACGACGAAGGTTCCTTTCATTTGATTCAGTTGGTATTAGGTGGCAAGCGTACCTATGTAGGAAGCCATACGGCATTATCCGGTGTGAAGTCCAACCTTGCGGTGGATATGGCTTACATTGTTTGTGACGATCACGTATTGGATATGAACTACGTGGCAGATCATACCGGTAAGAAGACGGATTGTGTCATCAATGCCAACGGCGTACTGCGCAATCAGGCGAAGAAAACATTCCGTGGAACCATCGATTTTAAGCGTGGCTGTGCCGGCGCAACCGGTGCGGAAGCGGAAGATGTATTGTTGATGGACGATGGTGTGATTAACCAGACCATTCCGTTGATTCTCTGTACCGAAGAGGACGTGGAAGGTAGCCATGGTGCAACCATCGGTAAGCTGAACGAGGATTTGTTGTTCTATATGGAGTCCCGTGGTATGGAGCTGAAGGATATTTATGAGATGATGGCCCGCGCCCGTGTGGATGCGGTTTGTAACTTGATTCCGGATGAGCCGACCAGACAGTTAGTGGTAGAGTATTTAGGTGAAGAAGAGGAAGCATAATGACAGAAGCGGATCAGCAGATTCGAGGACAATTTCCGATCCTTACCGACCGGAATGTTGTCTATCTTGATAATGCCGCAACGTCTCAGAAACCACCATGTGTGATTGAGGCGGCAGCAGAGTATTACAAGCTTAATAATGCCAATCCGATGAGAGGATTGTATGAACTAAGTATTGACGCGACCAATGCATATGAGGATGCCCGTAAAACCGTGGCCAACTTCATTCATGCAGCGCGTCCGGAGGAAATTGTATTTACCAGAAATGCCACAGAGGGCATGAATTTACTTGCTTATTCTTATGGTATGCATTTCCTGAAAGAAGGTGACGAGATTATCGTCAGCATTGCAGAGCATCACAGTAACATGTTGCCATGGCGCCAGGTTGCCCAAGCCACCGGTGCTCATGTCACCTATCTGTTCTGCAAGGAAGACGGGGAGCTTTCTCCGAAGATGTTGGAGGACATTATTTCGGAGAAGACCAAAATCGTTGCTATTACACAGATTTCCAACGTGTTTGGACGATTGAATGATATCAAGGGCTTTGCTGCAGTTGCCCATGCTCATGGTGCAATTATGGTAGCAGACGGTGCCCAGTCTGTTCCGCACATCCCGGTGGATGTGGTGGATTTGGATGTGGATTTCATGGCGTTTTCCGGACACAAGATGTTTGCACCCATGGGAATTGGTGCCTTGTACGGCAAGTATGAGTTGTTGGAGCAGATGCCTCCGTTTTTGTACGGCGGCGAGATGATTGAATATGTCACCATGGAAGATGCCACCTATGCGGAAGTGCCTCACAAGTTTGAGGCCGGCACGGTGAACGTCGGTGGTGCAGTGGGCCTAGCGGAAGCGATTCGGTTTATGGAACGCTTTGGCTGGGAGCGAATTGAAAAGCGGGAGAATGACCTGACGGTATATGCCATGGAGAAAATCACCAAGATTCCTCACGTGCATGTGTTAGGCTCTGCAGATCCACTGGATCACCACGGCATCATTACGTTTATGATTGATGGGGTTCATCCCCATGATGTGGCAGCGATTTTCGATGCGCATAACATTGCGATTCGCGCCGGTCATCACTGCGCACAGCCGTTGCATAAGTTCTTAGGCAAGTTGTCTACGTCCCGTGCATCCTTGGCGTTCTATAACAACGAGGAAGATATTGATGCGTTTATTGACTGCTTAAGTCATATTCGTACCGATATGGGATATGCAGATTAGCCAACAGCAGATAGGAGTATTATGGCAAATACATTTTATAATGAGATTTTAACCGATCACAATATGAATCCGACCCATAAACACGCCATCGAGGGTGCAAACTACACCCTTGAAGGCGTGAATCCGTCTTGTGGAGACGATATTATTTTGCAGCTTCGTGTGGAAGACAATATTATCGTAGACGGTGGATATACGGGAGACGGATGCGCAATTTCCCAGGCTTCTGCGGATATGATGTTGGATTTGATTATCGGCAAAACCAAGGAAGAGGCGCTTCGTCTGTCTGAGATTTTTTTGCGTATGATTACCGGGAAAATCACGGAAGAAGAGCATGAAGAGCTGGAGGAAGCCGGTATTCTCCAGGATGTTTCTCATATGCCGGCACGCGTGAAGTGCGCAGTTTTAGGTTGGCACACCATGGACGAGATGTTCAAACCCGGTGAGTAACCAAAGAGGAGATATTGTATGAGTAGAAAAGTGGATATTGCAATTATTGGAGCAGGGCCGGGAGGAATTTTCGCGGCCTACGAACTGATGAAAAAAGACCCTTCGAAGAAGGTGGTGGTCTTCGATTCCGGCTATGCCTTAGAGAAGCGTCATTGCCCAATCGATGGCAAGAAGATCAAAAGTTGTATCAGCTGTAAGGTTTGTTCCATTATGAACGGATTCGGCGGTGCCGGTGCGTTCTCCGATGGAAAGTACAACATCACCAATGACTTTGGAGGAACCCTCTATCAGTATATTGGTAGAGAAGAAGCAACGAATCTCATGTATTACGTGGATGAGATTAATATGAGTCACGGTGGAGAAGGCACCACGCTGTATTCTACTGCAGGCACTTCCCTGAAGAAGGTGTGCATGCAGAACAAGCTGCAGCTGTTAGAAGCCAGTGTGCGTCATCTTGGAACCGATAAGAATTATGTGGTATTGCAGCATCTCTACGATGAGCTGAAGGACTTGGTGGAGTTTCGTTTTGAAACCAAGGTGGATCGGGTAGAGGATTTAGCACCGGGTTATCGCTTAACCTTCGGTGAGGAAAGCTTAGAGTGCGATACCTGTATTATCTCCGTTGGACGTAGCGGTAGTAAGTGGATGGAAACCATCTGTAATGATTTGAACATCCAGACCATGTCCAATCGTGTGGATATCGGTGTTCGTGTGGAGATTCCGGCTGAGATTTTTTCCCATATTACAGATGAATTATACGAGGGCAAGATCGTTTATCGTACAGAGAAATTCGAGGATTTGGTTCGTACCTTCTGTATGAACCCGAAGGGAATTGTGGTAAACGAGAATACCAACGGTATCATTACGGTGAACGGTCACAGTTTTGAGGATGATTCCAGAAAGACCAACAATACCAACTTCGCCCTGTTGGTATCCAAGCATTTTTCCGAACCGTTTAAAGACAGTAACGGTTATGGTGAGAGTATCGCCCGCTTGTCTAATATGTTAGGTGGTGGTGTAATCGTACAGCGCTTCGGCGATCTGGTACGTGGACGTCGTTCCACCAATAAGCGTATTGAGGAGTCTACGGTGCAGCCAACTTTGAATGCGACACCGGGAGATTTGTCCCTTGTCTTACCAAAACGTATTTTAGATGGTATTATAGAGATGATCTATGCGTTGGACAAGATTGCACCGGGTACGGCCAATGACGATACCCTGTTGTATGGTGTGGAAGTGAAGTTCTACAACATGTCCGTTGCATTGGATGAACATCTCGAAACCAACCACAAGGGCTTATATGTCATCGGAGACGGTAGTGGTGTGACCCATTCCTTGTCCCATGCATCGGCCAGTGGTGTTTATGTTGCGCGTAAGATTGTGGAAGCATAGAACCTGTCTCTACTCGGTTCGGTCAGGAGATTCCTATGAAAAAACGATGGCGTGATGAACTTCTTACTTTTTCACATTATAATTGGGACCATGGAATCCGGGAAAACCGGGAAGCCGTTTCGTATGAGAATGCAGTTCTGACGTGGAACGGGATTTTGATCAATGTCATAGTCAATCTGGCGTTATTTATCTTCTATGGGTTGTACGAAGGAAGCTCTATTGAAACCATGGGATTTGCGGTTGTGATTCCAATTGGTTTGATCCTCTTGCTGTTGTTTCGCAGGTTGTATGGACGTTTTGAGGGGACGGAGTTTGCTATGGTTGGCATTCCGTATCTGGTGGGAACACTGATGCTGCTGTTCTGTACCTATATGATTGTCAGTCCCTTTGTTCAGGCGTCTTTCTATGCGTACTTTCTGGTCTTAACCTTACAGACCACCTTGATTATCGATCGGCCCAAACGGAAAGCACTGATCGTACTGCTGTGGGGCGTGATGCTCCAAGTCACGAACCTCTATAGTTACTTAGGGGAAGTACGGCAGCAGATGACCGCTATTCACGGAACCATCGTCGTATTGGCGTCGTTCCTGTGTGGATGGTTTATTTCCTGGCGACGGATGCAGGGCTTTGATAATGAACGGGAATTGCTGTATATGTCCACCCATGACCGACTGACAAGGCTTCGGAATCGTGCCAGTCTCTATGCAGATTTTGATCAGTTTTCCAAGGATGGCAGTATCTGTGGCATTCTGGTTTTTGATATTAATTCCTTCAAAAAGTTGAATGATACCTATGGGCATATCTTCGGAGATGAAGCCATTGAATATGTGGCCGGCATTCTTAGAATCTGTGAAGAACGCTATGGCATCGCTTTCTATCGCTATGGTGGAGATGAATTCGTTGGTATTCACCTGAAACTTTGCCAGGATGATCCACAGAAACTTTTGCCGCACATCAAGCGGCGGGTGAGTGAGGCTCAGTTGTGCACCATGGATGGAATTGAAGTGACGATTCGCATTAGTGGTGGCTATGCAGCCTATGAAGAAGGCATGAGTTTAGAGGCACTTGTAAATCTGGCGGATGAAGCCATGTATGAAGACAAGGAAGAGATGAAACGACAGGGATTGGTTTCTTTTGGTGAGGAAATGTTTGTCCCGGTACGAAAATAATGCAATCCACACTTACACGTTCGTCGGTAAGTGTGGATTTTTTTTGTCTAGTCTGTTATCATGTAAGCCGTGAGTGAGGCTCACGGAGTATAGATTATAAGGAGACCGAACATGAATGAATATGTAATTGTCGTTGATTTGTCTGCAAATATCAGTACGGATTTTGTAGAGAAGCATAATCTTGTATTTATTCCTATGAATTATTCCATCGGAGATGAGGAGCGCGTCAGTGCCCATATGGAATCCGATGATCTGATGAAAACCTTCTACGAAAGCCAGCGCAAGGGAATCGAGACCAAGACCAGTCAGATTACCCCTCAGCAGTATATGGAAGCCTTCGAACCATATGTGAAGGCCGGCAAGGATGTGGTTTACATCTGCTTATCCAGTGGTTTGAGCAATACCTTCAACAGTGTATCTCTTGCAAAGCGAGAACTGGAAGAGGAATATCCGGATGCCAAGGTATATCCGGTGGATTCTCTGGCGGGAACCGGTTGTATGGGATTGCTGGCAGAAGAAGCTGCTTACAATCGTGAGAAGGGAATGAGTGCTGAGGAGAACTACAACAAGCTTTGTGAGTTGGTAGATTCCTTATGCCACGTATTTATGGTAGATGATTTGATGTACTTACATCGCGGTGGCCGTGTTCCGGCAAGTACAGCGATTATGGGTACCGTCTTGAATATCAAGCCGCTGTTGATTGTAGGTGAGGACGGTAAGCTTCCGATGATTGATAAGAAGCGCGGCATCAAGCCTGCCATGAACCGTATGGTTGAGATTTACGAGAAGACCTATCGCAAGGATATGAATCGTGTGTATATCGTACATGCGGATGCAGTAGACCGTGCCGAGTTCTTGAAGGAGAAGGTGCTTGCTGTCAATCCAAATGCGGATATTGAAGTGCAGATGCTATGTCCGGTGATTGGTTCTCATACCGGTCCGGGAATGGCTGCCATTCTTTACTTTGGTGATCGTCATCACTTGGGTTAATGGGCTTTTTTCAAAATTTTATAATGTTTATTTTTCAGTGCATCTATTTCAAAATAGGTGCACTTTTTTACTGTGTGAAAAAGGGGAATATGGTATGATTTAATGGTCAGAATATGTAGGTATTCTGAACTTAGGGATTTGGAGAGTTGAGGAAATGAAACAACAGTGGTGGCACGACAAAGTCGTGTATCAGATTTATCCGAAAAGCTTCTGTGATACCACCGGAAGCGGCATCGGAGACTTGAATGGAATTACGAAACACCTGGATTATTTACAGGATTTGGGGGTGGATATCATCTGGTTATCCCCTTGTTATCCGTCTCCCATGGCGGACCAGGGATACGATATTTCAGACTATCGGAATATCCATCCGGATTTTGGTACCTTGGAGGATTTTGATCGCCTGGTGGCAGAGGCCAAGGCACGCAATATTGGAATCATTATGGATTTGGTGGCCAATCATTGCTCGGATGAGCATCCATGGTTTCAGGCGGCGATGAAGGATCCCTACGGGGAATACGGCAAGTACTTCTATCTGGAAGAGGGAATGGATGGTGGTGCGCCGAACAACTGGCGGTCTTATTTTGGAGGCAGTGCCTGGGAGAAGGTTCCGGCGACGGACAACCTTTATTACTTACATATGTTTCACAAAAAGCAGCCGGATTTGAATTGGGAGAATCCCAAGGTGCGCCGGGAAATCTACGATCTGGTGAATTTCTGGTTTGATCGTGGCGTGGTTGGATTTCGTATTGACGCGATTACGGATATTAAGAAGCCTAAGACCTTGCGGGGACGTAACTATCCGCCGGACCGGGAGGATGGGATGGTTTTCTGCAAGCGTATGCTTCAAGATGCCCATGGCATCGGGGAGTTTTTGACGGAACTGAAGGAAGAATGTTTCCTGCCGCATCAGGCGTTTACCGTAGGAGAAGTCAGTGGACAACGGGAAGAGGAAACCGCAGATTACGTGGGAGTGGACGGCTACTTTAGCAGTATGTTCGACTTCGAAGTGGTGTCCGAGGAGTCCAAAGACGGAGGAGAATGGTACAAGAAGAAGTTCATTACCCCGTCCATGTATCGGCGTGCGATGGAACGAACCCAGAAGCGGATGGAACCCATCGGTTTGATTTCTACGGTGTTGGAGAATCACGACGTTCCGCGGATTGTAAATCGGATGCTGCGGGATGAGGATCGCTGTGATGCCGCCAAGAAGGCGTTGGCGGTGCTGTATTTGTTCCAGAAGGGGATTCCCTTTATTTACCAGGGGCAGGAGATTGGTATGGAGAACACCTACAATCCGGATGTTTTTTCCATGCAGGACGTATCCAGTCATGGCGAATACCGGGCGGCCATCGATGCCGGTGTGTCGGAGGCGGATGCGGTGGCAATCGTCAATCGCTACTCCAGAGACAATGCCAGAACACCCTTCCAGTGGGACGATTCCCCACAGGCGGGATTTACCACCGGGACGCCGTGGCTTGCGGTCAATCCCAATTATAAAACCATCAATGCAGCCGCAGAAGTGGGACGGGAGGATAGTGTGTATGCCTTCTACAAAGCGGCAATTGCGCTACGCAAGGATGCAACATATCACGATACGATGGTGTATGGAAGATTTGATCCCATTGCCTGTGCGGATGAATCGGTGATTGCCTATGCCAGAGTGGATGGGAACAGACGAATCGTTGTAGTTTGCAACCTGCAGTCTAAGACGACAAGCATTCCAATATATGGAAGCAAAGTATTATTGAACAATTATGACCACTTGCAGAGGGAGGCAGATTCCATGGAACTTCTGCCATTCCAGGCAGTGGTTTTGAAGGACTAATGCAAAGGGGAACACATGTCATTGCAATTTATTACCGGTAGCAGTGGAAGCGGGAAGTCCACCTACCTTTACCAACAGATGATTGAGGAATCCATCGCGGATCCGGGACGATTTTTCTTAGTGATTGTTCCGGAGCAGTTTACCATGTCCACCCAGCGACAGTTGGTGGAGCTGCATCCGAGACACGGTTTGATGAACGTGGAGATTTTATCTTTTGAACGCTTGGCCTACCGTGTATTTGATGAGCTTGGAATCTCGACGGCATCGGTGCTGGAAGAGACCGGTAAGAATCTGGTGGTACGACGTGTGGCGCGAAAGCTGGCGGATGAGCTGCCGACCCTTGGTCATAATATGAACAAGAAGGGATTTGTGTCCCAGGTGAAGTCGCTGATTTCCGAGTTGTCCCAGTATCATATCGGTTGTGAAGAATTCGAGGAAATGATTGCAACCCCCGGCATGTCCAAAAGCTTCTACCAGAAGGGCCGGGATTTGCTGCGACTGTATCAGGGATTTCTTGACTTCATTGATGGGAGTTATATTACGTCGGAGCAGTTGTTGGAGCTTCTGATGGATCACGTGGAGGAGTCGTTGTTTGTCCGGGATTCCATCCTGGTGTTGGACGGATTTACCGGTTTTACTCCGGTTCAGCAGCAGTTATTGTTGCGCCTGTTTCCACTGACGGCAGAGATTCGTTGCGCCATCACCATCGATCCGGCGGAGGCGCTGCTGTCGAAACCTGCAGAAGAGGAACTGTTTGCCATGAGTAAAAAGATGGCAGCTTCCCTTGTGAAGATGGCACAGATGACCGGTGTAGATGTCTTAGATCCGGTGGTTCTAGCCATGGATGAGACATCCAGATATCCGACGGATCATGCCCTAAAGCATCTAGAAGCCAATCTGTTTCGTGTGGAGAAGACGCAGCGTGAGGATGCTTCAGGCATTCATCTGGTGCGTGCGATGGATCCCAAGGAGGAGTTGGCCTATGCGGCAGCCACAATCCAACAACTGTTGCGCAAGGAGGATGTGGCCTATCGATATCAGGATTTTGCCCTGGTGTGTGCCAGGATGGAGGACTACAGTCCCTATATCGATGATATTTTCCGGGATTATGAAATTCCCCTGTTTAAGGATGAGAAAGCTGTGATCCAGCTACAGCCTGCCATCGAGTTTGTGCGCAGTGCCATTCACGTGGTGACGGACCGCTTTTCTTATGATGCCATGTTGCACTTTTTCCGTTGCGGATTGACGGGGCTTACCTCTGAAGAAATCGATCAGATGGATAACTACCTCTATCAGTCCGGTATCCGTGGGAAGAATAAGTGGATGCATCCCTTTATGGTTTGCCCCCATGGATTTGATGGAGAAGCGTTGGTGGTCATCAATGACATGCGAAGCTTCATTATGGAGAAGGCAGGTGGTTTTTTTGATGCATTTGCCAAGAAGCAGATGGACGTACGGAGTCGGGCAACGGCATTGTACGAGTTGCTGGTGGCCTTCGATGTGGAAACACAGCTCCATGATTTTGCGTCTGATTATGAAGCGGCAGGGGATGAGAAAAAGGCCAGAGAATACCAGGATATCTATGGTATCGTGATTGGTATTCTCGATAAGATGGTGGCACTGATGGGGGAGGAAGTCCTCGATGCCGGTCAGTTTTTGGAACTGTTTGAGTCCGGTGTGGAGACTGCCCGCATCGGTATGATTCCGCCGGATTCCGACAGCGTGGTATTCGGTGATATGGAGCGTACCCGACTACAGGATATCAAGGTATTATTCCTGCTGGGTGCAAACGAGGGCGCTATTCCGAAGGCGGTGTCGGGTGGAAATATGTTCTCCCAAAGTGAACGCCTGTTACTGAAGGAAGCTTCCTATGAACTGGCACCGACGGACCAGGAGAAGGCGTTCATGCAGCGATTTTATCTATACTTGACCTTGACCAAGCCCAAGGATGCTTTGTACGTCAGCTACGCCAAAATTTCCAACAATGGAGAGAGCTTGCAGAAGTCCTATCTGATTTCGGTGTTGACGGAACTTTTTCCGAAGTTGCACCCGGTGGATGCCAAGGCGGACCAGCGAATCTGGCGGGAAGCCAAGTCTCTGGCCAAGGATTACTGCATCGATTTGATGCGCCGGTTTGTTGCCCGGGAGGAATTAACCGAAGCACAAATCCGGGAGATGGATGCCTTATTTTGCGTCTTTTATCTGGGAGAAGAGGAAGAGATGCAGCAGATTTTGGATGGCATTTTCTATCACCATGAGAATGAGAAAATCTCCGCCGGCGTAATGAAGGCCTTATCCAACGGACGCATCCAGGGAAGTGTTTCGCGTCTGGAAACCTATGCCGGTTGTGCCTACCGGTATTTCCTTCAATACTTGCTGGGACTGTCGGAACGGCGTGAGCATGCCTTCGAGGCAGTGGATATGGGCAGTCTCTACCACGATGCCTTGGAAAAGTACGAGCGTGGGGTAGCGGAAGCCGGAGAGGACTGGCAGACGATTACGCCGGAGCGTTCCAAGGAAATCCTGCAGGAGAGTATTGCCAGGGCATACGAAGAGATGGAGAAGGTGGAATCCTTTGACAGCGCCAGAGAAAACTATATTCGCACCCATATGGAGCAGACCTTGGAACGGACGGTTTGGGCACTGACCAAGCAGGTGCGTCAGGGTAGTTTTACCCCACGTTCCTTCGAACTTCCCTTAGGGGAGCTGGCGGAGGGCGGCAAGCTGGTGTATCCACTGGAGAATACCATGGAGTTGCAGCTCAACGGTGTGATTGACCGTATTGATGATTTTACGGTGGATGATACCTTGTATGTGAAGGTGATTGATTATAAGTCGTCGGCCAAGGATATTCGACCGGGGGACTTGTACTATGGGTTACAGATTCAGCTGATTTTCTATCTCAATGCAGTGATGGAAGCGAAGGCGAAGCAGAACACCAAGGTGGCACCGGCGGCGGTGCTGTATTATCACATCGACGACCCGCTGATTCCCACCTCTTACGGGGTGGCGGACGAACCACTGGAACAAAGCATCTTAGAAGAGTTGAAGGTCAAGGGCTTAGTCAATGATAACGCAGTGGTCCTGGAAGCCTTGGATCAGGAGATTTATGCCACAAAGAAATCCAGTGTGATTCCGGTGGAATTGAAAAAGGACAACACCACCAACGCCCGGAGCAAAGTGGCATCGGAGGAAGAATTCGGATTGCTTTGCCGGTACGTGCAGAAGAAGGTGGTGGATATCGGTAATGCCATCGCCCGGGGCGAAATCGCGGCCGAGCCGTATGCACGGAAGGATCGCAATGGTTGTACGTACTGTGAGTATCACAGTATCTGCGGCTTTGATGCGCGGATGGAAGGCTTCTCCTATCGAAGACTGGGAGAGTTAAAGGCCGATGAGGCTTATGCACGGATGAAAGAGGAATTGGATTGATGGAGTGGACGAAACATCAACAACAGGTTATACAACTACATCAAAGAGATTTGCTGGTATCGGCAGCGGCCGGTTCCGGTAAGACGGCGGTCTTGGTGGAGCGAATCATTCAGATGATTCTCGATGAAGCAAACCCGGTGGATATCGATCGGATTCTGGTGGTGACCTTTACGAGAGCGGCAGCCAAGGAGATGAAGGAGCGTATCTTCGAAGCCATTCAGAAGGCAGTGAAGGCGCATCCCGACAATCATCATCTGCTGCGACAGATGACCTTGATTCACAACGCCCAGATTTCCACCATCGATAGCTTCTGTAGTTCTCTGGTTCGTCAGCATTTCGGTGAGATTGATCTGGATCCGGATTATCGGATGGCGGATACGGGGGAGCTGGAACTTCTGATGAGCGGTGTCTGGGATGAGGTATTGGAAGCCAACTATGAAGTGGCAAGCACGGAATTTCTGCATCTGGTGAATTGCTATGCCAAGAGAGACCGGGACGATCAATTGGTGGAAGCCATGCGTCACATCTATCTGATGTCCCAGGCCTATCCGTGGCCGAGCGAGTGGCTGGCTCACTTATTGGATCCCTATCAGGTGGATTCGTTGGAAGCATTGGAAGCTTCTTCCTGGATGCAGCAGTGGCGAACCAATTTGGCAGAGGAGCTGGGACGGTTACAGCAAGAGGCCGAGGCGTTGCTTCGGGATTTACGGGAAGTAGCAGGAGACGATGTCCATCCCTACGAGGATGCTTTGCAAGGGGATTTACGCATCATCGATCATCTGTCTCAGGCAACAACTGCAACCGAGCTGGTGGAACAGATTGGAACCATGCCGGAGTTTACCAGACTCTCCACCAAGAAATTTGAGAAGCAGGACCCCGAGGAGCGGGAAGCCTGTAAGTTGCGTCGCAATCGTATAAAGGATGGGATTACCCATCTTATCGAAGCTTTTGGCGGGAAGACATCGGAATCCATCCTTCTGGAGATGCAGGATTTGCGTGGCATTGTAACGGAGATGATTCGCTTAATTAATCAGTTTGATGCAGCGTTTACCGCAAAGAAACGCAGCCTGGGAATTCTGGACTTTTCCGATATTGAGCACTGCGCATTGGACATCCTGGTGGATGCCACCACCAAGGAACTGCGTCCGGTGGCCAAGGAGTTGGCTGCCTACTACGAGGAAGTCATGGTGGATGAGTATCAGGACAGTAACCACCTGCAGGAGACCATCCTCTACAGTATTTCCAAGGACTGCCTGGGGGCTCACAATTACTTTATGGTGGGCGATGTGAAGCAGAGCATCTATCGATTTCGTCAGGCGGAACCCCAGATTTTTAACGGCAAGTATCATGCCTTCTCTCCGACGGAAAGTGAGCAGCAGCGCATTGATCTGGACCAGAATTTCCGAAGCCGTAACAACATCATTGAGACGGTCAATGATGTATTTCGTTATATTATGAAGCCGGATATGGGTGGCGTGGATTATGATGATGCCGCCTCCCTGAAACTCGGGGCTTCCTATCCGGAGAGTACCTCGGATTTATCTACGGAGGTGCAGATTGTGATCAAGGACGATCCGCTGTTTGCAGAAGAGGAGCTCAGCGGGGAAGAGGCAGAGTTTGTCTTCATCGCCCAGCATATCAATGCCTGGATGCAAGCGGGGATGGAAGTCTACGACAAGAAATTAAACGCCATGCGTCCGCTGCAGTATCGGGATGTGGCCGTTTTGCGGCGTGGTTTATCTGGTGGTGTGGGCGAGCGATTGGTGGAGATTTTGGATGCCTATCGCATTCCCGCACATCTGGAAAGCAGCACCGGATACTTTAACACCCTCGAGGTGGAAGTGATTCTATCCTTCCTAAGAATTCTGGATAATCCAAGACAAGAAGTTCCTCTGGTTTCCGTGCTTCGTTCTCCGATGGTGGGACTATGTGATGAGGACTTGGCCAATATTCGGGTGGAATTTCCCAAAGTCGCATTCCAGGAAGCGGTGGCGGCATATACGGAGGCTCATCCCGAACATGCAGCTTTACAGAAATTCTCCCGGCTTTATGAGTATTTGCGGGGGCTGACGGTGGATACTCCAATCCATCGCATCATTCAGATTCTCTATGAGAAAAGCGGTTACCTGCGTTATGTACAGGCGCTGCCATCCGGTGCTACCCGACGGGCCAACCTGGAGAAGCTGGTGGATATGGCGATTTCCTATGAGGCCACCAGTTTCCAGGGACTGTTTCACTTCGTAAACTACATTGAGAAGTTGAAAAAGTACCAGGTGGATTTTGGCGAAGCGGATCTCGTCAGTGACGAAGACAACGCGGTGCGGGTGATGACCATCCATAAAAGCAAGGGCTTGGAGTTTCCGGTGGTGATTCTAAGTGGTGCCACCAAGCAGTTTAACACCTCGGATCTGAAGGGGGATGTGCTACTTCATGCCTCCATGGGTGTGGGATTGTATCACATCGATCCCCTGCGACGGGTGAAGGATACGACCTTGTATCGGACGCTGTTGTCGGATACCATTGCCCTCGATAACCTAGGCGAGGAACTGCGGGTATTGTATGTTGCTCTCACCAGAGCCAAGGAAAAACTGATGATTACCGGTTGCATGAATCAGAAGGATTTGGAAAGCCTGACCCTAAAAGAAGTGGGAGCCGGGGAGTCCTTCTATGAGCGTAAGACGGCCAAGTGCTATCTGGAATGGATGTTGCCGGCCATCTTACACCATCCGGGCAAGTATCAGATTCAGACGGTGGAGAGCGCTCATCTAGTCAGTGGTGCGGTGGCCGGAGAATTGATGGATACCATTCTGCGGGAACAGTTGGTGGCACGAAGTGCCAATGCGGATTCGGATTACGTGACGGAAATTACCCGTGGATTTGTTCATACCTATGGGCATCCGCGTCAGACGGGATGCAAGATCAAATACTCCGTATCGGAGTTAAAGCATCAGGCCATCGAGGAAGCCATGGCAGACGGATTGCTTCCGGAGCATGAAGAGAGCGAGAGCCAGCCGATGTTTGGAACGGATGTGATCAAACGGGTGGTTCCGGCCTTTATATCCGGGGAAGAAACGGACGGCGTGTATATCGGTGCGTTGCGTGGTACAGCCATGCATCGTTATATGGAGTGCTTCGACTTCGTACGAGAGAATGCGGGGGAGAGCTATGAGGTCCAGCTGGACGAGATGGTTGCTTCCGGCAAGGTTACGAAGGAACAGGAGGCATTGTTACGTCCCGGTCAGCTGGTGAAGTTTTTGCAAAGTGATATTGCCGGACGGATGATGAGTGCTGCTGTTGCAGGGAACCTCTACAAGGAGCGTGCCTTCGTTATGGGAGATACGCCGGCTCACTTTTTTGCCAATGATGTTGGAAATCCATCAGATGAGCAGATGGTGTTGGTACAGGGAATTATCGATGTCTTTTTCAAAGAGGAAGACGGCATCGTATTATTGGATTATAAGACTGACCGTGTGGATAGCGGCGAAGAACTGGTGGTACGCTACAAGAGGCAGATGGAGCTGTATGCAGATGCCATTATGCGTACCCAGGGAATGCCGGTGAAGGAGATGTATCTGTATTCCTTTGCTTTGGGCGAAACGTTGTTGGTGGAATAGGAGGTTGTGATGAAGCTGGCAGATTCCGTATATATTGCAACGGGTGCAATTGTATGTGGAGATGTGGAGATTGGCGAGGATGTTGGCGTATGGTATAACGCCGTGATTCGTGGCGATGAGTATCCCATCACCATCGGGGATCGCACCAATGTGCAGGATGGGGCCATCCTACATGTGGGCAACGGACATCCGTGTCACGTGGGCTGTGATGTTACCATCGGTCATGGTGCAATTGTCCATGGTTGTACGGTGGGGGACGGCAGTTTGATTGGCATGGGGGCTACGATTTTAAATGGGGCCAACATCGGCAAAGGCTGTATCATAGCGGCCGGCGCTCTGGTGACGGAAGGCATGGACGTGCCGGACGGAATGATGGTGATGGGTGTGCCGGGGAAGATTGTGCGTGCGGTTCCCAAAGAACAGCAGGAGTATATGAAACGAAATATTCAGCTATACGTGGAGGAGGCAAGGAAAAATCGCCTGCATCCACCGGTCATAGCGAAGGAGAGTTAGATGATTGCGTTAACAAAAGACTTGGTGTTGGCTTCCGGCTCACCGAGACGGAAAGAATTATTGGAACAGGTGGGACTGGCATTTACCATCGATGTGGCAGATGTGGATGAATCCATGGAGGAATTAGATCCGGGAAAACTGGTGGAGGCATTGTCCAAGAAAAAGGCGTTACATGTGTTAGAACGCCATATGGATGCCATGGTCTTAGGTGCAGATACGGTGGTGGCTTATGATGGCGAAATTCTCGGCAAGCCGGAGGACGAAGCGGATGCACTGGCGATGCTTAGTATGCTGGCCGGCCGGGAACATGAAGTTTATACCGGAGTGACGCTGGCATGGAGCGAGGATGGGGTTGGTAAAATCGATACCTTCCATGTGGTAACCAAGGTGTCCATGTACGATGTGCCTCGCGACTTACTGGAGGCATACATCGCCACCGGGGAGCCCATGGACAAGGCCGGTGCCTATGGCATCCAGGGCAAAGGCGCCGTATTGGTAAAAGGAATTGTTGGGGACTATAACAACGTGGTGGGACTTCCCATTGCAGAGGTGTTCCGGCACTTGGATGCACTTTCTCATCACAAGAGTTATACATAGGGGTTTATTTAGGTTATAGAGATATGGAAGTAAAAGAAACATTACGGGAACAGGTATTGGAATGGATCAATTCGGTAGAGGATTCTGCCCTGAATTTTTCCGAAATGCATATGAAGAATATGCCACCTGGTACGGTGGCGGAAGTTTGGGGTGACTGGACCCATCACAACGGGATGGTGCGGGAACAGGACGATCTGATGAATATGGACGCCTACCACATGAGTGACTGCGGTTACATGCGGTATGTGACGAAGTTTCTCTTAGAGCAGGAGTCCAGCTTTTTCCGCCAGCAGTGCAAGGACTCGGAACTGACGGAAGCGCATCGACACGAGTATGTGGAGCTTGCCTATATTGTCAGCGGTACCTTGCGGCAGCGAATCGTGGGCGGTGATGAAGTGTTCCAGGCCGGCGAGGTATGTGTCATCGGACAGAATTCGGTACATCAGGATTATCTGGTGGACGAGGATTCGGTGGTGATTTTCATTGGGATTTCCAATGATTTGTTTGGTTCCAAGAATACCTTCATGAGTCGGTATTCCCGAGCCCAGGATTTCTTCCGGGATTTGGTGGTACAGCGTAAGAAGGATCTGAAGTTCATCCGGTTTATTCCAAGAGGTGGCATCAACGAGGAGTTTGAGGATATCATTCATCAGATTATTCTGGAGAACATCGGCTGCCGCACCGGTTATGTAAATATTGTCGCCGGTCTTCTGGAGCGCTTGAATGACATGTTGATGTCCCAGTTTCAGATTTCCATGTCCAAGGGGGAGCAGTCCCAGGTGCGTAAGCTGCTCTTCGATGATGTGGTGGATTACATCAATCAGCATTATGCTTCCGTTACGCTGGATGATTTGTGCGAGCGGTTTGCCTACAATGCCTATTACTTCAATCGGTTGATCAAGGAAAATACGGGTCTAACCTATTCGGATTATCTGAAGAATATCCGGATGGACAAGGCGGCCTTTTTGTTAAAGACCACAAGGGATTCCGTGGACCGGATTGCGCATCAGGTGGGGTATACGAACCAGGGCTTTTTTTACAAGAAATTTAAGGAACGATTTGGGGTATTACCGGCGGAATACCGTACCCTCTAGTTGTGTCAGAATATGTCAGTGCTTTCCGGTCAAATAGCAGAATAGTGAATGGAGAATTCCTGTCATTGCGGATAAAGTAAAGCTATAAAAGACGCTGCGTGGGGCAGCGAACAGCGATTTATTTTGACCATGAAACAGGAGGGTTCTATTCATGAATACAGGAAAGAAGTATCAGTTTTGGTTTTGTACCGGATCTCAGGATCTCTACGGAGATGAGTGCCTGGCAAACGTTGCAGCACACTCCAAGGAGATGGTGGCATTCTTAAATGCCAGCGGCATCTTGCCTCATGAGGTGGTTTGGAAGCCAACACTGATTACCAACGAATTGATTCGTCAGACATTCAACGAAGCCAACAACGATCCAAATTGCGCCGGTGTCATTACCTGGATGCATACGTTCTCTCCGGCGAAGAGCTGGATTTTAGGATTACAGGAATTCCGTAAGCCATTGTTACATTTCCATACCCAGTACAATCAGGAAATTCCGTATGATTCCATCGATATGGATTTCATGAACGAGAATCAGGCGGCACACGGTGACCGTGAGTATGGTCATATTTTCTCCCGTCTACACAAGGACCGCAAGGTTGTGATGGGGTACTGGAAGGATGAGAAGGTGCTCCGCCGCATCGCTGATTGGATGATTACTGCAATCGGCGTGATTGAGTCGAGTCATGTTCGTGTTTGCCGTGTAGCTGATAACATGCGCAACGTTGCAGTAACCGAAGGTGATAAGGTAGAGGCACAGATCAAGTTTGGCTGGGAAGTGGATGCTTGGCCAATCAACAGCGTGATTCCTTATGTGGAGGCTGTTTCCAAGGGGGATGTGGACGCCTTGGTCGAGGAGTATTATTCCAAGTACAAGATTTTGCTGGAAGGCAGAGATGAGAAGGAATTCCGTGAGCATGTGGCAGTTCAGGCTGCACAGGAAATCGGATTTGAGAAGTTCTTAAGTGAGCATGATTATCACGCCGTGGTTACCCACTTCGGTGACTTGGGTGCACTGCAGCAGCTTCCGGGTCTTGCAATGCAGCGTTTGATGGAGAAGGGATACGGCTTCGGCGCAGAAGGTGACTGGAAGACCGCAGCACTTCTTCGTGTGATGAAGTTGATGACCGCAGGCATCAAGAATGCCAAGGGAACTTCCTTCATGGAGGATTACACCTACAATTTGGTTCCTGGTAAGGAAGGCATTTTGCAGGCACATATGCTAGAGGTTTGCCCGACCATCGCAGACGGCGATATCTCTATTAAGTGTCAGCCTCTTTCCATGGGTGATCGTGAGGATCCGGCTCGTCTGGTATTCACATCCAAGGAAGGACATGGTATTGCTTGCTCCTTGATTGACTTAGGAAATCGCTTCCGTTTGATCATCAACGAGGTGAACTGCCACAAGACAGAGAAGCCGATGCCGAAGCTTCCGGTTGCTACCAATTTCTGGACGCCGGAGCCATCCTTGGAGGTTGGTGCTGAGGCATGGATTTATGCCGGTGGTGCACATCATACTGCATTTTCTTATGATTTAACGGCAGAGCAGATGGTAGACTGGGCAGATGCAATGGGCATTGAGTCTGTGGTCATCAACAACGACACCACCATCCGTGGTTTAATTCAGGAAATGCGCTGGAACAGCGTTTATTATCGTTAGTGGGAATGATATAAAGGAGAAAACATATGAGTATGGATAACAAGCGTGCGATCGAAATGGGGGAGACCGCACTGGGTATTGAATTTGGTTCGACACGAATCAAGGCATCTTTGATTAACAAGAATCATGAACCGATTGCCGGTGGAGACTTCACCTGGGAGAATCGGTTTGAACATGGGGTATGGACCTATCATACCGAAGAAATTCACGAAGGCCTGCAGACCTGCTACAAGCGTTTGGTTGCAGATATCGAGAGCAAGTACGGCGTGGTTCCCACCCGCTTTGGAGCCATCGGTATCTCTGCGATGATGCACGGCTATCTGCCCTTTGATGCGGACTGGAATCAGCTGACGGAGTTTCGAACCTGGCGTAACACCATTACCGGTGAAGCAGCAGAGGAATTAACGAAGGTGTTTGATTTCAATATCCCACAGCGTTGGAGCATTGCCCATCTGTATCAGGCGGTGTTGAACAAGGAAGCACATCTTTCCAAGTTGGCACACTTTACCACCTTGGCAGGTTACATCCATCATTGCTTAACCGGTGTGAATGCATTGGGTGTGGGTGAGGCCAGTGGTATGTTCCCGATTGATAGTTCCATCAATGACTATGATGCAACCATGTTGGATGCCTTTGATCGCAAATTAGATGAGAAGGGTTACTCCTTCCGTATTCGGGACGTGCTTCCGAAGGTGCTGGTTGCCGGTGCGGATGCCGGTTGCTTAACCGAAGAAGGCGCGCGTTTCTTAGATCCAAGTGGCAAGCTGGAAGCCGGTATTCCATTTGCTCCGGCAGAGGGTGATGCAGGAACCGGTATGGTTGCAACCAATTCCGTTCGTGTTCGTACCGGTAATGTTTCTGCAGGTACTTCTGATTTTGCCATGATTGTGGTGGACAAAAAGCTTGGCGTTCACCGCGAGTTGGATATGGTGACCACCCCGGCCGGTCGTCCGGTTGCTATGGTTCACTGTAACAACTGTACCTCCGACATCAATGCCTGGGTGGACCTTCTGGCTGAGTTTGGTGGCCTCATTGGCGCTGACATTGACAAAGGCGAGTTATATCCGAAACTGTTCAATCTGGCAATGACCGGGGACAAGGACTGCGGCGGTTTATTATCCTTTAACTACTTCTCCGGTGAAGGCGTGACCGATTTAGATGCCGGTCGTCCGTTGTTTATTCGTACACCGGATGCGAAGTTTACTTTAGCAAACTTCATGCGTACCCATATCATGTCTGCGATGGCTACCTTGAAGATTGGTTTGGATATCTTAACCAAGGAGGAACAGGTTCCGATTGATGCCATCTATGGTCACGGCGGTTTCTTCAAGACACCGGAAGTTGGTCAGCGTGTTTTATCCGCTGCGGTGGATGCTCCGATTTCTGTTATGGAGACGGCCGGCGAAGGTGGCCCTTATGGTATGGCTCTCTTGGCTGCTTTCACCATCTGGCGTGATGACAAGGAAGCATTGGAAGATTACTTAGGTTCGAAGGTTTTTGGCAATGCCACCTCGGTTACGGTTTCTGCGGATGCCGATGAGGTTGCCGGTTTTGCTTCCTTCTTAGAATCCTACAAGAAGGCACTGGATGTGGAACGTGCCGCAATTACAAGCATCGGAGGCAATTAAGATGTTAGAAGCATTAAAAAAAGAAGTTTACGAGGCAAATATTTTACTCCCGAAATATCACTTGGTAACATTCACCTGGGGCAATGTGAGCGCAATCGATCGTGACAGCGGCCTTTTTGTTATCAAGCCCAGCGGCGTAGACTATGACACGATGTCCCCGGATGACATGGTGGTGATGGACTTAGACGGCAACAAGGTGGAAGGCAAGTTAAATCCTTCCTCCGACACGCCGACCCATCTGGAACTTTACAAAGCGTTTCCGGAAATCGGTGGTGTGGTTCACACCCACTCTTCCTATGCAACCAGTTGGGCCCAGGCCGGTCGCAGCATCCCTTGCTACGGCACCACCCACGCGGATTATTTCTACGGTGATATTCCTTGTGTGCGCTGTCTGACGGAAGAGGAGATTGAAGACGCTTACGAGACCAACACCGGTCTGCTCATCGTCAACGAATTCAAGCGTCTTGCCAAGGATCCCGTGGCGGTTCCGGGTGTTCTCTGCAAAAACCATGGTGTGTTCACCTGGGGCAAGGACGGTCACGAAGCCGTTCACAATGCGGTTGTTTGCGAGGAAGTTGCCAAGATGGCATACCGCTGCGAAATCATCAATCCGGAGGTTGCTCCGGCGCCTCAGGCGTTACAGGACAAGCACTATTTCCGCAAGCATGGGGCCAATGCCTATTACGGTCAGGGCAAGTAACTGTTGTTTCGCTTTGTTTCTACAATCCGCATACTCCTACCGGAACGCTTTCATTTGGAGTATTTTATTGCTTGTTTCTATAATCCGCATACTCCCGCGAGATCGCTTTCGCTTTCGGTGTAAGCGTAGCGGATACTATGTAATTTAAAGGATGGCTTCGGCCATCCTTTTTAAATTACAAGTACCGACGCTTCCACAGACTCGCTACAGAGTATGGGATTATAGAAACAAGCTTACTTAACCAATATCTATCTTGTGCCGTTATATGAGGATGGAGTATGAGATTGTAGAAACAAAGCTTATATGACCAATATCTATCTTGTTCCTTTATATGGGGATGGAATATGGGATTGTAGAAGGCTTGCGTGGAACGATTCCATTGCCTGACCGGTTGGACCGTTGTGTTTGGGGGATGGGTGGTCTTTTTATGCGATAAAAGGGGTGTTCACCGGTATCAGAAATGTTATAATAGGCAGGCGGAGGGAAGATGACTATGTTTAAAAAAGAGATTACGGCAGCAACGCTGAAGTGGGTCGCTGTTATTACCATGATTATCGATCATTTTGGAGCGAGTATTTTGGAGGGTGCGGTTACCAGAGGAACTCTTATGCCTACGCCGCAGTACCTATTGTTGGACTTGGTGGTTCGTGCCATTGGCCGTATCGCTTTTCCAATTTTTATTTTTCTGATGCTGGAAGGATTGTATCACACCAGAAATCGTTGGAAGTATTTGGGGCGTTTGGGCTTATTGGCACTGATTTCCGAAATTCCGTTTGACTGGGCGTTCTGGCTCACCAGAAATCAGGTGGAGAATCATCAGTTTATGGAGTTTCAGCATCAGAATGTATTTGTGACCCTTTCCATTGGCCTGTTTATGATGATTCTGTTGGAAGCGGTTCGTCCGCACAGCATGGGCCTGGCGTTGGATCGAGAGATTGCTGCGCGTGATGGCATCGAGTTTGCGAAGGAACGGTGGTATGTCGTACTTGGACGGATTGTACTGTGTATCATCATTGCCTTGGCTTGTATGTGGCTGAATAATTTTTTACGTGCGGACTATGGGTTCGTGGGTATTGTGGGCTTTCTTGGCATGTACTTGGGCAATCTGTTATGGCGTGTAAATTGGCGTACCCTGTTACTGGGTGTGGCCGGTCTTACCATCTTCAATGCGTTCGAGATTGTGTCGGTGTTGGATTTGTTATTGATTCGTAATTATCGGGGAACCAAGGGTTCTTCCATGAACAAGTGGGTGTTTTATTTTATTTACCCCGTGCATTTGGCAATCTATGGATTGATTGTTATGTTTGTAGTTTTAAAATAATTTGGAGGCTTTAAGATGCAGTACGATGAGATTTGTATTCAAACTTTTTTGGAGAAACAGTTGCAGCTGTTTCCGGAACCGGTAGCGGATACCGAGGAAGAAGCGGAGTATTTCCTGGAAGATTGTTGTGCCGTTGTGTGCAAGGACAAGAAAGAAGTGAAGGAGTATATGCTGGAAAACTTGGATGCTTATGGCATGTCGGATGAGGAGATTCTTTCTTGTGAGGAAGTGTTTGCTCTACCGGATGGCCGTTTCTTAATCGTGGAAGGATAAGTTATGAAGCGGATGCAAAAGTTTATTGCTTCCCTATGCCTGGTCGCGTTGATGGCGTGCGGGGTTTGCGGATGTACGGTAAACAATCATGTGGTTTATTTTTCCGGTGGCGCCGGATTTGGCAACGTCTTTCGAATTGGAGACTTACGTTGCCCGCTGAAAGAAGCCAAGGTTTATCTGGCCAATTACAAAAATCTATATGGCACCGTCGGTTCTGTGAGTTTGTGGGATGATGACTTCGATACGGTATCCATGGAATCCTCCATCAAGGATTCTGTGATTTCACATCTAAGCAATGTGTACTCCTTTGACTTGTATGCCAGAGATCAGAAAATTTCATTAACGAAAAAAGAAGAAGCTGCCATTGAGGATGCAGCCAAAGAATATTATGCGTCGCTTTCCAAAGAGGAAGTAAAATATCTTCGTGTATCAGAATCGGATATTCAGCAGATGTACAAGAATTATGCGCTGGCTGAGAAGGTATACTTTACGTTGATGGATACGGTAGACGATGAGGTAAGTGAGGATGAGGCGCGCGTGATGGATGCGTATGTGTTGTTTGTAACGGACAAGCAGTTAGCGCAATCCATTGCAAATAAAATTGCTGCAGGCAATGAATTTGAAACCCTGGTGAACACATACAGTGAAAAGGACAAGACCGTGGTTTCCTTCGGACGTCACACTTATTCTACAGAGATTGAATCGGTGGTGTTCCAGTTGAACAACGGAGATATTTCTTCTATGTTATCGGACGAAGATGGATTTTATTTTTTCCAGTGCGTGAACAAATACAACGAACAATTATCGGAAGAAAATAAAAGTAACGTCATCGCAGAACGAAAAGAAGAGTTGGTGCATCAAATTATTGCATCACAAAATGAAACTTATTATTCTCATTTGAATCAAAAACTTTGGGACAAAACTTCCATGAATTTGGATGAGAGTATTACTACAGATTCCTTCTTCGAAGTGCTAAACAGCCACATTTCTTACTAGTTTCTGTGTGTTTTTGTTTTGTTGTATTTCCAACAAAATAATTTTTAAGAAAAATTGTTTGAAAATAAAAGTAGTAAATTTTTAAATTTACTACTTTTTTTATATTTGCAAATCATTCGGATAAGTGTATAATCAAATTTGCGAGATTAGATTTTTTGTCTACCAATTTTTCAATGAGAGGAGAACAGTATGGACGAGATCAAGAAATTATCCGAAGAGCTTGCAAAAGATGTAAGCACCAAGGCTACAGAAGCAAAGAAGGCTGTTGAGTCTAAGGCTGCTGCAGCTAAGAAAACCGTTACTAAGAAGGCTACCGCAGCTAAGAAGGCAGCGACTACTAAGACTGCCGCTGCTAAGAAGACCGTAGCTAAGAAGGCTACCACTACCAAGAAGGCAGCTACAACTAAGGCTACTGCAGCTAAGAAGACTGCAACCAAGAAGGCTACAACAGCTAAGAAGACCGTTGCTAAGAAGGTCGCAGCAGTTGTTAAGGATCCTAAGGTAAATGTTAATTTACAGTTTGCTGACAAGGATTTGAAGCTGAACGACATCGTTAAGAAGGTTCAGGCTGCTGAGAAGAACGGCAAGAAATATGATATCTACTTGAAGCCGGAAGAGCACAAGGCTTACTTCGTTGTTGATGGTAAGGCTGGAGCAATTGACTTATAAGTCTTTTTAGGGGAATTTTTTTTATCGGGTTTTTAGGACGTTGGTTTTCCAACGTCCTTTTTTTGTTGCCCATGCCCGTCACCCTTTTCTTTGTATCCTGTGGTCTAAGGATAGATTTTCTCGTGGGTAAAGACATGCCTTCCCAGGTGTCCTTTTAACAGGATTTTACATGTTCAAAGTGATTGTACGTCCATCTGACGCACGCTTTTTTCTTTTGATATCCGCTCTGTATTTTGGCTTCCATCCCGTAGTCGCTTGGCACTGTGTTACAACGAAGTTTGTTTTCACGGATTTGGGCACCACATAAGAATCGCATCCGTGCTTGGGCTTATGTTCGCCATGCCGTCCATGGCATGGCGTGCCCATCCGTTGAAAACAAATCTTCTGTAACACAAGCACCCGCTTTTAGGGGATGGAACCAAAATACAGAGGGATATCCAATTGATACAAAATAATTAGCGTGCGTCAGGGACGTACCTTCACAAAGAACATGTAAAGACTTTAAAAGACACCGAAGGAGGAAGGCATATCTACCCACGTTAGAAAATCATTCTTATGAT
>JAILOI010000106.1 GCA_024690885.1 Lachnospiraceae bacterium
TCTTCGCAAGATGGATGAAGAGTCCCAGGCTGCTATGGCGAAGATTACCGGCGGCATGGGCATGGGTGGCGGATTCCCATTCTAAGATCCTAAGAGGTGAATTGTGGAATACTATAGCAAGCAAATCGGCCAGTTGATATCTGAATTATCCGGACTTCCGGGTATTGGTGCGAAGTCTGCACAGCGACTGGCATTTCATATTTTACATATGCCGCTTGAGGATGTGGAGAAGCTATCCGAGACCTTGGTAGATGCACGCAAGAACGTGCGCTACTGTAAGGAATGCTTCACCCTGACGGATCAGGAGGTATGTCCCATCTGCGCCAATGAGAAGCGCAATCATAAGAAGATTATGGTGGTGGAGGACAGCCGGGATCTGGCAGCCTACGAGAAGACCCAGAAGTACGATGGTGTCTATCATGTGTTGCATGGTGCCATCTCTCCGATGCAGGGTGTTGGCCCGGCAGACATTCGTCTGAAGGAGCTGATGCAGCGCCTCCAGAAGGATGACGTGGAAGAGGTGATTATCGCTACCAACTCCAGCTTAGAGGGCGAGACAACCGCCATGTATATCAGTAAGCTCATCAAGCCAAGCGGTATTCGTGTCACACGAATCGCCAGCGGAGTGCCGGTGGGCGGTGATTTGGAATACATTGACGAGGTGACGCTGTTGCGTGCCTTGGATGGTCGAACAGAATTGTAAGGACGAGCGTGCCGAAGGGCACGCTCTTTTTTTGTGGGCGGAGATGTTTAAGTGCGGTGCGGAGTGGTTTCTTTGGGTGCAAATAGGATGAATATCGCCGGGCTTTGGCACCCAAAGTGCAGTGGTTGTGGTGGTCGAAGGGATGAATTGGGTGCCAAATCTCGGGTGTACAATGCGTTTTGGCACCCAGATAGTTGTGGCGCCTTGCTGCAGTAATTCATCTTGGGTGCCAAAAGACAATTCTTCATGGCTGTTTTAGCACCCACAGAAGGGTATGCTTCTTACTTCACTCGTGATTTGGGTGCTAAAGAGAAGGAGGGAAAGAGCTATTGGCACCCAAAGGAGTGTTGCTCTCCGAAGTTCACTCCCGAAAAAAAGTCTATTTTATGCAAATAACGTCCGTTTTCTGCTTGGACTATTGTAAAGGATATATAAGGTGTTATAGTTGAAGAAAAAGGCAGTTGGAGATAGCCTAAATGTATGAATACATAACGGCGGGAGAAGGATAGAGAGTTTATGAAGGATTTTTTTCGTGTATTAGCAATATACATCATAGGGAGTATTATTTTATTAATCCTTGGATTTGACTTCTTTGATATTCTGATTCTTGGATTTCCTTTTTTATCATTTATTGTTTTCTTCTTTTTGATCATCAGAGGTTATACAAAAAAGAAAAAAACAGAAAATTATATAAGCTATTATTTGTGGGCATTTGTTTTGCTCACAGTAATGATTCTAGAATTAGCATTTTTTGCTTGTTCGTTTTTATTTGGGGCTCCAGTCACATCTTAGGAAGAAATGGACCGTTGCCCCGTCCCCGGGGATCATTTATGGGTTAAGAAATCTTCTATCCTGTCCGACATAAGAGGTGAAGGCTTTTTTAGGAGGAACTTATGCAGGTAGAGGATTTATTATACGCGACCAAACCGCATGCAGGGGCCATCGAAAAGAGTGCTTCTCAATCATGGAGTGATGTGAAGAAGACCGCAGAGAAATCTGTGGAACCAACGGATGGGGTTCTTCGAAGCATATCAATAGATCAACCCACATATCAGAAAAATCAATTGACGCAAAACACAGCGGTGGACCAGCTGGAGGATGCGTCTTCTTTTGGTGACGATACCAGAGCGTTGAAAAACGAGATGGTGTTGGCATCTCATACCATGTCCGACGAAGATTATAAGAAGATGTCCGAGGAGGGATTCTCCCCCATGGACCAGGCCGAACATACCATAGTAACCGTATCCGATCAAATTAAAAAACAGTTGGCGATTGCCGGCGTGGATGTGGAAGCGTTGGGTGGATTATCTTCCGATGAAATCACAGCCATGAGTGGTAGTACCCAGGCAGCAGCTGCTGTCACCAGCGCCTTAGAGAAGGCTGATTTACCGACGGATGAGACCATTCTTGCGGATGCCAAGACCGCTGTTATGAAGGCCAATGAAATCGGGGAAGTCACTCCGGAAGCCAAGGAGTATTTGGTAAAAAATGAATTGCCCCCGACCATTGCCAATGTTTATACCGCCAGCTTTGCAAAGTCACAGAACTACACATCGGAAGCTCCGGTCAAGGAATTAACACCGGAAGAGTGGGAAGAAATTCGTCCACAGGTGGATGCGATTCTATCTGAGAGCGGATTAGAGATTTCCGAAGAAACGGAAAGCTATGCCAAAACCTTGTTGGCACAGGGCGTTCCGGTTACTGCTGAGCATGTGCAGTACCTGGATGCATTGAACCACGGAACCTGGGTGGAGCAGCCGGCAGATGTGGTGGATGCAATTGTTGCATCCGTTGCAGAAGGTCGTCTTCCACAGGAGGCATATCTGGTGCGTGGATATTCTCTCCGGGATCAGGCAGAAGTGTTGACAACTTCTGTGCAATCCATGAGTGATGACCAGATGTTAGCGCAGGTACATGATCAGCGTGTGGTAGAAGAGATTCGTTTTATGATGACGCAGGAGTCCGCGTTTTCTATGTTAAAGCAGGGAATTTCTGTTGATACGAAACAACTGCAGCAGTTGGTGGAAGATTTGCGGGCCCAGGAGGAAAGCTTAGCGAAAAAGCTTTATCCAGAAGATGAGGCGAAGGCAGATCTATTCCAGAAAACTACGGATATCGTAGCAGATTTGAAAGAGCTGCCGGCGGTTGCATTGGGACGCATTCCTTCTGTTGGAAATACAACATTAACAGAGATTCACCATCAGGCTTCTGTACTGCAGCAAACCATGATTGCAGCAGGGGAACGTTATGAAACTATGGCAACAGAAGTTCGTCGCGACTTGGGCGATAGCTTACAGAAGGCCTTTGGTAATATCGGTGAAATTTTAGATTCGTTGGATTTGCAACAGAATGAGTCCAACGCACGTGCGGTTCGAATCTTAGCATATAACCGTATGGAGATAACAGCAGAATCCGTAGCTGCTATGAGAAGCGGTGACGAGATGGTACAGCGTACCTTAAAGGCACTGACACCGGGCGTTGTAAAAACTTTGATTGATGAAGGCAAAAATCCATTGGATGTCAGTATGGAACGTCTGCTTGCCATGGCAGAGGATGCCAAGGAAGAGATGAGCGATTCCAATGCCAATTCCGAGGAAAACTATGCCAAGTTTCTATGGAAGATGGACCGTGCCGGCGAGATGACAGAAGAGCAGAGAGCTAGCTTTATCGGAGTCTATCGCCTGTTGCATCAGGTGGAAGCAACGGACGGTGCGGTAATTGGTCAACTGATGCAGCAGGGAAGTGAGATTACCCTGCGCAACATGATGGAAGCGGTTCGTACCAGAAAGCATGAGAACCGGGAATATACCATCGATACAGCATTTGGTGTGGTAGAAGATTTCCAGGTGAAGGACCTCTCTATTACCCAGCAAATTGAGAAGGTGTTCTTGACCTATCGGGCCAAGGATGCCAAGGAAAACATCACGCCGGCGAAGATGCTAAGCTTTGCATCCGAGGATACCTATATGGAGATGAATCCGGATCAGTTCGCCACTGCGTTAGAGCAGATGGAAGAAGATCCGGCAGAGGAAGAAGCGTACGTATCCCAGCAGCGCAATGCACTGACCCGGGCGCTGGAATCGGAAGATGCGGTGTATCAGATGTTGAAGCAGTATGACCTTCCGGTGAGTGGTACCAATTTGGAAGCTATGAGCGCATATCTAAAGGATCGCAATCGGATGTTTGAATTGCTTGCTGAAATCAAAGAGGATTTGGTGAAGGATTTCGGTGAGGCAATGAAGACACCGGAGGAGATGGCCGAGGCCCAGAAGAAGTTAGCTGAGACCGCAGAGAATGTGATGCGAAATGCCATCATGGAAGATGCCAAAGGATACATTGATGTGCGTGGTATGCGGATGGCAGTGACTCAACTGAAGACCTTAAGCACCATGGCTACCAGAGAGGAAACCTATGCGATTCCAATCATGGTTGCAGACGCCGCCGGTAATATGACCCTAAAAATTGTGCGTGGCAAGGAAGAACAAAAAGGCCGGGTGGATGTGGCACTGGATATGGAATCCACCGGATGTATCCGTGGTAGCTTCCGCATGAGTGCAGAGGGCGTCACCGGAGAAATTGCAACGGATCAGATGTCGACCCGCGCATTGCTTTTGGAGCATGCCAATGCCTTAAACGAAGCGATGGCAGAGGCAACCGGCAGAATGTGCACCTGCAAGTTTAGCTGGGACGAAAGTATCAGCGCCAATAGCATTTATTCCGAGAACGAAACAGAATTTGAGACGACCAAGGAGCAAAGTGAAACGCAGACCGCCCAGTTATACGGATTGGCGCGCAGTTTCATCGATATCTTGTCTCGTATCGTAACATAAAACACAAAATATTCGGATTAGGGGTTCATTATATGACCCCTACGTCCGATATATAGTGTGTAAGAAACTAAGGATGGTTTCAAATAAGGCATGGATGCACGTATCGACCATTGGTGGTCGTGAATGAGTCCGTGTATTTTTTTGCCCAAAATTGAAGTATCAAGTAATCATGAAGTGAAGCAAATAACTTCTTAAGCAGTACAAAAGTGAGGTATCCATATGAAGATTAATAATAATATTT
The DNA here is from genome assembly GCA_024690885.1 of Lachnospiraceae bacterium. Lineage (GTDB taxonomy): Bacteria > Bacillota > Clostridia > Lachnospirales > Lachnospiraceae > XBD2001. Next base: position 4,775 of record JAILOI010000106.1, read on the forward strand.
CCGCAGTCATTACAAACAAGCAACTTCTACGAACCGAGGATACCTTAGCCGCATCTATGGAACGTTTATCATCCGGTTTGCGCATCAATCATGCCAAGGACGATCCGTCCGGTATGGCAATCGCCGGCAAGATGAACGCTCAGATTGATGGCTTATCTCGAGCAAGTCGTAACTCCTCCGATGGTATTAGTGTTTTGGATACCGCAGACGGAGCATTAACCGAAGTTACGTCTATGCTTCAGCGTATGCGCGAGCTGTCCGTACAGGCAGCCAACGGAACCATGTCCGACAATGACCGCGCAGCAATCCAGTTAGAGATTAACAACTTAGTGGATGAAATTGATCGTATTTCCGAAGCAACTGAGTTCAATACCAAAACGTTGCTAGATGGATCTTTGAGTAACCGCGTCTACGGGGATCATTTTACCAGAGCCATTCCATCCGAAAGTGTGGAGGCAGGATTTTATAACTTCAAAGTAACCACAGCTGCAACCCAGGCATCGGTTGTAATTGATGTGACAGACGGTCTCACCTATCCAATTACTGCGGATCAGGCCGGCAGTATCACGGTGAATGAAAAAGCCGCAATGATTGAAGAAGGCATGTCGCAGGAAGATGTAATCGGAAGTATTCGTAACGCAGCAGAATTGGGCGGCGCATTGGTGAAAATTGATAATAACAACGTGACAATCTATACCGAAGATTATGGAGTGAATGCATATGTAGATTTGGTATCCAATTGTAGCTTAAATCTTCCGGATGGTGCGGATCATGTGATTGGATCGAATGCCGTACTTGCCATGGATACCACAGATTCCATGTTCAAGGATCATTTGACTGCAACGGTAAAACATGAAGGAAACAAGATTACCTTTACCGATGTGGAGGGATTCTCTCTGTCCATGAAGTTAGAAGCCGGCTATGCCGGTGATATTGAGACGGAAGTGACGGACATCGGACCGATGGATTTGCAGGTTGGTGCCAATATGGGCCAGCAGATTACCGTAAGAATTCCATCTATTTCTTCCGAGTATCTCTACTTAGATGAGGTGGATGTAACCAAAACCAATGGACCGGAAAAGGCCATGACACGTTTAGATGAGGCTCTGGCAACGGTAAATGACATTCGTGCAAACCTAGGTGCTTACACCAACCGTTTGGAGTACACCGTGTCCAGCTTGAATGCAACCCATGAAAACATGAATGCGGCAATCTCTCGAATTGCCGATGTAGATATGGCAACGGAGATGGTAGAATACACCAAGGATAACGTGTTGCAGCAGGCAGGAACTTCGGCATTGTCTCAGGCGAATGAGTTGCCACAGATGGCATTGCAGTTGTTGCAGTAGAAAAGTGAGGAAGTAGTATGACCAAAGAATTGGTACAATCTTTTACCAAGCGGATTTCCAATGGAAATCGAAGCGAAATCATCGTGGTTTTATTTGATATATTCATGGCGTATGAAGCAGATGCCAGAGCCGCTTTGTTGGAAATCAAACAAGCGCGTGTGGCCAAAAATACGACACAGAAGATTGCTGCAACAAAAGCGTATCGCGAAGGCATTCGACATGCGTCTATGGTATTGCGTCACTTGGAGGACGATCTGGATTTCGACCAGGAAATCTCCAATCAATTATTTACACTCTATACGTACTGCGAGCGTGCATTGGCACGGGCGACGTACAAGGAAGACCTCCATATCTTTGACCAAGTGGAAAAGGTGATGGGAGAGCTTCGAGAAGCATTTGTTGCAGTGGCATCCGAGGATACCTCTGCGCCGTTGATGGTGAATACGGAGAAATTCGTAGCAGGTTATACTTACGGCAAAACAGATGTGAAGGAAATGGCTGTAAACTTCGATATTTCACGAGGTTTTTTAGCATAATAGGCGACACCGCCGATAACGGGTGAATGCACTGGTGGCAATGGATGGTAACCAGTGTATTTTTTTGCCTTTTTTTCCAATTTTTCCGCCGAATATAGTAAAATAAAACCGCAAGCGTTGTTGGAAAAGGAGGTTTTAATTACATGAACAAGATGGATGTGTCCCAAGATATTTTATATATTGGTGCAGATGATACCACACTGGATTTATTTGAAAGTCAGTATCCGGTACCGGAAGGAATTTCTTATAACTCCTATGTGATTATGGATGATAAAATTGCGGTGATGGACACCGTAGACGCCAGAGGAAGTGAGACCTGGCAGAAGGCTTTGGCCAAGGCATTGGGCGACAAGGAGCCAAGTTACTTGATCGTTCAGCACTTAGAGCCGGATCACTCCGCGAATATTGCATACCTGGCAGAGAAATACCCGGCGATGCAGTTGGTTGGTACCGCTAAAACCAAGCAGATGATTCCACAGTTTTTTGAGGAGGATTTGTCCGACCGTTTTGTTGTGGTTGGTGAGGGCAATACCCTGGAATTGGGGCACCACACCCTGCAGTTTTTGATGGCGCCGATGATTCACTGGCCGGAGGTTATGATGACCTACGAGCAGAGCGAGAAGGTATTTTTTACGGCAGATGCATTTGGTACCTTTGGTGCGATTTGCAACGATGTTCCTTGGGAGCAGGAAGCAAGCCATTATTACTTAAACATCGTGGGTAAGTATGGTGCGAGCGTGCAGACCCTCTTGAAGAAGGCGGCTGCGCTGGATATCCAGACCATCGCTCCGTTACATGGACCTGTGCTTCGTGAGAACTTAAGTTTCTACCTGGATAAGTACAATACCTGGAGCAGCTATGGGGTAGAGAAGGAAGGCGTGTTGATTTGCTATGCGTCCATCCATGGCAACACCAAGCGTGCGGTTTGCAGATTTGCAGATGAGTTGCAGGCAGACGGCGTCAAGGTAAAACTTCTGGATTTAACCAGAGAGCATGTATCGGAAGGCGTTGAGAAATGCTTACAGTATGGCAAGATTATCCTTGCGGCAGTGACCTATGATGGAAATCTGGTTCCGGCTATGGAAGATTTGCTTTATCACCTGGAATGCAAGAACTTCCAGTCCCGTCGTGTGGGTCTGGTTGAGAACGGTTCCTGGGCTCCGGTTGCTGCGAAGAAGATGCGGGAGCATTTGGAAGGCATGAAGGATGTTGAAATCTGTGAGCAGGTTGTCACCATCAAAACCACCCGCAAAGCAGCTGATCAGGCGGCTTGGGATGCATTGAAGGCACAGATTTTGGCTTAAGGGAATGCTTAGTTTATAAAAAATTTATAATTTTTCGAGTGGCGTGAATCCATGTGGGTTTGCGCCACTTTTTTGTGTGGGGAAGAAAAAAATGGGGCTTGCAAAAATTTTTTTCATCCGTTATAGTTTCGAATCGACACAAGGAGGCACGAAGATGGTAGTAAAGCTAGCCGGACTTCTCGTGCTGATTATTGCAGCGGTGTATGATTGCAAGAGCTTTCGTATTCCCAACACATTGATACTGATCGGATATGGCATCGGGATGATTGCCGCCGTGGTATCCGGTGGAGCTTCGGGACTACTTCATGCAGTGATGCGGGCAGCGATTCCAATTCTTGGTTTGTACTTTCTTTTTTACATTCGCGCTTTAGGCGCGGGGGATCTTAAGCTTTTTTCCGTGATTGCAATAATGTGCAGCACTGAGGAATTCATGGACTTCATAATTTTCTCATTTGCGATAGGTGCAGCGATTTCGTTGATACGCCTATTTCTAAACGGACAACTAATCGTCCGATTTTCCAATTTTGTGAACTACATAAGAGCATGTGTGCAAGAAGGTCAGGTTGGACCATACCACACCTTTGATGGAGCAGGTTCCTATCTGCATTTTAGTGTGAGTATGCTGCTGGCATTTTGCGCCGTAACACTAAGGGAGGTGTTCCTATCAAGGTTTTAATTTGTGATGACGATGCGGCATATGTGGAGGCATTGACGAAACATATGATGAGCGAGAAGCCGGATTTTGAATTGGAGGCTTACTCCAATCCGGATTTGTTTACCGGGCTGGAAGGAAGCTATGACGTGGCGGTGTTGGGCAGTCGTTTCCTGGAGCTGTATGAGGCCGGGAAGGCAAGCCAATTGCAAATCCATCGTTTGTTGTATTTGATGTCCCAGCAGGATGGGGTCAGAGAAGATGTGGAAACCATTGCAAAATTCCAAAGCATGAGAAAGTTTATGGGACAGCTGATGGTGGGTAGAGAAGATGTCAGACCGATGATGGAACGAGGAAGTCGGGGAAGACGCAATCAGGTGATTTGCGTGTATTCCCCCATCGGTCATGAACTGAAATTGCCTTTTGCACTGTGCTTAAGTGAGTGGTGCGGAAAACAACAGCCGGCACTGTTTATAAACTTAGAGGAGTTGAGTATTCAGTCCTCCTTGATGGAGATGGAAGGAAGAAAAGACTTGTTGGACCTCTTGTATGTAGTGGAAAATCGCAAGGGCAAGCAGATGAATCTGGAAGAGTTCGTATGTGAACAAGAAGGCATCCAATTCATCCCGCCGATGAATAGTCCTACGGAAGTGGCCTACATTACCGGTGCCCAGTGGATGGAATGTCGAAAGAAGATTACCGAGCAGTTTCAGGGAACAGTGGTGGTTCTGATGGATCACATCGTTCAGGGATTTGAGCAAATCATCGAAAGCTGTGACGGACTTCTGCTTTTGACCAAGCCGGGGAGCTTCTATCGTAGAAGTACGGAAGCATTTCGGCGAAGTTTCATCGAGGATCGACACCTCTCTTGTTGGGTGGAACAAATCATTCTGCCTATGTCTGCAGGAAAGTTTGGGGAAGAATCCTATGATTTGAGTCGCATTTTGCACAGTAATTTAGGCGATGAAATACGAAAGGAATTGGAACATGTCCCGTATCTTGCAGGATAATCGCGAATGGGTGCGCCAGCGGGTCTTAGACCGGATGGACTTAAGTCGTGAGGTGGCGGATGAAGAAATCGTCGTACTCATCGAGGAGGAGATTATTGCTTACTGCAAGGAACACCCGCTGTCCATTGATCAAAGGTTGGAATTACAACGGGACGTATTCAACTCATTACGAAAGCTGGATATTTTACAGGACCTTCTGGAGGAGGAAGACATCACCGAGATTATGATCAATGGGCCGGACGAAATATTCGTCGAGCGCTTTGGTCAGATGGAACGGGTGGACAAGCATTTCTCTTCGGAGGAGAAGTTGGCGGATGTGATTCAGCAAATCGTCAGTGCAACCAACCGAACCGTCAATATCTCGAATCCCATCGTGGATACCCGCCTGGCGGATGGATCCCGTGTCAATATTGTGTTGTCACCCATTGCGATTTCCCATAGTATCTTATCCATCCGAAAATTCCCCAAGCACCCCATCAACATGAAACGATTGTTAGAGCTGCACAGCATAAGTCAAGAGGTGGCAGATTTTCTAAAAGTGTTGGTGGAGGCGCGATATAATATCTTCCTCTCCGGAGGAACCAGTAGTGGAAAAACTACATTTCTAAATGCTCTGACGGAATTTATTCCATCCACAGAGCGTGTCATAACAATCGAAGATTCTGCAGAGTTGCAACTGATTGGCATCGATAATCTGGTGCGATTGGAAGCAAGAAATGCCAATTTGGAAGGCAAACTGGAAGTGCCCATCCGAGACCTGGTGAAAACCAGCCTGCGTCTTCGACCGGATCGAATCGTCATCGGTGAATGCCGAGGCGGAGAAACCCTAGACATGTTACAAGCGAATAATACGGGACATAGTGGAACCTTTTCCACCGGACATGCCAACTCTTGTGTGGATATGTTGAGCCGCATGGAGACCATGGTGTTGATGGCGATGAATTTACCACTCATCGCCGTGCGACAGATGATTGCCTCCGGAGTGGACATCATTATCCAATTGGGGCGCCTGCCGGATAAAAGCCGTCGTGTGCTGGAAATTGCGGAAGTGGAAGGCATCGTGGATGGAGAAATTCGTCTGCGGACCTTATATGAACATGTGGTGGAAGGAGGTGAGCATCAATGGGTAAAAAGAAACGATCTCATGCATCGAGAAAAACTACACCAAGTCTTTGGGGAAGAAGCACCCTAAAAGAGGTGGCACAGAATGTTGGAATTACAACAGTGGTTGCCTGGCTTTTTTACAATTCTCCGGTGGCAGCCCTGTTGTTTCCCCTGGCCTGTTATCTGAATGGAAAGCGCTTGGATGGGGAACGCAAGGATGCAGCGGCGGACCGGTTTTACGGAGAGTATCGGGAACTGTTGGGAGCCGTATCCGGAGCATTAGAGAATGGCTTGTCGGTAGAGAATGGATTCAAGGAAGCGGAACGCACCCTGCAGCTACTCTATGGGGACAACAGTCAGATTTTGCCTGCGGTGCATACCCTCAATCACAAGGTAGCGGTGCACATTCCGGTGGAGCAGGCCTTCGCAGAATTTGCGGAAAGCTATCCGTATGAAGAGGTGCAGAGCTTTGCCAAGATTTTCCAGTTTGGAAAACGAATGGGTGGAGATTATTTGAAGAACTTGCGGCGCTCCGTTACGAAGATGGAAGCGTGCATTGAAGTGCGACAAGACATCGAAACCAATATGGCGGAAAAGAAGTTGGAGTTGAAGGTGATGACCCTGATGCCCATCGGAATTCTAAGTTATATCCGGATAAGCTCGCCGGAATTTCTGGGACCGATGTACCACAACGTGATGGGGATTGGCGTTATGAGTGCCTGCCTTGCGGTGTACGGATTGTGTATCTATGTGGGAAAGAAAATCATTCAGATTCGGGTGTAAACAGATGAAGGAAAAACAAATCAATCGACTTCTGATTCTAATCGAAGTCATCGGACTTATTATGTGGGTTCTGGAAGTTTTATCAACAGGGCCGATGTTTGATGCACGCATAGAAAGACAAGCGCCCCAAGAAGGCGTGGTGGAACAAGAACTGCTTTTGGAAAGCCCCCAGGGCAAGGAAGAGATTACGGTGGCCGTACATCCGAAGGCCAGAAGCAAACAAGAAATTGCTGCTTGTATGAAGGCGGCAGAAGAGGAAGTGCAATCCACTTATCTGGGAGAGAATACCGGGGCAGACCATGTGGATCAATCCCTGCGATTGGATACAACGTATGCGGCAGAAAGCGTAAGCGCCAGTTGGAGCTCGACGCCGGCCATCTACTTGGAAAGCGATGGTCGCTTGCGGGGAGAGGCGCTGATTACGGCCACACCGGTGGTGCTGACGGTTACCCTACAATGCGAGGAAGAACGTAGGACGATGGAACTGCCGGTCACCTTGTATCCGCCGGCAACGGATACACCGGAAGGGTTTCATTACGAGTTACAGCGACAGCTGAAGGCGGCGGATGAAGGCTCATTAAACTCGGATGAAATGGAACTGCCAACCCACATAGGAGAAGCGGAAATTACCTGGAAACAAAAACGGGAATACACCGGTTTGCAAATCTGTTTATTAGGCTTACTGGCAGCGGTGGGAATCCGCGTGGCCAAGTGGCAAGACGCCAAGGACAAAGAGCAGAAACGACAGAAAGCACTGCAGTGGGATTATCCCAACATTGTCAATTGGCTATCGCTCTATGTGGGCGCCGGAATCTCCATGAAGCAGGCCTTTGCCATGATTGGCAAGGAAGCCACCCCCGAGCATCCGGGATACGAAGCCGTCTTGCGCTGCAGTCGCAGCATGACAGATGGCAAAAGTGAACTGGCGGCATATGAGGATTTAAGTACCTATGCTCCGGAAAAAAGTTATCGCAAGCTCTCCTTGCTGATTACCCATCATCTTAGGAAGGGAAGCGAGGATTTGATTTATCAGTTGGAAAAGGAAGCGGAAGCAGCCTTTGAACAACGGAAAATGCAGGCGAAGGTGGCAGGCGAAGAAGCCTCCACCAAGCTGTTGATTCCCATGTTGGGACTACTTGGAATCATCCTAGTGGTGCTGATTATTCCGGCACTGCAAGGGATTCAAATATAACACCGGGAAAACCGGAATTTTTACAGAAAGAAGGTAACAAAATGAACAAAAGAAAAGTAGCAACCTTACGGAATTTGTGGGACGAAGAAGATGGTGCAGGCGTAGTTGAGGTGATTCTAATTTTGGTGGTCATCATCGGCTTGGTACTGATCTTCAAAAAGCAGATTACCGACCTGGTAAACAACATCTTTGACTCCATCAATAAAGATGCGAAGCAGGTTTACTCATGAAGCGAAGGGTCAACGGGAACATCACTGTCTACATGGGTGTGGTCACAGGACTCATACTAACCCTGGTTTTTTCGTTGATTGAGGTTACGCATTTTCGCAGTTTGGGACAGGAAAAAGATATCCTGTCCCAGGCCGCTACGGAAGGTGTGATGGCCCAGTACAATCGACCGCTGTGGAAGGATTATCGCATTCTTGCAGTGGATGGTGGATTTGGAAGCAGCAGTTTTTCGGAGGAAGCCATCGGGGCAGAAGCGATGAAGTATGCACAGGCCAACAGCCACAATAGTTTGTTGTCATTACAACCGACGGAAGTTGCGATAAAAAACGATACCCTGTTATCCGATTGGGATGGCGCAACGTTTTTAAAAGAAGCGTCGCTTGCCCAGCGTTATGAAGTTCCGGTGGACTTATTAGACGCCGGAAGTGCACTTTGCGGACAGATGGAGTCGGATGCGGCGGGGGAAGGGAATATGTCAGATGTGCTGACCCAGGCACAAAACTCCTTAGATGAAGCAGAATCGATCAAGGAAGAAACAGCAGAGGATACAGCAAGCGGAGAAATGGCCCAGGTGGAGGTGCCAAAGGAGCCTCCGGAAAATCCTATTCTTACCATGCAAGAGTGGAAGGCCAAGGGTGTGTTGGCCCAGGTGCTATCCCAGGATGTGACCCTGTCCGGGGCAACCATAAGTGCAGAACGACCGAGTAATCGCAGTCTGCAGCAGGGGAGAGGCGAAGTGGTATCCATTGACGCAAGTGACCGGGTGTTGTATGGCTTATATTTTCAAAATCACTTTCAGAGTTTTACCAATCCCATGCAGCACGATGGATTGGCGTATGAATGGGAATACATCATCAACGGAAAAACCAGCGATGAGGAAAATCTAAAGGCGACGGTGGAAAAACTTCTGTTATTGCGGGAGGTGCAAAACTTTCTGGCCATCCAGAAAATCGAAAGCTGCCAGTTGACGGCGGAAGCAACTGCCATGACTCTGGTGGGATTTACCGGAAATCCGGCCATCATCAAAGGGGTAAAACAAGGAATTCTGGCGGCGTGGGCCTATATGGAAAGTGTGTTGGATGTACGGGCACTTCTTGCGGGCAAGAAGGTTCCGCTGTTAAAAACCGCATCGAACTGGACTTCTGATGTTACCAATATTGGAGCTTGCCTAGAGATTCACAATCAGGCCAAGGAGGATCCCAAGGGAATTTCATATGAAGCGTATCTACTTGGCTTTACGTACATGACGCCGGTGAAGGAAGTTGGACAACACTGCCTGGATGTGGTGGAAGCCGGAATCCGAAGTACACCGGGGTATGAAAACGTGCGCATCGATCATATGGTGGCACGTGTAACCTTTGACTTTTCCTATGAAGGGTATCCAACCTTTGCGTCCCTCATTGGTGCGGGGCATCGCATTGGAACCTATCATTTTCAGAAAGAGTGGGAAAGCAGTTATTACAAATAGAAGGATCGGAGGTATGGATGAGTGTCTCGAATATTTGCTTTTTTATGCGGCGGGATTATAAAAAATCATAGTAGCAAAAGTTCTCTTCTTACGGCAAAGTCGGGACGCTTCTCCATATCTCCGAGCGTATCGGCGTCCTACACCATAGAAGCAGCGGTGGTGATGCCGATTTATACCTGTCTGATGGTGGCCATCCTGTTGTTCTTTCGTATTATGACGGTGTTGATGACGGTGGAAGTGGCCATCCATGAAGTGGCAGAGGAGGCAGCCTACAGTGGAATTGAGGTGGAAGAAGCTCTGCTTGGTGCGGCGGTGAGTGCTAAGGTGGCCGGCAAAGAGGATGTGCTCTATTACATTGATCATGGAATTCTGGGACTTACCTATTTTGAGTCCAAGGTGAACGAAACGGACGTGGATTTGGTGGTGAACTATCGGGTGTCGGTTCCGGTGGGAATCTTCGGCCCGGTACAATTTCGCGTGCGTCAGGAGGCCAAGCATCGGAGGTGGGTTGGGTACGACCCCTCGTTGGGCCACATGGATCATGAGGAATATGTCTATGTGGCCAAATACGGAGAGGATTATCACAGTCGGCGGGACTGCCCATATTTAGCGCCCTCCATTCATACGGTGGCGGGAAATCAGGTGACAAGTCTTCGAAATGCGGATGGACATCGCTATCGGGCGTGTAGCTATTGTCACCCCGGCAAAAGTGGCGATGTGTATGTGACGGATTATGGAGAAACCTATCATAAGTCCACCACCTGTCTTGCGCTGAAGCGGACCATATCCTATGTTCCGATTTCAGAGGTTGGCGGGCGGCGCCCTTGCCCGAAGTGTTACAAAGGAGGATTGGATTGATGGAATACATTGGATTATGCGGAATCCTAGGCGCCTGCGCCTGGGAGGATTGGAAAACAAAAGAAATACATGTGGGTGCGTTGGTGCTGATGGCCTTCATCGGATTGGTAGGTCACTTGCTGCATCCGCAGATGAAGCTGTGGGAACTATTAGCCGGCGCCGGCGTCGGTGTGATCCTGTATGGAATCAGCATATTATCCCGTGAACAAATCGGAAGGGGAGATGCCCTATGCTTTATGGCAACCGGTCTTTATCTGGGCCTTTGGAACAATCTTTGCTTGTTGTGGACCTCCTTTCTGTTGGCCGGGGTGGTGGGCTTCATCTATGGTAAGGTGCGGCATCTTGGTGGTAACGCACGGCTACCCTTTTTACCCTTCGTATTCGTAAGCATGCTTGCGCTGCTTGGAATGGGAGGCCTTGGATGAAAGTTTCCGCTGTTTATACCGTAGAGGCTGCCTGGGTGATGGCCATCTGCATTGGAATCGTCATGGCCTCGATTCTTTTTACGTTTCATATATATGAAGAAACATTGTTGGAGTTGCAAGCTACCACCAAAACCGTAACGGATGGTGCAACCCGCTTTCGCCAGGTGCAGTTGGCGGAGGAGTTGGTAGATACCATAAAACAAAAGGAGAACTAGATGGAAATCACATTCAAACGAGACTTAAGCAACAGCTATATGATTGTGGGAGGGGGCCTGGATGCAGATGTTGGCTATGAGGCCGGTATGCTGCAGAACAACGATGTGGAGCATTTGCTGTCCTTTCATACGACCCGGGTAAACGGAGCGGTGCAGTATTGGTATGATATCACCGGAAAGCGCACCTTGCGGGATTTCTTTATGCAGGAGCAGATTTCTTTTGCCAATTTGCAGGAGATTTTCCGTGGCTTATCCATGGCGTGTCAGGCGATTGCGGATTATCTGATTCCACAGGATCATCTGTTGTTTACCGCAGATACCATCTATGTGGATTATGGGGATGGGCAGCGACGGGTATATTTGTGCTATTGTCCGCTACCGGGACGTAAGATTCATCGGGAATTTCAGTCTGTGACGGAGCTTTTGATTGCCCGGGTAAACCACGGGGAGGAGGCACTTAGGCAGGCATGCTATAGCCTATATGAGGCGAGTCTGTCAGAGGAGTTTTCTCTGGAAAAAGCCTATGATTTGGTGGTGGATAAAGAGGAGAAACCCCAGGTAACAGAGATTTATGAGGAGCGCTGTATTCAGATTCATAGCCGGATGGTACCGGAGGACGAAGAAGATTTGGATGTGGATGAGGAGGACGACGAGGAGGCGCTTACTTTGTGGGAGCAAATCCGGGATTGGGTAAAAGGAAAATGGCAGCAGGCGTTTTGTGGGATTTCCAACAAACGCAAGGAACTGTTCCCGTTGCCTTCGGAAGAGGCGGACTTTGTTTTTGATGCAGAAGAAGTTTGTGAGGCCAAGACCCAGATGTTATCTGCTGCGGCACAAAGTGGCATCAGTAAGTTGCTATACGAGGGCCATGGCGGTGGCCAAGACATTGTACTTGGTGATGGCATGATTACCATTGGAAGTAAGGTGGGAGAAAATACGGTGGTGATTCCATCGCCGGCAGTCAGTCGCTATCATGCAAGAATTCGTCTCGGCGCCAATGGAGGATATCAATTGGAAGATTTAAACTCCACCAACGGTACTTATTGCAATGGCGAACTGCTGAGTTATCAAGAACCTCACACCCTGGCCCGCATGGACCAGATTATCTTCGCAGACGAACCTTATCGCGTGGTCTAGTGCCCCTTTTCGTTGATTTTATCCCCGAAACAACTTATACTTTATGGTAGTGAACGGACGTATGATTGCGGAAGGGAAAAAGAGATGAAAATCAATATCTATTATGGTGGCCGTGGTGTTTTAGACGACCCGACCATCTATGTGATTTCCAAAATGGAACAAGTATTAGCGGAGCTTCGTGTGGAAGTGAAACGCTATAACATATATGAATACAAGAACCAGGTATCCACCTTGCCTCAGACCTTAAGTGATGCGGATGGTATCATTCTTGCGACCACCGTGGAGTGGTTGGGCATCGGCGGCAATATGACCCAGTTTCTGGATGCTTGTTGGTTATATGGAGATAAGGATCGCATTGCGAAAATCTATATGCAACCGGTGGTTTTATCTACCACCTATGGCGAGCGGGAGGGCGTGTTGACCCTGGAGAATGCCTGGGAGATTTTAGGCGGTTTGCCTTGTGCCGGTCTCTGCGGTTATGTAGAGAACATCGAAAGCTTCGAGAAGAACAAGGAATACCTGCATATCATTGAGAAGAAAGCAGAGAATCTCTACCGCACCATCTCACAGAAGACCAAGGGGCTTCCGACCTCCAATCAGGCTGTGAAGCAGTCGGTGCTTCGAACCCAGCAGTTGGAATTGACCCCACAGGAGAGCGAGCAGCTATCCGTCTATGCATCCGATGATGATTATGTGAAGCAGCAGAAGGAGGACATTATGGAATTGTCTTCCCTCTATCGGAATATGTTAGGGGAGCAGACCGAGGATACGTCGGTGGAGTTGATTTCTGTTTTGAAATCTCATTTTACTCCGCAGCGCAATTTCGCAGCCAAGTACTCCTTCACCATTGAGGGAGAACCGAAGCCATTGTTTGTCGCTGTGAAGGAAGACCAGATTGATTGTCATTACGGTGAGGAATCCGGTGTGGATGTCATTGTGAAGATGAAGTCCACCACCTTAGAGGAGATTATCTCCGGTCGTATGACCTTCCAGCGTGCATTCACCGTAGGCGATATGAGTGCCAAGGGGCAGTTTGCTACCTTGCGTATGTTAGACACCTTGTTTCATTTTTAGGAGGAGACCATGAGAGACGACAACTGTATTTTCTGTAAATTGGCCAATGGAGATATTCCGACCAACGCAATTTATGAGGACGATGAGTTTAAGGTGATTTTAGATGC
>JAILOI010000047.1 GCA_024690885.1 Lachnospiraceae bacterium
CCAGTCGGTTTGCAATAATAACTGAGACCCCACTTCGATTACGGATATGAGGCCTTTGTTTGATCCAACAGATTTGCGATTAGTGTTTAATTAGTTTTGGACTCAGAATAACCTCATCAGGTGGAATGGGTGACAGGTTAAGTGCGGATAATAGCTTTTTTTCATCCGCAGAATCCATTAAATCAAAAGGTGTTTTGCCATCAAGGTTCTCACGTATGACACTGTTGATGTGACAGCAAATAAGTCGAGTGTCCTCAACGTTAAGCTTGTTTAGACTAGTTCCTTTTGGAATGATTCGCCTTATTAATCGATGATTGTTTTCAACATGAGGCTTCTGCCAGGAAGCCTGTGGATCACAGAAGAATACATGAGTGCGAATCAGACCGGGGCGCGTATGTTCCAAAGCGTTAGGGTTCTTAAATTCGACTCCATTATCTGTGAGGATTACACCGAATAGTCTCTTGAAAAGAGCGGTACCAAGTAAGCTGCTTAAAGTATCAAATACATGAATTACGCTGTCCTGAGTGCCATCATTTAACAGAAAGATAAGCATGAAGCTGGACTTCCTAAAAATCATGGTCAGGAAAACTTTTCCCTTTTCGCGGCTTCCTTTTACAGTGTCCATCTCAACGATAGAGACTTCAGGATTGGCTTCAACATAGGAATTAAAGTCCTCAATGGTGCGGCCTTGGCGATACTGATATTCAAGCTTTGTAAGAACTCTTCTAGGGCGACGTTGTCTGTATACGACCTTTTTGGGAAGGTCGATATTTCTAACTTTAAATACATTCTTATCAATGTAGTTATATAGAGTTCTTTCAGATACACCCAGTTCATTGGCATGCGTCTGACAAATGTGATTTAGGGATTGCCCTTTGGCAATAAGCGGCTCAATGATTTCAGCTATCTCACGTAGTTCCTTTGGTGTTTTTCGTACACCGCTGTGAGCATCCTTTAAGGATTTTTGATGAGCTGCATTAGCTTTGTGGGCAGAGTAATAAGCTTTGTTCTTTTTACAACCTTTCTGCATCTTGCAGTTACTGCAGACATAGGGAGGCTTATCCAGTAAATCACACTGGAAAGAATCATAATTGTCGCATATAGACATACAAACGATTCCTTCCGGACAACGTTTACATCTGGATGCGAAACATCCATGAACACCCATCTCTGGACAGAGCGTGTTGCGTTGGCAGCTAGGGCGATTAATACAGTCGTTTTCGCCCATGATAGGCATCCTACTTGTGAAGCAACGATAATGCAAAACTTCACGAGCAATAGTGGAAGCAGACCGGTCAAGGTTTCTTCCAATAGAAGCGAATGAATAATCTTGATGAAGCATTCGCTCAATAACATAACGTTCAGGTAAGGACAATTGTTTAGCCATAATAATTCCTTCCTGATCAAACAAAGGCACCTTAAATATAAGCCTTTGCAATAGCAGTTGCTAGTTTGCAATCGTAGTTGCAAGCAAAAACAAGCATTTAAAAAAACATTTTAGGCCCAGGAATATAGAAATGCTGTCCGTATAATCGTACACCTGACCTGGTATCTTTGTTTCAGAACATGAAACAAGATATGAAAGGTCAGGTGTTTTTTATGAAAGGTTATACAACTGATGCTGGATATATGGGCTGGGTAGAAGGAATTTATATGTTGTTTGCCGATGAAAGCGATTATATGGACTACATGGCAGCATAACTATGATTGGTTGGCCGCTCTCATGTATGAGAGCGGCTTTTATTCGTCGATTTTCTGTCATGATTTCTACGAGGAAAACATCCATCTTCGCGTGTAGAAACCATTGGAGGGAGTGACAAGATGTGCTATGATTGATGTTAGTTTGAAGCAACAAGGAGGTCATCAGAATGGATGATAGCAGATTGAAAGCTCTTCGTGCAGAGATGGCAAAGAAGAAGATTGACATCTATATGATTATGATGTCAGATTTCCATGCGTCTGAGTACGTGGGAGATTATTTTAAAGAGATTGAGTTTATTAGCGGATTTACCGGCACCAACGCAACCATCGTTGTAACCGAGAAGGAAGCCGGACTTTGGACGGATGGACGTCATTTTATACAGGCGCGCAGAGAGATGGCAGGAAGTGGCGTCGTACTTTTTGAGATGGGAGAAGAGGGCGTTCCGACGGTGAAGGAATTTGTGGCATCTCATCTGAAGAAGGGACAGGTTTTAGCGTATGATGGACGCTTGATGCCGGTGGCTACCCATCGCGAGTATGAGGAGGTTGCCAAGGCAGCTGATGCATCCATTGTATTGAAGTATAACTTGATTGATAAGTTGTGGAAGGAGCGCCCGGCGCTTCCTTGCAAGCCGATGTGGGTAGTGAAGAAGCCATATGCCGGTGTATCTGCAAAATCTAAGATGAAGCAGGTTTTCGAGGTGATGAAGGAGAAGCAGGCAGATGCCTTCCTTTTAACCAGCCTCTATGACATTGCATGGTTATTGAATTTACGAGGAGACGATATTGCCTCTGTTCCGGTATTTATGTCTTACTTCTATTTGACCTTCCATGAGGCCATCTTGTACGTTGACAAGAAGTCTTTGAATGCAGAGGTGAAGAAGCATTTAGAGAAGAATCAGATTACCGTCAAGGGATATGAGGACGTATACAAGGACTTAAAGCATGTGAAAGAGAAGCAGGTATTGTTAGATCCTGCAATTGTAAATACGGCATTGGTGTCTGCTTTCCCGAAGAAGGTATCTCTGGTTGAGGATGCAAACCCAACCGAACTTCTGAAGGCCATCAAGAACGAGGTGGAGCAGGAGAATACCCGTCTTGCGCACGTGAAGGATGGTGTTGCGGTTACCAAGTTTATCTACTGGCTGAAGAATACCATCGGCAAGGAAGAAATCACCGAGGTTTCTGCAGCTGAGAAGTTACTTGGATTCCGTAAGGAGCAGGAGCACTTTTTGGATGTATCCTTTGATACCATTGCAGCATACGGACCGAACGCAGCGATGATGCACTATGAAGCAACACCGGAGAATTTCTCCGTATTGGAACCCCATGGATTTCTGTTGGTAGATTCCGGCGGACATTACTTGGAGGGAACCACCGATATTACCCGTACCATCGTACTTGGACCATTAACCGCGCATGAGCGCGAGGCCTATACCCTGACGGTGCGTTCTCACCTACGCCTGTTGGCTGCACATTTTCCGGATGGAGCCACCGGCCAGAACTTAGATATCCTGGCACGTGGACCGATGTGGGATGAGGGCCTGGATTATCGTTGCGGTACCGGACATGGTGTGGGACATATTTTGAATGTCCATGAGGGACCGAACTCCTTCCGTTGGAGAATGACCGATCGCATGCGTGTATGGCCATTAAAACCGGGTATGATTACCACCGATGAACCGGGACTCTATGTAGAGGATGAACTTGGTGTTCGTATCGAGAGTGAGCTTCTCTGCGTGGAAGATCAGAAGACGGAGTATGGTCAGTTCTACAAATTTGAGAACTTAACCTTCTGCCCAATCGATTTGGATGCCATTGATGTGGACAAGTTAACCTACTTGGAGCGGAAGTCCTTAAACGAGTATCATAAGGCAGTTTATGAAAAGCTGGCTCCACTTCTGACCAAGGAAGAGGCAGAGTGGTTGAAACATGAGACCCGCGAGGTTTAATCACTGAAGGAATATCCCCATCTACCCGTGATGTGATAGGTGGGGAATTTTTATCTAGATAGGATGAATGATATGAGCAAATTAGTATTGATTGATGGACATAGTATCTTGAACCGTGCCTTCTATGGCTTGCCGGATTTGACCAATTCCGCCGGATTGCACACCAATGCAGTCTATGGATTCATCAACATCATTTCTAAGATTATAGATACCGAGAAGCCAGAGTATTTTGCGGTGGCCTTCGATGTGCATGCACCGACCTTCCGTCATAAGATGTTTGAGGCATACAAGGGCACCCGTAGTGCCATGGCGCCGGAACTGAAGGAACAGGTGCCGATGATGAAGCAGATGCTGCGGGCCATGGGCGTGACCATCTTTGAGAAGGAAGGGTATGAAGCGGATGATATCCTCGGAACCCTGGCCAAAAGCGTAGAGAAGCAAGGCCTAGAGGTGACCATCGTATCTGGAGACCGGGATCTATTGCAGCTGGCGACAGATCACATTAAGATTTCCATCCCGAAGACCAAGAAGACGGGAACAGAGATTGAGAACTACTATGCGGCAGATGTGTTGGAACAGAAGCTGGTGACACCGCTGGAGTTTATTGATGTGAAGGCCCTTATGGGGGATACTTCCGATAATATTCCGGGGGTACCGGGCATCGGCGAGAAGACCGCAACCAATATCATTGTTCAGTATCATTCCATTGAGGAGGCATATGCCCATGTGGAGGAATTAAAGCCACCTCGGGCATCTGCAAATCTGAAGGAATATTGGGACCAGGCCGTGATGTCGAAGACTTTGGCCACCATCGATATTGATGCGCCGATTTCCTACGATTTGGAGGAGTTGAAGTTAGAGAACCTCTATACACCGGACGCATATCTTCTGTGCAAGGAGTGGGAATTTAAAAACCTGCTATCCCGGTTTGAGAGTACCGCAGAAGTGACCACGGATCTGGATCAGTCCTTTCGTCTGGTTTCGGATGGCACCGAGATGATTAGGGAAGTGGAGCACTTCCTGGATGTATTAAAGGCTGGCAAGACCACGGTGGGATTTGGCCTTTACGCAGAAGGAGAAACCTTCTTTGGATGCGCACTTTCCGATGGGGAAGATACTGTGGTATGTGACGCATATGGAACTACCGGGGAAGAGCGACGGGTGCTGCTTGGCAAAATCGGAGAATTTCTGGTGGCCGGTAAGCGCCTGGCAGTCAACGATTTGAAGGGAATCTTCAATCGTTATGAAGCCCTGTTTTGTGCCGGGGAAGAGGCAGCCGATGGTGGACAGATGGATTTGTTTTCGATGCAGCAGAAGGCGGCTGCAGATGATCACTGTGCCTTGTTTGTCAATCCGGCTGACTATCAGAATTACTACGATGTCACCCTGGCTGCTTACTTATTGGATCCGTTGCCTTCGGAATATCCGACGGATCAGATTGCGAAGAATTATCTGGGTTGGATGATTCCTTCCTATGTGGACTTGTTCGGCAAGGATAAGTGGGCAAAAGCGTGGGAAAACAAGGACGGTATTCGCAAGTTCTGTGGATATGATGCGTACGTTGCTGTCAAAGCCGTTGAACCCATGGAAGCAAAGCTTGCTTCCGAAGGTATGGCGCATCTGTATACGGATGTGGAGTTACCGCTGGTATTCTGTCTCTATGATATGGAGCGGGAGGGTATCTCCTGCAATCGTGGAGATTTAAAAGAATACGGACGCAGCCTCGAGGGGGATATTGCCCGCTTAGAGAAGAGCATCTACGAAGCTGCGGATGAGGAATTTAACATCAATTCCCCGAAACAGTTGGGCGAGATCCTCTTTGGTAAGCTGGGACTTCCCGGCGGTAAGAAAACCAAAACCGGATACTCCACCGCAGCGGATGTATTGGAGAAATTGGCGCCGGAAGCTCCGATTGTGTCGGACATTTTAAGCTACCGCCAGTTGACAAAACTAAAGTCCACCTATGCGGATGGTTTGGATAAGTGTATTGCTGCCGATGGCCGGATTCATACCACCTTCCAGCAGACGGTGACGGCCACCGGACGCTTAAGTTCTACGGAGCCGAATCTGCAGAACATTCCGATTCGTATTGAACAGGGCAAGCTGATTCGTAAGGTGTTCCATGCCAAGGAGGGCTATACCTTTCTGGATGCGGATTATTCCCAGATCGAGTTGCGTGTGTTGGCACATATGTCCGGGGATGAGAATCTGATTGAAGCCTATAAGCAGAACAAGGATATCCACCGTTCCACCGCTTCTTTGGTATTCCATACCCCATTCGAAGAAGTGACGGAGCTGCAGAGACGGAATGCTAAGGCTGTAAACTTCGGTATTGTATATGGTATCAGTTCCTTTGGCTTGGGCCAGGACTTAAACATTACCCGTAAGGAAGCTCAGGAATATATTGATAACTACTATGCGGCCTATCCGAAGCTGAAGGAGTATATCGACGGTTTGGTGGAAGAAGCCAAATCCACCGGTGTAGCCACCACCATGCTTGGTCGCAAGCGTCCGATTCCGGAGATTGCATCCAGTAACTTTATGCAGCGTAGCTTTGGTGAGCGTATCGCAATGAATTCTCCGATTCAGGGAACGGCTGCGGATATCATCAAGATTGCCATGATTCGCGTGCATCATCGTCTCCTGGAGGAAAAATTAGAGTCCCGATTGATTTTACAGGTACATGATGAACTTCTGATTGAAACCAAGGATTCGGAGTTGGAGCAGGTACGCACCATCTTAGAAGAGGAGATGCGCGGAGCTGCACAATTATCGGTGCCACTGGAGATTGACGTACATCAGGGTGAAAACTGGTACGATGCCAAGTAATATGAGATACAAGATGTAGTGGAAGACCCGCCTGCAATAGGTCAAATTATTGTAGGCCGGTCTTTCTTTTTCCCTATGAAACTGATATAATTTTTCATGGATTATAGTATATTTTCGGCTTTTGGAGGACGTTATGAAGTTTATCGGGATCACCGGAGGCGTGGGTGCCGGCAAAAGTTTCATACTGACCTATTTGGAAACCAACTACAACGCCAAGGTGGTGCGAGCGGATGAACTGGCCAAGGAGCTGATGGCTCCCGGCAGCACTTGTCATCAGCAGTTGGTAGAGGAATTTGGCGCAGATGGCGTGTTTGATTCGGATGGGAACATCCAATCAGATGCGTTAGCAAAGCTGATTTATACCAACCCGGCACGACGGGAAGCGCTGAATGCCATCGTACATCCGGCAGTGAAGGAAGCAATCTTACAGCAGGTGAAGCTGGAGCGATTCGCGAAGAAGATTGATTACTTTTTTCTAGAAGCAGCACTTCTGATTGAAGAACACTACGATGAAGTGTGCGATGAACTTTGGTATATTTACGCATCGGAAGATGTCCGGCGGGAACGCTTGCGTGAGAGCCGAGGATACACGGATGAGAAGATTACCAAGATGATGGCATCCCAGCTTCCGGAAGATACCTTCCGAGGGATGTGCCAGGTTGTGATTGATAACAATGGGGCGGCCAGCCAGGTGGTGGAACAAATCCAAAAACACCTGGGGCCCGGCCGGGCAATACCTACCACCAATAACAATCTCCGGGAACAAGGGGATGAGGAACAAGAGGAGAAGGACATGCAAGATCTGCAATCAGAAGATTACGTATTTGGCTTGGATATTGGAACCAGAAATGTCGTTGGAACGGTTGGATATCAAACAGACAAGGGATTTACCGTGGTTGCCCAGTGCACCATGGAGCATGATACCCGCGCCATGTTGGATGGACAGATTCACGATATCGGACGTGTGGCCAAAACCATCGCGCAGGTGAAGGCGCAGTTGGAAGAGCAGTTATCCTTCCCATTGACGGAAGTATGTATCGCTGCCGCTGGTCGTGTGCTTCGCACCATCACCACGCGTATTGAGTATGAGTATCCGGAGGAAACGGTGGTTTCCGGCGAGGATTTGAACACCTTGGATTTACTTGGTGTCGACAAGGCCCAGGCAGAATTGACCGGGAACTCGGAGCATGAGAAGTACAAGTTCTATTGCGTGGGTTATACCGTTATGAAGTACTACTTGAACGATGAACCTTTTTCCTCATTGGAGGGACATAAAGCTACGAAGATTGCGGAGGATATCATTGTAACCTTCCTTCCGGAAGATGTGGTAGACGGATTGTATTCGGCAGTAGAGCGTGCCGATTTGCATGTTGCCAATATGACATTGGAGCCGATTGCAGCCATGAACGTTGCAATCCCACAGGCATTTCGTATGTTAAATATCGCCCTGGTAGATGTGGGTGCCGGTACTTCCGATATCTGTTTGACCAAGGACGGCAGCATCATTGCTTATGGCATGATTCCTTACGCCGGTGATGAGTTGACGGAAGTGATTGTCCAGGCATTCCTGGTGGATTTTGCTACGGCAGAGCAGGTGAAGAAGGATTCCATTGTCATGGACCGGGTTACCTACAAGGACATCATGGGCATTGAGCACACCGTACCGGCGGAGGACGTATGGGCATTGACCAATCCGGTGATGGAGAAAATCACCACCGCGGTTGCGGAGAAGATTAAGGAACTCAACGGCGATGCATCCGTTGCGGCTTCCTTCATTGTTGGTGGTGGCGGCAAGGTTCACGGCTTTACAGACACCCTGGCAGACAAGTTGGAAATCGTCCATGAGCGTGTGGCACTTCGTGGAGAAGAAGTCATGCAGAATGTGGAATTTTTACAGAGCGATATTAAGAAAGATCCACTTCTGGTTACGCCGATTGGTATCTGCCTCAATTATTTTGAACAGAAGAACAACTTCATCATGATTCACTTCAACGGTGAGATGATGAAGCTCTACGATAATGGACACTTAAAGATTGTGGATGCAGCATTGCAGGCCGGTTTGGCGACCGAGCAGCTGTTCCCGCAGCGTGGCCGTGAGATTCACTATCGTGTCAACGGTACCCCTCGTATGGTGCGTGGTATCGAGGGTGAGTCTGCGCACGTGACCATGAATGGGGAAGAGGTTGGATTAAATACCCGCTTACAGCCCAATGCGACGGTGGAAATCGAAAGCTCTACGGTTGGTACGTCCGCCCAGCTTCAGATTCAGAATTTAGAGGAGTTTGCCAACAACTACGTTACCTTTACGGTGAATGGACAGCGGATTCGTTGCCCGAAGTTTGTGGAGGTCAACGGCAGTTTAGAGCCGGGCAGCTACATCATCAAGGAAGGCGATGACATTGAGACCCGCAACTTCTATACCGTGGGACAGCTTGCTTCTTTTATGGATGTAGAGGTGGATATGAATCATGAAATCGTGGTGAATAATCGAAGCTCCGATTTGAATACCTTGATTTATGA